>CAZQMY010000189.1:0-10692 GCA_964594405.1 uncultured Spirochaetaceae bacterium | reverse complement strand
CACATTGCGCCGGATGGTCCGTCAGGAGACAGGCGAGTCGCTGCGGGCCTTCCGCTCCCGGCGCGCCGAGGCCGAGGTGCGCGACGCCCTGCGCGAGCTCGACGACGCCCTGGCCTCCGGCGCCAACGTGATGCCCGTCTCGATCCGCGCCGCCCAGGCCGGCGTCACCACCGGCGAGTGGGCCGACGCGCTGCGGCGCCGCTTCGGCGAGTACCGCGCTCCGACCGGCGTGGCGGCGGGAGAGGCCGCGCGCGCCAGCGGCGACACCGCCGCGGTGCGGGAGCGCGTGCGCGGCCTGGCGACCGAGCTGGGCCGGCCGCTGAAGCTGCTGGTGGGCAAGCCCGGGCTCGACGGGCACTGCAACGGCGCCGAGCAGATCGCGGTCAAGGCACGCGACGTGGGCATGGAGGTGGTCTACGACGGAATCCGCCTCACACCCGATGAGATCGTTCAATCCGCCCGCGACGAAGGCGTACACGTGATCGGCCTCTCGATCCTCTCGGGCTCGCATGGCGTGCTCGTCGTCGACGTGCTGCGCGGCCTCGAGAAGGAAGGCCTCGGCGATCTCCCGGTGGTGGTCGGCGGCATCATCCCCGAGGAGGATGCCGCCGAGCTGGAGAAGGCCGGCGTCCGGCGCGTCTACACGCCCAAGGACTTCGCCCTCGGACAGATCATGGACGAGATCACCACCCTCGTGGCCGAGGGCGCTTGATCGATGCTCGATCCACAGAGGCCTGTACGCCGAGGACGCGCTGAATGGATGCCCAGGCGCTGGCCGACCAGCTGCTAGACGGGCTCTCGAAGGGCGAGCGCTCGGCCATCAGTCGAGCGCTCAATCTCGTCGACGACCAACGCCCGGATCGTCGCGAGGCGGCGCTGTGCCTGCTGGATGCGCTCGAGCGCGGCGGTGAGGGGAGCGGCGCGCTGCGCGTCGGACTGACTGGCGCACCCGGCGCTGGCAAGTCCACACTGATGAACGCGCTCGTAGAAGAGCTGCGTCGGCGCAATCGCACCGTCGGCATCGTCGCCGTCGATCCCTCCAGCCAGCGAAGCGGCGGCGCCCTGCTCGGCGATCGGATGCGCCTGGGCGCTCAGGCGCGCGAGCCCGGCGTCTTCCTGCGCTCCATGGCGGCCCGCGATCGTCTCGGCGGCCTCGCGGACGCCACCTGGGCGTCGGTCTCCATCCTCTCCGCCTGCTTCGACTCGGTCTTCGTGGAGACTGTGGGCGTCGGCCAGAGCGAGGCAGAGGTGGCCGCATTGGTGGATACGCTGGTCTTCGTCGCCCAGCCGGGCGCGGGCGACATGCTGCAGTTCATGAAGGCCGGCCTGATGGAGCTGCCCGACGTCTTCGCCGTCAACAAGGCCGACCAGGGCCCGGCGGCGGAGCGCACCCGGGGCGAGCTGTTGAGCGGCCTCGATCTCTCGCGCGATACCGCGGCGAAGGAAGACCGTTGGAGCGCGCCCGTGTTGCTCACCAGCGCAGCGGAGCGGACCGGGATCGGCGAGCTGGTGGACGCGATCGACGCCCACCGGGCGACGCTGGAGGCGAGCGGGCGTCTCGCGGCAGGACGCGCCCGCAGCCGCGAAGCGCTCGTCCTGGGCGCGCTGGCGCGCCGCTACGGCAGCTTCGGCATCGATCGGATCGGCGGCGCCCGCGCCATCGCGGAGCGCGTCCAGCAGGCCCCGGGGCGCTCGGCCGTCAGGCTGCTGGACGAGATCGGTCTCGAGATCGAGCGGCGGCTGGCCGAGGAGAGCCGCTAGCAGCTCCGGAGCGGGCGCTGCGCATGGCGTCGGCGCCGCCGGGAGGGCCCGTGGCGAAGCTGCTCAAGCACATCGTGATCGCGCTGCTGATGGCGTTCGGCCTGGGGCTCGCCGTCGGCACGGCGGTGCGCCTCCGCCTCGAAGCACCGACGCGCTACATCGGCCTGCATGCGATCGGGGCCGATGATCAGCGCCTCTCGAGGTGCCACTCCACGTCGCCGATCCCACCGCGTGCGTTCTCCAGTCGTGCGAAGACGAAGAGCAGATCCGAGAGCCGATTGACGTAGCGCAGGTTGGGCTCGGCCAGCGGACTGACCCGATGGCTCGCCACGATCCGGCGCTCGGCGCGCCGGCATACCGTCCGGGCCACGTGCAGGGCCGCTGCCGCCGGGCAGCCGCCCGGCAGGATGAACGACCTCAGATCTGGCAGCTCCGACTCGGCGAGGTCGATGGCCGTCTCGAGCGCCTCCACGTCGGCGGTGGTCGCCCCCTCGCCCACGCTGCCCTTCTCGCGCGCCGCCGGGATCGCAGCCAGCACCGAGCCGACATCAAAGAGGACATTCTGCACGCGCTGCAGCGCCGTCCGCACCTCGTCCTGGGCACTCGCGGCGATCACCATGCCCACGCAGGCATTCAGCTCGTCCACCGCCCCGTACGCCTCGACGCGCAGATCATCCTTAGCGACCCGCGCTCCGCCGAAGAGATCCGTCTCGCCCCCATCGCCCCGCTTCGTATAGATCTTCACGGTCCCAACGATAGCGGTCGAGGTGCGACTGACGAGCGCTCGCTGGGCGCGTTCTCAGGCTTCGCGGGCGGCGCGAAGCTCCGCCTCCATCGCGGCCTCCAGATCGGAGTCGGAGTCGGGTGCCGCTGCTCGAACGGCCTCGCCGGGCTCGGCGACCCTCTCGCCGGACTGCGGCGCGAACCTGGTGATCCTGAGCAGCACGACCACCACCAGGAGCGCACCGCCGAGCATCGCCACCCCCGGCAGCCAGTGCGCGGCCAGACCCCAGCCCTCCTTCTTCGGAGCCGGCTTGATCACCTCGCCGAAGCGCGAGACGAGGTTGGCGATGACCTCTTCCCGCGCCGCCCCGGAGGCCTCCATGAGCAGGATCTCCTGCCTCAGCTGGGCGGCCTGGGGGCTGGTGCAGGCGGCGAGTGTGCGGCCCGGACAGAAGGGGCTCATCAGCTCGTGGGCGAGCGCGTAGCCGAACTCCGGGGTCTCTGCGACAGACGCCGCCGGCACACTGACGGCGACCCCGAGCAATAGCCCGAGGACCCCGATGAAGTGACGGAATCGAGTCATGCGCATCGCCTTCCCTCCTCGACCTGGCACCGGCTACTCGTCCCAGGGCAGCTGGAGCGGCAGGGGCTCACCGCCGCCGCCGCTGCGGCGCACCACGTTGCGCGGCGGCTCCGCCATCACCCGCGAGCCGGGCGGCACGGATTCGGTGAGCCAGACGTTGCCACCGATCACGCTGCCGGCGCCGATCACCGTGTGCCCCCCCAGGATCTTCGCGCCTGCGTAGATGGTCACATCGTCCTCGACGGTCGGGTGGCGCTTCTTGCCCCGAAGGCCACTGCTGTCCTTGAGAGACGTCGCGCCCAGGGTCACCCCCTGGTAGAGGCGGACGTTGTTCCCGATCTCGCAGGTCTCTCCGATCACCACGCCGGTGCCGTGGTCGATGAAGAAGTGTCTTCCGATCCGAGCACCCGGGTTGATGTCGATGCCGGTGCGATCGTGCGCGTACTCGCTCATGATGCGCGGAATCAGGGGGACGCCCTGGAGATAGAGCTCGTGGGCGATGCGATGGATCGAGAGCGCCCGGATGGCCGGATAGGCGACCGCGATCTCCTCGTATCCGATGGCCGCGGGGTCCCCCTCGAAGGCGGCGGCAACGTCGTCGGAGATGGTCTTGCGCAGCCTCGGCAGCAGGGCCACGAAGGCCTGGGCGATGTCCTCGGCGCTCGTGTTCGCGGGGACCTGCACCTGGACGAGCAGGTCGCGCAGCATGCGCGCCACGGCCGGAATCTCGCGCCTCAGCTCCTCGCGATCGAACTGGAAGCGCAGCAGCCGTTCGGTGCGGTCCGTCCAGGCCACCACCTCCTCGGGGTCCACGATGCCGCGGCAGACCGCCTGCGAGAGGGCGTCCTCCGCACAGCCCGAGAGCTCTCGGACCGCAGCTTCGACCACCTCGTCGGGGCAGGTCCAGGCGTCGGGCCTGGTGTCCGCGCCGACAGCTCCCTCTGTGGTCGTCGACTTTCCATCCATCCCATCCATCGTCGCCATCCTCGATCTCCCGGCCCCAGCGGCCGCCGGGGGTTTCCCCGCCCGATCGGTGATCGTGGCATTCCCACGAGCCAGCTCGAGTCTAGCAGCCCGTCACGGATCCTCCCCGCGGACGACCGACTCGGATGCCAATCAGGCGGCAGGGTTTCATGAACACGCCCGCGGACCGCTTCCGGCTCGCTATGATGGCGGCGAGCACGCAACTCGGGACGCCATGCCGCCGCTCTTCAGCCACTCGCGCCTGTCCAGCTTCGAGAACTGCCCCAAGCAGTTCCACTTCCGCTACGTGCTGGAGATCCCCCAGACCAGCGAAGGGATCGAGGCCTTCGTCGGCAAGCGCGTCCACGAGATCCTGGAACGACTCTACGCCTTCGTGGGCCGCGGCCGGCTGCCCAGCCTCGAGCAGGTGCTCGCCCGCTACCAGGCGCTCTGGGACGAGCACTTCGACGCCGAGCGCACGCGCATCGTGAAGGCGGGCTACAGCGTCGACTACTACCGCGATCTCGGCGCACGCTGCCTGGACGGCTTCTATCGCCGGCACTACCCCTTCGATCACGACGAGAGTCTCGGCCTCGAGAAGCGCGTCGTGTTCTCGCTGGACGAGGCCGGCCAGTATCGATTCCAGGGCATCATCGACCGCGTGGTCCGCGCTCGGGACGGGGCGATCGAGATCCAGGACTACAAGACCGGCGCCTACGTCCCCAGTCAGAAGAAGCTGGACGAGGATCGCCAGCTCGCCCTCTATCAGATCGGGATCGCGCGGGAGTACGGCCCCGATCAGCCCGTGCGCCTGGTCTGGCACTACCTGCAGAAGGGCCAGGTGCGCACGTCGACCCGATCGCAGGATCAGCTCGCCGCGCTCCGGCGCGACACCATGGCGCTGATCGATCGGATCGCGGACGAGCAGGCCTGGGAGCCCACCCCCACCAGACTCTGTGGCTGGTGCGAGTACCGCGCCATGTGTCCGGCGTTCGCCTCGCCCGAAGAGGCGGACCGCGCGCTCACGGACGCCCTGAAGGCCGGACCGATCCGGGAGGCCGCCCCCGACGGCCCGCCCTCTTCCGAGGTCGCCCAGCCGCTCGCGGCGGCTGACGCGCCCTCGCGCGCGGTGGCCGAAGACGCGGCGGCCGAGGAGAGCGCGGCGGCCGCCCCGGATCAACAGCTGAGCCTGCTCTGAAACGCGCTCCGCTCGGGTCGGCGGGGCAGCAGGCGCGCCGCTGGTTGCATATCCTCTGGCCCATGGCCCTCGACATCCATCGCATTCCGACCCTCGGTGACAACTACAACTACCTGATCGTCTGCCCCGACACGCGCGAGGCGGCCGTCGTGGATCCCGCGGAGGAGGCCCCCATCGTGGCCGCCATCGAGGCGAGCGGCGCCACCCTCACGAAGATCCTGAACACCCATCACCACTGGGACCACACCGGCGCCAACCAGGCCCTCGTCGACCGCTACGGCGTCCCGGTCTACGGACACGCATCGGATCAGGGCCGGATCCCCGGGCTCACCCACCCCGTCGAAGAGGGAGACGGCGTCGAGGTGGGCAACGCGCGCGGTCGCGTGCTCTTCATCCCCGCTCATACCACCGGTCACATCGCCTACGTCTTCGACGATGACCTCGCCCTCTTCTGTGGCGACATGCTCTTCGCGGGCGGCTGCGGGCGGCTCTTCGAGGGAGACGCGAGCCAGATGTACTCGGCCCTCTGTGAGAAGCTGATCGCGCTGCCCGACGCGATGCGCGTGTATTGCGGGCACGAGTACACCGAGTCGAACCTCGCATTCGCCCTCACCGTCGAGCCCGAGAACGACGCCCTGAAGGCGCGCTACGAGGCCGTCAGGAAGATCCGCTCGAAAAAGGCGGCCGACTGGCACGACGCCACGCCGGCGGAGATGACCATCCCGTCCACCATCGGTGAGGAGAAGGCCACCAATCCCTTCATGCGCGCCGGGAGCGCCGCAGAGCTCGGCCGCATCCGCACGCTCAAGGACAACGCCTGAGCCGGCAGCCCCATCCGCGCATGTCCACCGCTGCCGAGAGCCGCACCCCTCATCGCGTCGCGTTCTACGAGACCGCCGCCATGGGAATCGTGCGCCACGCCAACTACCTGCGCTTCTTCGAGCGGGCGAGAGTGGCCTGGCTCGAGAAGCACCATCGCCCCTACACGGAGTACCTCGCGGAGGACCTGCACTTCGCCGTGACCCACGCAGAGCTGGACTACCGACAGGCGGCGCGCTTCGACGACCGCATCGAGATCGTGACCTGGCTGGAGTGGGTGCGCGGCGCCTCGCTGCGCATGGCCTATCGGATCGAGCGGGACGGCACGTTGCTGGCCACCGGAGCGACCGAACACGCCGCGGTCGACGGGGAGGGACGCGTCCGGCGCATTCCCAGGGAGCACCGTGCGGCACTGGCGGAGCGTGTCTCGGAGGGATGAGTCAGCGCACTCGCCGCGGTCTCAGCTTCAGCGCGCGACGGACCGCGCCCCGGACACCGCCCACCACCTCCGTCTCGGTCCACGCGCTGATGCGGTGCAGCACGTCGAGCACGTCGCCCTGCCCCGCCCAGTGGGAGCGCACCACGTCCGGATGCACGTGATTCATCATCGCCGAGACCGCAGCCGAGACGATCACCAGATCATCGATCAGACCCACCGGCCCCAGCAGCACGGCGGGCATGAAGTCCAGCGGCGAGAGCACGTAGCCGATTCCGGCGACCGCGAAGCCCTTCGACAGGATCGGGACCCGATCGTCGCGGAGCAGCCGAAGCAGGAGGATGGTCAGGTCCGGCAGCAGGAAGAGCAGATCGCCGATGCCCGAGCGCTTCCCGGGCCCCTTGGTGGAGACCACCTGCGAGCGTAGCCGGTCGTAGAGACGGCGCTCTCTCGGATTCAGCTCGATCGTGACGGAGCGTTGTTCGGCCACGCCGTCCAGTGTGGGGCGCCCGGCCGGATGGCGCCAGATGCGAAGGCGGATTCACCGCAATTCGGCAGCCCTCGGCTGCATGCAGCAGCGAGATCGCTGCAGGGTGTGCGCCGCGACCGACGGCCCGGCTGCGCTCAGCGGAAGATTCCGCGGCGTTCGCGCAGGCCGCGCTCGAGGCCGTCGAGGATGACCGCCTTCACGACGTCCACCTTCTCCTGGATACTCGCGTCGTCCTCGTGTCCGTCGCCCGAGAAGTGCAGCGGCTCACCGAAGTAGATGCGGTATTTGACCGGCATCGGAAGCAGCCCGAGCGGCCCCAGCCACGGGAACGTCGGGGTGATGGGGAGGGCCGGCGCGCCGAAGAGCTTGCCGAGGCGCTCCAGATTCAG
Source organism: uncultured Spirochaetaceae bacterium (assembly GCA_964594405.1). Classification (GTDB taxonomy): domain Bacteria; phylum Myxococcota_A; class UBA9160; order UBA9160; family UBA4427; genus CAZQMY01. The sequence continues at coordinate 3,330 of CAZQMY010000189.1, read as the reverse complement.
GAGGGCGGGCTGCTGATCCTCGCTCCCCACGATCGAGACGGGCACGATGGGGGTGTCGCTGCGCAGCGCCAGACGCACGAAGCCGGTCCCGAAGCGCATCAGCTTGTAGCGATCGCGATAGAGCTTGTTCATGCCGCGGACGCCCTCGGGAAAGACCATCACGCACTCACCGGCCTCCAGCATGCTGACGCAGTTGCGCGGCGTGCCCACCAACGCGCCCGTCCGGACCGCGGCCTCGCTGACGAAGGGCAGCTCGCTGACCCAGTACTCCGCCATGGCGCGCGCGATGCGCGGCGGCTCGGCCTCCAGCAGCATGGCGCTGCTCAACATCATGGCGTCGAAGGGCAGCTGCCCCGCGTGATTGGCGACGAGGAGAACGCGGCCCTCGGGCACGGACTCGATCCCGTGACACTCCGTGCGGAAGTAGTAGCGATAGGCCAGGGCAGCGGGAAGCGCGCTCGACTTCACCCACTCGGGATCCAGACCATACGCATCGAAGTGGTACTCGTTGAGCCGGGTAGGTACGCGCGCGACCCGCTCTTCGATCTGATCCTGGAGCTTTCGCACCCAGAGCGGGCGAAGCGCGCCCGCGAGGTCGATCAATGCCGGAAGCAATCCCTCCGAGACCGGGGGTTGGTGGTGCAATCTGCGCAGCTCGGGCCTCAGCTCGCCACGACTCATCGCATTCGCCTCCGTGTCTTCTCGCTGAAGAGCTCGCGCAGCGATATCTTCGCGCCGTAGCCGGTCGTCTGCTCGAAGCGGCGCCCGTCGAGGCAGAGGGGATACTTCAGGAAATCGAGCATGCCCGCCGGATAGGACCAGACCCCGAGCCGGAAGGCGCGCTCGAAGAAGGCGTGCAGGAGCGGCCCGGGGATGGGCCAGGACTTCGCACCGACCTCCTCGATGATCGTATGGAGCGGCAATTCTCCCGATCCCGTGACGTTGAAGACACCTGTCGGCCGCTGCTCCAGACAGAGGGCGACGGCCTCGCAGAGGTCATCCTCGGCGATCAGCTGGAACATCGGATTGAAGCCCAGCACCGTCGGGACGCGCGGCAGCGAGAGGTATGCGCGGATCATCGAGTGGACGTGCGGCCCCAGGACCGAGACGGGACGCAGGACGCAGGTCTGCACCTCGGGATGGCGCCACAAGAACGCTGTCGCCAGCGTGTCCACCTCCACCAGGTCGCGAATCTCGGGATAGCTGCGGCTGGCAGAGAGCGGAAAGTCCTCGTCGACGCGATAGGGGTTCTCCGCGAAGGCCCCGTAGACATAGCTCGAGGAGAGCACGATCAGCTGCTTCACGCCGTAGCGCACGCAGTGGGAGAGCACGCGCTGCGTGCCGCGCACGTTCACGTCGTGTCGCAGCTCTTCTGTCTTGCGGAAGTGTCGGATGAAGCCCATGTGCACCACGGCGTCCGGGCGCTCCGTTCGCACCACGTCTTCGAAGCGGCGCTTGCGAAGATCGACCCGGTGGACACGCACGCCGACGGGCCGGTCATTCCACGGCATGAGGTCGGCGCCGCAGACATCCATATTCGGTGCCAGGCGTCGGGCCAGATGCCTGCCCAGCCCTCCCGAGATCCCCGTGATGAGAACTCTGCCCATGCCCACCCCGATTCTTCGATGGATCCGGATCACCGGCCTGCATCGGCCGCTACGGCCCGGCGAGGAGAAGCGCGAAGAGCCGAATCGCGGAACTCGCGTTAAGATTCGCCGCCCTCCCCCCAGCGGCTGCAAGGTCGGGTGCGCTTTGCCCTTGCCTGTGATACCACATTCCGAAATACCCCCAGAGGGAAACCCGTTGGAGCAGAGCGCTCAGTTCGAACAAGTGACGGTTCGCCTTCCCGAACCGACGTTGGGCGTCGAAGAGATCCGGGCGGTGGTCGGCATTCCGCGCTGGTGGCCCACGGGCAATCGGGTGGCCGTGGCCATGGCCCACGATGCCGGCAGCAGCATGGACGACCCGCTGCTCGAGACCCTGCACCGCGAGCTGGCCGGACACAACTTCCTGACGGTGCGCTTCAACTTCCCCTTCGCCGAGTCCGGCGAGCCCGCGTCGAAGTACTCGGCGGAGATGCTCGAGCGCGCCTTTCGCGCCGCCCTGTCCATCCTCGGCCGCAATCCCTCTGCCGCGCCCGCTCATCTCTTCCTCGGCGGCAAGGGAATCGGCGCCTGGATGGCGGCCCGCCTGGCGACCCAGCGCCTCCAGCTCGATGGGATCTTCTGTCTCGGCTACCCCCTCCACGCCCCCGGACAGCCGGACCGCCTCCAGGCCGACTACCTCTACCGACTGATCTCGCCCACCCTCTTCGTGCAGGGTGCCCTCGATCGCCGCTGCGAGCTGCCGGCGCTGCAGAAGTGTCTCGGGCGCGTCGGCGCGCCGTCGACGGTGGAGGTGATCGAGGGTCTCGACCACACCCTGATCGACCCCATGAACCCTCCGGTGCCGCCACCGCCTCCGGAGCTGGACGAAGTCGCGGAGATGACAGAGGAGCCCGCCGAGGCGCTCAATCACCCCATCTCCATCATCGTCGCCAAGTGGATGGACGGCATCCTCGGCTTCGCGTAGCGCCTTCAGCGGGGGCCCTGGGCGCCGCGCCAGACGCCCGGAACCCCTGGAATCAGCGTTGAAAACGCCAACACCGCGCGTTAGTGTTCGGGCCGCGTTTCCCCGACCCCGACCATTCGCGTCGGGTATTCCCGATCCCAAAACCCGGAGGCTGGCCCCCCATGAAGGTCATGGTGTGCCTGAAGCAGGTGCCGCATGCGGACGCTCGACTCGACGTCGCGAGCGATGGCACCTGGATTCAGGAAGACAATATCAAGTTCGAAATCAACAGTTACGACACCTACGCACTCGAAGAGGCGCTCCAGATCAAGGATGCCGGCGACTCCGAGGTCGTCGTCGTCTCGATCGGTCCCGACCGCGTCACGCAGGCCCTGCGCACCGCCCTCGGCATGGGTGCCGACCGCGCCATTCACGTGAAGGATGGCGAGGCCGACGACACCGACGCGCTGGGAACGGCCAAGATCCTGGCGGCGATCGCCAAGGAAGAGAATCCCGACCTGATCTTCTGCGGTCTGATGGCCGACGACGACAACTTCTCTGCGGTGCCGCCAATGGTCGCCGAGCTCGTCGACATGCCCTCGGCGACCGGCGTGACCAAGACCACCATCACCGATGGTCGCATCACCTGCGAGCGCGAGCTCGAGGGCGGCGCCATGGAGGTGGTCGAGCTTCCCACGCCCGCCGTGGTGGCGATCCAGACCGGGGCCAACCAGGTCCGCTACGCCTCGCTCAAGGGCATCATGAAGGCCAAGAAGAAGC
>CAZQMY010000188.1:0-10702 GCA_964594405.1 uncultured Spirochaetaceae bacterium | reverse complement strand
CCCCCCCCCCCCCCCCCCCCCCCCCCCCCCCCCCCCCCCCCCCCCCCCCCCCGACCCCCCCCCCCCCCCCCCCCCCCCCCCCCCCCCCCCCCCGTGGGGCATGTACCTCGCGAGGGTTCAGTGATCGCTACGAGGCGCGAGGGCCTCCTCGAGGAAGCCGATCGCCCGACGCAGCCGCGCGGGCAGCGGGTGCCGTGGGTCGTTCAGCCAGTCGTTGAACGCGCCCGTCAGCGTGTTCGCCACCATCTCGGCGAGATGGCCGGCATCGCGATCGTCGCCGACCCGCCGTCGTTCGTACGCCTGGCCTTGTGGATGGAGCTCGTCTCGGCTCGCTCCCGCGATCCCGGACCGGGAGTGATCTGTGTCATTTGAGTCCAATCGAAGTCTTGCCTAAGGTCGATCGATCAAGATAGAGCGGGCCCGGCTCGCCCGCCGATCCCGGAGCCCGCCCTGAAGTTCGTGACCTCGCTGGCGTTCAGTCCTCCCGACCAGCTCTGCGACCTCGCCCGCGGCGCCGAGCAGGCCGGCTTCGATTCCGTCGTGCTCTCGGATCACGTGGTGCACCCGGAGCGCATCGAGACCCCCTATCCCTACACGGCGGACGGCACACCGAGATGGCAGCCCTTCACCGACTGGCCCGATCCCTGGGTCGGCATCGGTGCGATGGCCGCCGTCACCACCCGGCTTCGCTTCTTCACCGCCGTCTACGTCCTGCCCATGCGCAATCCCTTCCTCGTGGCCAAGACGGTCGGGACGGCCGCCGTCCTCTCGGGCGGTCGTGTCGCTCTGGGCGTCGGGGCGGGGTGGATGCGAGACGAGTTCGAGCTGATGCAGCAGTGCTTCGAAGATCGGGGCAAGCGGATGAACGAGATGATCGACGTGCTCCGCCTGATCTGGAGCGGCGGCATGGTCGAGCACCATGGCGAGTACTACGACTTCGATCGCCTCGAGATGAGCCCGGTGCCCAGCGCGCCCATTCCGATCTACGTCGGCGGCTACTCCGCGCCCGCCCGGCGCCGCGCGGTCACGCTCGGCGATGGCTGGATCTCCGACCTGCATACCACCGCCGAGCTCGAGGCGCTCTGCGCGAAGGTGCGGCGTGCCCGGAGCGAGAGCAAGCGCGCGGGCGAGCCCTTCGACATCCTGGCGACCTGTAGCGACGCCTACGACGTCGATGGCTACCGGCGCCTTCGCGACTTCGGCGTCACGCACCTGATGACCATGCCCTGGTTCTTCTACGGCGGGCCGACCGAGGACCTTCGCCAGAAGCTCGATGGCATGAGACGCTTCGGCGATGAGGTGATCTCCGCCTTCGACGACTGATCGCGCCAAGGGCCTCCGCTACGGGACGACCGGCCCGTGTCGCCGCGCGGCGTCGAGAACGCTCGCGTCTTCGCACGGCGATGCATCGTGCACTACCCTCGGCGCCGATCGAGCGGCGTCCGGGCGGGTCTGCGGCCGCGTCGGGGGGCGGATGGAGAGCAGGCGGTACGTCATCATGGGGGCGGGCGAGGTGGGCTCCCATCTGGCTCGTATGCTCTCCTCCGACGGTCATCGCGTGGTCCTGGTCGACCGCGAGCCTCGCAAGGGGCGCATGGCGGAAGAGCAGCTGGACGTGGGCTTCGTGCTGGGCAACGGGACCCACGTGCCCGTGCTGGAGGCCGCCGAGGTGGGGAAGGCCGATCTCTTCGTGGCGGCCAGCAGCTCCGACGAGGCGAATCTGGTCGCTGCGCTCCTGGCGAAGAAGGTCGGGGCGCCCCGAACGGTGGTGCGGGTGGCGACCAGCGAGGACATCACCCGCTTCGGCCGCATCTACGAGCGCACCTTCCTGGCCGACCTGCTGATCTCCACGCAGCTGCTGACCACCACGCGGATCCTGAACGCGGTGCTCGGCTACAACACCGTCGAGGTGGAGTACCTGGCCGGAGGCTCGGTTCAGGTCAGGCGAACCCGGGTCGAGGAGGGCTCGGTGCTCTCCCAGAAGCGGCTCTACGAGATCGACCTGCCGCGCGGCAGCCTGGTGCTCGCCTTCGTCTCCGAGCGCGGACTGGTGGTGCCGAGCGGTGCGCATCGGGCAGAGGTCGGCGACGAAGCGCTGGTGCTGGGCAGCAGCGCGGTGATCGACGAGGTCGAGCAGCGCATCAGCGGCAAGGCGCGCAAGCTCGGGCTGGTGATCATCGCCGGAGGCGGGAGCACGGCGACCACGGTTGCGGCGGGGCTCGAGGGACGTGCGCGCACCATCCGCATCATCGAGATCGACCGCGAGCGGGCCAGCGAGCTGGCGGCCGCGTATCCGCGCTACGAGATCGTGCACGCGGATGCCACGGATATGTCGGCCATCGCCGCCGAGGGGCTGGACGCGGCGGACGCCTTCATCGCGCTCACCGGCAACGACGAGACGAACCTGATGGCCTGTCTGCTCGCGCAGGAGGTCGGCGTGCCGAAGCTGACCGCGCTGGTTCAGAAGAGCGAGACATCCAGCCTCTGGCGCAAGGTCGGCCTGCTCGACGTGGTCTCGCCGCGCACGGTGGCCGCCGAGCGCATCCGGAGCTACATCGACAGCGAGTACGAGCCGCACACGGTCAGGTTCAGCAACGGCTCCGCCCAGTTCATCGAGCGCCGAATCTCGCGTCTCTCCCCGGCCGCCGGTGCGCAGCTGGCGGACGTCGAGGTGCCGCAGGGGCTGATCGTGGCCGCTGTGATCCGCGGTGGCCGCGCGACGGTCCCGCGCGGCGATCATCGCTTCGAGGTGGGCGACGAGGTCATCGTCTTCGTCCGTGAGGAAGAGGCGGGCATGGCCAATCTCGTCTTCCCGGGCGGCGAGGACGACTAGTCCGATGAACTATCGGCGGGTCGTGCACATCCTCGGGCTCGTGGTCTTGATTCTCGCGGGTACGCTGCTCGTCCCCCTGGTCTTCGCCTTCGGCGACGCGTCCCACGGTCACGCCATCTTCGCTTTCACGCTGACCTCGCTGTGCACTTCGCTGGTCGGCGTTGCCATGCGGCGCATCGGCAGCAACGCGGGCGAGCTCTACCGCCGCGAGGGCGTCCTGATCGTCGTGGGCTCGTGGCTGCTGGCTTCGGTGATCGGCGCCGTGCCCTACGTGGCCAGCGGCGCGATCCCCGGCTGGCTCGATGCGCTCTTCGAGTCGGCCTCGGGCTTCACGACCACCGGTGCGTCCATCCTCGTGGACATCGAGTCGGTGGATCCGGCGCTGCTCTTCTGGCGTAGCCTCACGCAATGGCTCGGCGGGATCGGGATCGTGGTGCTCTTCGTGGCGCTTCTCTCGGAGCTCGGCCCCGGCGCGCGTTTCCTCTTCAAGCTGGAGGTCCCGGGTCCGAAGGCGGAGATCCTGCACACGCGCGTGCAGGAGACCGCCAGCGCGCTCCTGCGCATCTACCTGGGCCTGAGCGCCCTCGAGGTGGTGATCCTGCTCCTGCTGGGACTCGACCTCTACGACGCGCTCACCCATACCTTCGCCACCGTATCGACGGGCGGCTTCTCGCCCTATTCGGACTCCGTCGCCCACTTCGACCCGGCGGTGCAGGTGGTGGTGCTGGTCTTCATGCTCGCCGCTGGGGTGAACTTCTCGCTCTACTACGCCCTCGTGCGAAAGCGCGACCCCGGCGTATTCCGCGACTCGGAGTTCAGGCTCTACGCCTTGATCTTCTTGCTCACCAGCGCGGCGATCTCCGCGGACCTCTTCGTGCACGAGCGCTTCGAGGGTGCGCAGCAGGTGCTGGACGCCGCCTTCCAGGTGGCTTCGATCCTCACCACCACCGGCTACGCCACGGCGGACTTCGACGGCTGGCCCAGCGTCAGTCGCGCCGCCCTCGTCTTCCTGATGATCGCCGGGGGCTGCGCGGGATCCACGGCGGGCGGCGCGAAGCTCGTACGCGCCATCATCGGCGCGCGCGCTGCGCTGCGCGAGGTGCGCCTCACCTTCAGCCCGAACGCGGTGATCGCCGTGGTGGTCGGAGAGAGCCCGGTGCCCGAGGAGAGCGTGCGCAGCGTTGCGGGCCTGCTCCTGCTCTGGGGCGCGGTCTGGGTGCTCGGAACGCTGCTGCTCTCGGTCGGGGACACCGATCTCGCCTCGGCGGCCACCGCGTCGATGGCGACGCTCTCCAATATCGGCCCGGGTCTCGGTGCCGTCGGTCCGACGCAGAACTTCGCCTTCTTCGCAGGCTGGCAGAAGGGACTGATGGTGGTGCTGATGCTGCTCGGCCGGCTGGAGTTCTTCGCTCTGCTGGCCATCCTGATTCCGCGGTTCTGGCGGCGCTGAGCCGGAGGGCGGCTCAGGCCGCGGCGGTACCGTTGTCGATGGGCAGCGCGACGCCGTTGATGGAGGCGGCCGCGTCCGAGGCGAGGAAGGCCATGGCCTCCGCGACCTCATCGGCCTGCGCCACCTTCGGAACCAGGCCCAGGCGCGCGAGCAGCATGGGGTCGGCGCCTTCCGGAGCGCCGAAGTCCGCCAGGATCCGGGTCTGCACCGCCGCGGGGCAGATGCAGTTCACGCGGACGCCCCGCTTCACGTACTCCACGGCCAGGGCCTTCGTGAGTCCGACCACCGCCGCCTTGCTCGCGCAGTAGGCGGCGCAGTAGGCCTGACCGATCAGGCCCGCGATGGAGGCGATGTTCACGATGCAGCCGCCGCCCTCGAGCAGGTGGGGGAGGGCCGCCTGGCTCATGAAGAAGGTGCCGTTCAGGTTCACCGACATGACGCGGCTCCACTCCTCCTCACTCACCTCGGTGCTGTGTCGCATGCTGCCGAGGCCTGCGATGTTGCCCAGTACATCGAGGCCGCCGAACGCATCGACCGCTGCCCCGACCGTCTCGAAGACGGCCGAGCGCTCGGCCACGTTGCAGCTCAGGGCGAGGGCCTCGCCGCCGGCCTGCTCGACCTGCTTGCAGGTCTCCTCGAGCCCCGCCCGATCGATGTCCGCGCAAGCCACCTTCGCGCCCTCTCGGCCGAAGAGCACCGCCGCCGCGCGGCCGATGCCGCCCGCGGCACCGGTGAGGAGCGCCACCTCTCCCTCGAATCGTCCGGCCACGCTTGCCTCCTACTTCAAGAGCTCGGGGTTCAGGGACTCGACCATCCGCCGGATGCCCTCTCGCCACGGCACCTTCGTCGTGCCGATCAGCTGGTGCATCAGGGTCGGGTCGATCTTCGCGGAGTCGATCGCCTGCTCGGTCGGGTTGAGCTTCGGCTCCAGTCCCGTCAGCTCACCCAGGTAGGCGCACCACTCCTCGATGCTGACGCTCTCGCTGCCGCCCCAGTTCACCGTCGTGGCGGGAACGCTGGCGATCTCCAGCAGCGCAGGCAGCATGGCGATGTAGTCGTCGTGGTGGAGCGGGTTGTACTCGTTGGGGCCGTGCGGCCCGACCGGGATCGGCACACCGTTCTTCATCATCATGAGGTGATACCAGGGCCAGCCGCCGTTGTCGCCATAGGGGACGGAGAGGCGCGCGATGGTGGTGGGGAGCTTCCACTGCCGCGCAGCGAAACGCGCGACGGTCTCTGCGGCGATCTTGCTGATGCTGTAGGTGGGCATCATCACGCGGTGGTGATCTCCGAGGGGATCTCCCTCCGCGAAGGCGTGATGGGGGCTGGGCGCGTAGACGGCCGTGCTCGAGCAGTGGAGGAAGGCCTTGGCGCCGGCGCAGCGGGCCATGAGTCGGCCCACGCCTTCTGCATTCGCGCGCAGGTCGTACTCGAAGTCGCCGCTCTTGACCACGGCGAAGTTCACCACGTAGTCGAAGTCTTCGTCTACCGCGGAGAGGTCGCCGTCGGCCAGGTCGATCGCAAGGGTCTTCGCACCGAGGCTCTCGATGCGCTCACGATCGTCGGCCTTGGAGAAGCGGGCGAGGCCCACCACCTCGTTGCTGGCGGCGAGCGCTTCCACGACGGGCACGCCGACCTGGCTCGTGGGGCCGGTGATCAGGATCTTCTTGTCTCGGAGCATGATGAGGGGCTCTCCGTGATGTCTCGCGGTGGGGGGAGCTCAGTGCGCGCCGCCAGGATGCTGCATCTTGACCCGCTCGTCCGTGGCGAAGCGCCCGCCCGCCTCGATCCAGGCCTTGATGGTCGGGTTCGCGTCCTTGGTCGGGTTGTAGACGTCCTCTTCGGAGCTGAAGAGTCCGCCCCCCGCGTACACCAGGCGTGTCCAGTTGGGAAACTGGAAGGGCTCGCCCTCGGGATCCGTGGGATGGGGCAGGCGGTTCTGGCATTGGAAGATGATGGCGTCGTTGTCGGTGTCGAAGGCCACCCAGTCCTGCGGAAAGGTCATCTCCGGGAAGGGTGACATGACGGCGACGATCCACTCTTCGATGGCCTTGCGCCCGTGGAACTCGCCGTAGGCGTGCTCGATGTAGTGGGCGTCTTCGGTGAACATCCCCGCCCAGATGCTCCAGTCGTTCGTGTCCTGCGATGCGACGCGGGCCTCGTTGTACCTGGCGAAGGCCTCTTCCAGCTCTTCCCGGCTGAAGCTTCCCATGGAGCACACCTCCAATCATGTGGGTCGACGGTCTTCGATCCGGCGTATCGGTTGAGCCGGATGTGCTCTTTTAGTAGCGTAGATGGACCGCAGGGGCCGCAAGCTGCACCTCGGGGAGGATCGCGTGGGGCTGCTCGACGGGCAAAGGGCGCTGGTCACGGGCGGCGCATCGGGCATCGGTCTGGCCGTCGCGCAGCGCTTCGCCGCCGAGGGTGCGGCGCTCTGTCTGCTGGACGTGGATGCCGACGCGGGCGAGGAGGCGGCCCGGGCGCTGGATGCACACTTCATCCACGGCGACGTCGGAGATCCAGCAGCCGTCGGCGTAGCCGTGCGATCCGCCGCCGAGCGGCTCGGCGGCCTCTCGGTGCTGGTCAACAACGCGGGGGCGGGCCATCTGGCCCCGCTGCATGCCCACGACGATGCGCTCTGGGAGCGGCTGATCCGCATCAACCTGACGGGCGTCTTCAACTGCATGCGCGCGGCGCTCCCGATCATGCGGGCCGGGGGCGGCGGCACCGTGGTCAACAACGCCTCCGGAAGCGCGATGCGCCCCACCCGCGGCGAGCTTCCCTACTCGGCCGCCAAGGCGGGCGTGGTCGCGCTGACCAAAGGCGCCGCGCTGGAGTACGCGCCGACCGTTCGCGTCAACTGTGTGTCGGCGGGAGTGATCCGCACGCCGCTCACCGAGCCGCTCTTCTCGATTCCCGGGGCGATGGACCCGGTGTATGCCGCGACGCCCCTGGGTCGCACGGGCACCGCCGAAGAGGTCGCCGAGGCCTTCCTCTTCCTGGCGACGTCCGCATCGAGCTTCGTCACGGGGCAGGAGCTGGTCGTCGATGGGGGAATGGCGCTGCCGCAGGCCGGCATCGACCAGACGCTCGCGAAGATGCTCGAGCTGATGGGGCACGGCCGCTGAGCCGCCGCCGGGGGGCTGGCGCCGGCGCAGGTCATCGCGCACGCTGACCTCCGGGCGCGAGCGTCCCCCGCCACGAGGATCACACATGCTGGACTCGAGCTACCCCTACTACCTCGCCAATGAGCCCGTCTTCGCCAACGAGGATCTCGAGGTCACGAACAAGTACACCGGCGAGGTCGCCACGCGGGTGGCGTTGGCCGATGCAGCGGTGATCGACCGCGCCATCGCCGCGGCCAGCGAGGCGGCGAAGCCCATGGCCGCCCTGGCCGCCTACGAGCGCCAGGGGGTGCTGATGCACTGCGTGCGCCGCTTCGAAGAGCGGAGCGACGAGCTCGCCGCGGCTCTCTGCACCGAGGCCGGAAAGCCCATCAAGGACTCACGGGGTGAAGTCGGGCGCCTGATCGACACCTTTCGCATCGCCGCGGAGGAGTCGGTCCGCCTCTACGGCGAGGTCATGCCGATGGATATCAGCGCGCGGGCCCGGGGCTATTCCGGGATGTGGAAGCGAGTCCCCATCGGGCCCTGCTCCTTCATCGCGCCCTTCAACTTCCCCTTGAATCTCGCCGCCCACAAGGTGGCGCCAGCGCTGGCGGTAGGCTGCCCCTTCGTGCTCAAGCCGGCGAGCCTGACGCCCATCGGCGCCCTCTTGATCGGCGAGGTGCTGGCCGAGACGGACCTGCCGCCGGGCGCCTTCTCCATCCTGCCCTGTCGACGCGACGGCGCCGCGCTCTTCACGACCGACGAGCGGCTGAAGCTCCTCTCCTTCACCGGCTCGCCCGAGGTGGGTTGGGACCTGAAGGCGCGCGCGGGGAAGAAGCCCGTGGTGCTCGAGCTCGGCGGCAATGCGGCGGTGATCGTCGACGAGGACGCCGACCTGGACGATGCCACGGCGCGCATCATCATCGGGGCCTTCTACCAGAGCGGCCAGAGCTGCATCGGCGTGCAGCGCGTCCTGATCCATCGCGGTGTCTACGACGCAATGAAGCAGAAGCTGATCGAGGCGACGAAGGCGCTCGAGATGGGAGACCCCTTCGAGGAGGGGACGTTCATCGGCCCGATGATCAGCGAGGCGGAGGCGGAGCGGCTCAAGACCTGGATCGACGAGGCCGTGGAGGCGGGCGCCAGGCTGCTCTGTGGCGGTGGCTGCGAGGGCGCCCTGCTGGAGGCGACCCTGCTCGAAGGCGTGGGGCGGGATCAGCCCATCAGCTGCCGGGAGGCCTTCGGTCCAGTGGCGATCCTCGTACCCTTCGACGACTTCGACGCGGCGCTCGCCGAGGTCAACGACTCGGTCTTCGGTCTGCAGGCGGGTGTGTTCACGCGCGATCTCTACAAGGCGCAGAGGGCCTGGGACGAGCTCGAGGTCGGCGGCGTCGTGATCGGCGACGTCCCGAGCTGGCGCGTCGACCACATGCCCTACGGTGGTGTCAAGGACAGCGGCCTGGGCCGCGAGGGAGTCCGCTTTGCCATGGAGGACATGACCGAGCAGCGCCTGATGGTGATCCGGACGCCCTAGTCGGCGCTGGACCAGCTCTCCTAGAGCGCGATCGCCGATCCCACCATGCGGCCCACTGCGAAGGTGATGCCGGCGGCGCCGAGGCCGAAGGCGAGCTGGCGCAGCGCACCGGTGAGGGCGTTGCGATTCGTGATGCGGGTGACTGCGCCGCCGACGAGCAGCAGCGAGAGGGCGGAGGCGATGACGGAGGGCCAGATCGCGTCATCGGTGACGAGGAAGGGAATCAGCGGGATCAGGGCTCCGGCTGTGAAAGAGGCGAAGGAGGCGAGGGCCGCGCCGATCGCAGAGCCCATCTGATTCGGAACGATGCCCAGCTCGAGCAGGGCGTGGAAGTCCAGCGCGGGCTCCACGCTCTGATGGAGCGCAGCGGCGATCTCGGCCGCCGCGCTCTTGTCGAGGCCGTTCTCCGCGAGCAGATCCCGGAGGTGCGCCTCCTCCTCTTCGGGAAAGCGCTCGAGATGGTCGCGCTCGAGCTCGAGCTGCTTCTGCATCGCCTCGCGTTGGGTCTGGACCGAGACGTATTCGCCCGCGGCCATGGAGAAGGCGCCGGCCAGCAGTCCCGCGGTGCCGGCGAGGACCACGGGCTCGCTGCTGCTCGTGCCGCCGGCGACGCCCATCACCAGAGCCAGGTTCGAGACCAGCCCATCGGACATGCCGAAGACGCTGGCCCGGATCACGCCGCTGCCGGTGTCGGCGAGGTGTTCCGCTTCGGCGTTGTGATAGCCGGGCTTGACCCGGCTCTCTCCGTGCTGATCGGACGCGCTCAACGGCCTTCGCCCCCCAGGTGCAGAGGGTAACGCGGGCCGGCGGATCGGACGATCTGCAAGGTCGCCCCCCCCGGCTCGGCCGAGCCGGGGCATCACGCCCGCCTCGGTCTCGACCCCGAGGGCGCGGGGGGCGATGCCGGAGCTGCGCCCGGGCTAGCCCGTGGAGCCGGTGGGGATGTCCTTGAAGGCGATGCCCTTGTCGGCCCGTGCCTCGGGCGGCAGGCCGAGCACCCGCTCGGAGATGATGTTGCGCAGGATCTCGTCGGTCCCGCCGGCGATGCGAAGCCCGGGAATGGCGAGGTATCGGCTCTGCCACTCACCGTCCTGCGGCGCGTCGTCCATCAGCGCACCCGCCGTGCCCTGCATCTCCATCGCGAAGGCGGCCATGTCCTGGGCCAGCACCCCGCCGACGAGCTTGCCGAGGCTCGCCTCCGGTCCCGGCGTCCTGCCCTGCGAGAGGGCCGAGAGGCTGCGCGTCCCGGTGAGCTTCACGGCCCTGCTGCGGGTGTAGAACTCAGCGATCCTGTGGCGCGTAGCGGTGTCCTCCAGCGCGGGCCTTCCGTTCACCTCGCAGGTGCGGGCGAGCTCGATCAGATCGCTGAAGCCCCCGCCCGCGCCGCCGGCGCCAATGGAAGAGCGCTCGTTCATCAGCGTCGTGATCGCGACGGCCCAGCCGTTGCCCACCTCGCTGATGCGATTCTCGTCGGGGATGCGGACGTCGGTGAAGAAGACCTCATTGAAGCCCTGACCCCCGTTGATCTGCGTGATCGGCCGGACCTCCACACCCGGGGAGTGCATGTCGACCACGAAGTAGGAGAGGCCCGCGTGCTTGGCCACGTTCGGATCGGTGCGCACAACGAGGATGCCCCAATCGCAGAAGTGCGCGCCCGTGGTCCAGATCTTCTGACCGTTGACCACCCACTCGTCGCCCTGCATGACGGCAGGGGTGCGCAGGCCCGCCACGTCCGAGCCGGCGCTCGGCTCGCTGAAGAGCTGGCACCAGATCACCTC
>CAZQMY010000187.1:0-10826 GCA_964594405.1 uncultured Spirochaetaceae bacterium | reverse complement strand
GGGTAGAGCGAGACCGCCACCTCCTCTCCGAGCTTGTCGTGGGGCAGGCCATAGACCGCGGCCTCGTAGACGGCGGGATGCTGGTAGATCGCGGCCTCCGCCTCGGCGCAATAGACGTTCTCGCCCCCGCGCAGGACCATGTCCTTGACGCGATCCTCGACGAAGATGAAGCCCTCTTCGTCCATGCGACCGATGTCGCCGCTGTGGAGCCAGCCATCGCGAATGGTCTCCGCCGTGGCCTCCGGCCGATTCCAGTAGCCGCGAATCAGGTTCGGCCCGCGGAAGACGATCTCCCCCACCTCGCCACGCGGCACCTCGTTGCCCTGGTCGTCCACCACCTTCACTTCCATGGTGGGGACGGTGCGACCACTGCTCCTGGGCTTGCGGAGCATGTCGGAGCCGGCGTTCTGCGGTCCGTACGCGCAGGTCTCGGTCATCCCGTAGCCGATGCCCGGACGCCCCTTCTTGAAGCCCTGGTCCACACGCCTGGTCAGCTCCGGCGGCGCGGGCGCCCCGCCGCCACCCACGCTGAGCAGACTGCTGGTGTCGCGCCCGGCGAAGTCGGGCGACTCGAGCAGATCCCAGCTCATGGTCGGCACGCCGACGAAGGTGGTGACGCGCTCGCGCTCGATCAGCTCGAGCGCGCGCTCGGGATTCCACTTGTACATCATCACCAGCTTGAATCCGCCGGAGAAGGCGGTCAGCATCACGGGAATCAAGCCGGTCACGTGGAAGAGGGGCACGACCAGGATGAAGCTGGTGGGCCAGGGGTGCTTCTCCCTGGGCGGCTCCATCGTGAGGTTGATCGCGCTTCGGCAGCCGAAGGACATCAGCGCCGAGAGCACCGCGCGATGCGTGCTCACCGCGCCCTTCGGATGGCCCGTGGTACCCGACGTATAGAGGATGGTGGCGTCCATCCCCGGGAGCACCTCCACCTCGGGCATGGGCGCGCCGCGGAGGATCACATCGTCGAGGTGGTCGACGCCCGCCGGCAGCGCCGCCATGTCCTCGGAGCGGATGGCGAGACCCCGCACACCGAGGGCGGCGAAGAGGGGCGCGGCGCGCTCGACGCGCTCGCGGTCGGCGACCATCAGCTTCGCGCCGGAGTCCTTCAGCCCGTACTCGAGCTCCTCCCGGGTCCACCACGCATTCATGCAGACCGCGATGGCTCCGATCGAGGTGGCCGCCGCGAAGCTCATGATCCACTCGGGGTAGTTGCGCGCCGCGATCGCCACTCGATCGCCCGGTGAGATGCCATAGCGCCCCGCCATCAGGGCAGCGATCTCGTCCACACGTTCCATCACGGTGGCAAAGCTCCACCGCTCGTCCTCGTAGACGAGGAAGATCTCCTCGCCTCGGCCGCGGGCCGTATCGAAGACGGCGCGCAGAGAGGGCGGGAGCTGCTCGAAGACCTTGAATCTCTGGCCATCGATCTCGCGCTCCACGATGCCGAAGCGGCCCCCCGGTGCGGTGACCGCGGTCACGGCGTCTTCCCATGAGACTTCGGTACTCATTCGTCCCCTGCCTGCAACCCCGCTCCCCCCGGCCGATGAGCGTAGGAGTTCGCGCCGCGGCGTGCATCCGATCGCAGAGGGACGGGTCGCAGAGGTGCGGGATCCGCGAGCCCGGCAACGCACACGAAGGTCGACGCCCACGGCCTTCTCGGCGATTCTCTCCGCGGGGTCGGGGCCGAGCGCAGTGTGCGTCTGGCCCGAAGGAGCGCTCACGCGATCCGCCGAGCGCGCCGACGAGTCCCAGGTATTCGCCGAAGCAGGAACGAGGCGAGAGCAAGAACGATGCAAGAAGAAGAAGAGGCCAGAAAAAGAGGGAGACTCGACGAGAGTCCATCGCGAAGGAGGCCAATCATGGCTCGCTCCATCCTCATTGCAGCATCGATCGCCCTGCTCGGAGTGGCGTGTGCCACCACCGAGCCCGAGCCCGAGCCCGAGCCCGAAGTGGCGCCCGAGCCCACGCCGGTGGCAGAGGCCGCCCCGCCGCCGCCTCCGCCCGTGCGCGAGGCGCCCGAGCCGCAGCCAGTGGCCAAGCCGATGCCCATGGCGGAGCCCGAGCCCGAGCCGACTCGCATGCTGCCGAAGACCGCCAGCGGGATGCCGACGGTCGGCCTCGCCGGCGCGCTCGCGCTCGGCCTGGCCGGCGGCGCGCGCTGGCTGCGCCACATGATCGGCTAGCCGGGCCGGGCCTTCGAGGGGGCGGGCATCGACGTGCACGATCGCGTCGCGACGAGGCACGAGGCCGCGCGTCAGTCGCTGCGCAAGCAGCGACTGCGCGCCGGGCTTCGAGCCGGCGAGCTGCTGCTCGCCGGTGTCGGGCTCGTCTGCCTGCTGATCTACTTCGCCGCCTGCGCGGATCGCGGGCTCTTTCAATGGACCCTCGGCCGTCGATTCGATGCGCAGCTCGCACAGGCCATCGCGGCCGAGGGGCACGACCAGTCCAGCTGGTCGAATCTGCGCAGGGAGCGCTACGCCGAGGTCCGCGGACACGAGGTGAAGGCGCTCGGCCGACTCGATATCCCGAGTGCCAACGTCTCCGTGATGGTGCTCGACGGCACCGACGATTCGACGCTCGACCGCGCCGTCGGGCGGATCGAGGGCACCGCGATGCCGGGTGATCGCGGCAACCTCGGCATCGCGGGTCACCGCGATGCGTTCTTCCGCCATCTCGGCGAGCTCTCCGAGGGTGACGAGCTCACGCTCGCCACGCCGCGCGGCATCAGCCGCTACGAAGTCACGCGGCTCGAAGTCGTCGAGCCGACGCGCGTCGACGTCCTCGATCCGACCGAGGAGCCGACCCTCACGCTGGTCACCTGCCATCCCTTCGACTTCATCGGCCCGGCACCCGATCGCTTCATCGTCCAGGCCAGGCAGACGCGCTTCGAACGATGGACGAGCGAGCGACTGGCGAAGTACACGCAGACCCTCCACGCGGCGCGCATGATCTCCGAGTAGGAGCACTGCCACGGGGGCGACGACACGAGCCTGCTCCGCACGCCCTGCACAGCGGGGTCGATCGATTCGCGTTCGCGATCTTGCGGGATGGCCTGCCCGGGCGAGAGGGCTTCGATTCCGCCCGCCTGCGTGCAAGCTTCCGCCTCTGACGGACGGGGACCGAGGCAATCGCCCAGCAGCATCGCCGGGCCCATTGCACCGGCAGGCCGAGGATCAAGCCAGCTTCACGGCTTCCGATGTGAGAAGAAGCACCACTTCGGGTGCGCGCCGTCGGAGAGCCAGCCATGGGCGATGACAACGCCGGTCCCATCGAAGTCGAGATCGTCTCGCGAATCGTGCGCTACTCGTCCATGCGCAGCGTAGAGCGGGCGCTGATGCCCTCGGTCCGCCGGCGGCGCTCGCTCCCGACCCGGCTCACGGGCTCCGACCTCTTCGAGCGGCTGCAGAAGCTGCAGGAGCAGGTGCATCCGTCGGACGGGGCGGACTCGCCTGCCCTTGGCGGCATCGCGCTCGAGCTGCAGGAGATCGATCGCGGCCTCGCGCGCTTCCACGATCAGCTCGTCGAGCTGATCGACGGCACGCCCATCATGCAGCTGAGATCGACGATGCCGGCGATGATGGCGCGCGGGCGCAGGGACGTGATCTCTCTGCTCGATCTCTGCCTGGATGCCTACGACGCGGGCTGCGAAGCCCGCAAGCCCTTCCTCGTCGACTATCTCATCACGCTGCTCTCTCGTCGAACGGTTCAAGGGGTCTCGACGCTGGTGAGCGATCCCTGTCTCGCCTCGCCCGGAGTCGTGCAACGATGCGAGGCGGGGGAACGCAAGGGCGACTTCCGCGCGCTGGAGATGGCGCAGCATTTCCGGGATGCCGCCATCGAGATCCTCGACCTCGACGACATGAGTGGGATCATCTCCCGCATGCGGAAGGTGAAGATCGCGATGCGCGAGACCCTCTACCACCGTGACGTCCTTCGCGCGGTGGTGACCTACAACATCGCGGCGGAGAACCGCTTCCGCGACCTCTTCGAGCTCGAGCGCGATCAGGACCTCGCCCTCAGCCAGACGCTCGAGGCGCTGCACAAGCTCGGTCTCGCAGAGCAGCTCCGCCTGCCCGTCCCGCCCGAACCTTCCGGCTCGAGCAACGAGCTCCTCGGCGCTCCAGCGGGGGAGGCGTGGCGCGCCCTCGAGGACGTCGACGACGAGGACCAGCCGCGTCAGCAGGCCTGGTCCACGTTGGAGCGGGCCGCCGCGGTGGTGGGCTCGACGTATCGGGATGCGCCCTCCCTCGAAGAGCGCCTGCGACGCTCGATCGTGACCGGCGAGGAGCGCGACGCGATCTGGATGCAAGAGCTCGATGACGCGCTCTCACTGGCGATCCGCACGCTGAGCCAGGCGGGGCGATCGAAAGAGGCCCAGCAGCTCACGCGGACGCGCATGAAGTACCTGATCCACGACTGACGCTGCGGGCCGGGGGCTGCGCCGCGAACCGCAGCGGAGGCCGATGGCGTCGCCGGGCCCCATGTGCTTCCCTAATCGCGCCATGCTCGACCCCCGAGTCCTCACCGATCGCCGCGACGAGATCGTCGAAAGCTGCCGCAAGCGCCGCGTCTCGGCCGACGTGGACGCCGCCATCCGCGAGCAGGAGGCACTGACGGGGCTGCGGACCGAGCTCAACGAAGCCAACCAGCGTCGCAACGAGCATCAGAAGGCCAGCAAGGGCCTGGCCCCCGAAGAGCGCAAGGCCCACGGGCTCGAAGGCCGCAAGCTGAAGGCGCTGGTGAGCGGGATCGAGGAGAGGCTCCGCGAGCAGGAAGCGCGCTTCGAAGCGCTGGTCGCCCTGCTGCCCAACTTCATCCACCCCGACGTGCCCGAGGGCGGCGAAGAGGACTTCCGCGTCATCACGGAGGGCACGCCCCGGACCTTCGACTTCGAGCCGCTGGATCATCTGGCGCTGGCAGAGAAGAACGACCTGGTCGACTTCGAGCGCGGGGCGAAGGTGGCGGGGCAGAAGTTCTACTACCTCAAGAACGAGGCCGCCCTGCTCGACGTCGCCCTGCAGCGCTTCGCCCTGGACATCGTGCTCGAAGACGGCTTCACGCCCATGATCACGCCCGACCTGGCGCGCCCCGACACCGTCACCCAGCTCGGATTCAACCCACGCGGCGAGGAGACGCAGATCTACTCCATCGAGAGCCACGACCTCTGCCTGGTCGGCACCGCCGAGATCACGCTCGGCGGCTACTACGCGGACGTGATCCTCGACGAGGCCGAGCTGCCCATCTGTCTCGCGGGCGTCTCGCACTGCTTCCGCACCGAGGCCGGATCGCACGGACGCGAGAGCAAGGGCCTCTATCGCGTGCACCAGTTCACGAAGACCGAGATGTTCGTCTTCTGCCGGCCCGAGGACAGCGACGCCCAGCTCGAGCGCCTGCGCGCCATCGAGGAGCGGATCTTCGAGGCGCTCGAGATTCCCTTTCGCGTCGTGGACATCGCCAGCGGTGACCTCGGCGCGCCCGCCTATCGCAAATACGATCTCGAAGCCTGGATGCCGGGGCGCGGCGAGGGCGGGGGCTGGGGCGAGATCACGAGCACGAGCAACTGCACCGACTTCCAGGCCCGGCGGCTGCGCACGCGCTTCCGGCGCAAGGACGCGAAGAAGCCCGAGCTCGTCCACACCCTCAACGGCACCGCGATCTCGAACGCCCGCGCCATCCTGGCCTTGCTGGAGACGCACCAGCGCGCCGATGGAAGCATCGGCATCCCGAAGGCACTGGTGCCCTATCTGGGCCGGGAGAGCATCGGTCCCCGCTGAGGCATCGGTCTTGAGGCAGTGGCGATGACGAGCGAGCGCGGGGCCATGGAGCAGGGCGCGGTCCCGCATCTGGTGGTCGGCACCGCTGGGCACATCGATCACGGGAAGACCTCGCTGATCGGCGCGCTCACCGGCGTCGAGACCGACCGCCTGCCCGAAGAGAAGGCCCGCGGCATCACCATCGATCTGGGCTTCGCCGAGCTCGAGCTGCCGAGCGGCCTGAGACTCTCGGTGGTGGACGTCCCCGGCCACGAGGGCCTCGTGCGAACGATGGTGAGCGGAGCGACGGGCATCGATCTGATGCTGCTGGTGGTCGCGGCCGACGAGGGCGTCATGCCGCAGACGCGGGAGCACGTGGCCATCTGCGACCTGCTCGGCATGCAGCGGGCGGTCGTCGCGCTCACGAAGATCGACCTGGTCGACGACGAGATGATCGAGCTCGCGAGCGAAGAGGTGGCGGATCTGCTCGAGCCCACCGGGATGACGGGCGCGCCCATCGTGCCTGTCTCCAAGGAGAGCGGAGCCGGCATCGACGCGCTCCGTGACGCCCTCGAGCGCGCCGCCCGACAGACCGACCCGCGCACCACGCGCGAGGGGCCGCCGCGGCTCTGCGTGGATCGGCGCTTCGCCATCAAGGGCTTCGGCACGGTGGTGACGGGAACCCTCGTGGGCGCACCGCTCGCGGGCGGCGACGCAGTGACGCTCCTGCCTCGCGATCTGCACAGCAAGGTCCGCGGCCTGCAGAGCCACGGACAGGAGTGCAAGCGCGTCGATCCGGGGACGCGATGCGCCGTCAATCTGCAGGGCGTCGAGGTGGTGGAGATCGGGCGCGGCGACGTGCTCACCCTGCCCGACACGATGACCTGCACGCAGTCCGCCGACGTTCGGCTCGACTGGCTGCCCTCCTCGCCGGAGTCCGAGGGCAACATCGCCGTCGAGTTCCTCACCGGCACCAGTGAGCGGCGCGCCCACCTCGCCCCCATCGGCACGCGCACCTTCGCGGCGGGCACGACCCTCTTCGCTCGGCTGCACATCGACGGGGAGGCCGTCGCCCTCCTGCCGGGCGACCGCTTCATCGTACGCGGCTTCGCGCGCGGCGATGGCGCCGGCGCCACCCTCGGAGGCGGGAGCATCCTCGATGTCGCGCCGCCGCACCGCAGGCGCAGCGACCCCGACCTGCTCCGCGAGCTCGAGGTGATCGCGTCCGGCGACGCGCAGGGCACGCTGCTCGCGCGCATCACACGCACGGGCTTCGCGGGCGCGGATGCCCGCGAGATCGCCCGCGAGCTGGGGCAGACGCGCGGCGACCTCGACGCGCGGCTCGCCCGGCTGCGCGAGGCCGGCGATGCGATCCCGGCGGGCCCCCACCTCTGGCTCGGCACATCGTTCATCGAGCGGATGCAGGCCGAGCTGCTCCGCGCGCTCGCGGCCTTCCACGCCGCCGAGCCCATGCGTCCCGGCATGCCGCGCGCAGCGCTGCGGGGCGCCCTGCCCAGGAACGTGCCCGGCGAGGCCAGCGAGCTCGCGCTCGGCGGCCTCGAAGCCAGCGGCGACGTGATCCGGGAAGGGGACCTCGTGCGCGCCAGGGACCACGTGCCCACGTTCACGGAAGAGGCGAAGCAGGCGCTCGAGACCATCGTCCAGGACGCGCGCACGGCCGGCCTCGACCCGCCCAACCCCAAGGACTGGGCCGATCGGCTGCGCATCGGGCTGGACCACTTCCGCGACCTCGTCGCCCACCTCGAGCGGCAGGACAGCCTGGTCCGCGCCCCGGGTGACCTGTGGTTCGACCGGGCGGCCATCGACGAGCTCGTCGCCAGGGTGCGCGCGCACTTCGAGACGAACGAGGAGCTCGACACGCAGACCTACAAGGCGCTGATCGGCACATCGCGACGGACCGCCATGCCGCTGATGGAGCTGCTCGACGATCTGCACATCACGCGCCGACAGGGCGAGGTGCGAGTGCTGCGGGGCGGGGGCGAGCGAGCGGGAAGCTAGCCCCTGAACCTCGTTCACGAGGCCCGCGCGAACGACCGGACGTGGCGGGAGCGCCAGGGTTCGACCTCGCTCCAGCCATGCGGGGCCTCACGCAGGATCCCACTCCTTCGAGATCTCGGTTGCGAGTGAGCAGGATGGGCATTCGGACCCTGCCTCGCGAATCTCCTCGGGATTCAGGGCTCGCGAACTGGCGCGGATGCCGCGTCCCCGAGCGCATCGAGGAGGCCGACGCCCACGCCCGGGAGCTCGGCGCCCGGGAAGATGCCCAGCCAGACCACGGCCACCGCGCAGACGCCGAGCACCAGCAGCTCGTTGGTCGAGGCGTGCGCCTTCGCGCCGGCCCCGGGCGCGTTCATGTACATGGCGATGGGCACGCGCAGGAGATAGAAGAGCGAGAGCGCGCTGCTGATCACGCCGGCGGCCAGCAGCGTGGTCTGGTCCGCCGAGGCCGCTGCCGAGAAGATCTGGAACTTCGCCCAGAAGCCCACGGTGCCGGGAACGCCGGCGAGCCCGAGCAGGAAGAGCGTGAGCAGCGCCGCCATGGCGGGTCGCTCATGGCCGATGCCTGTCAGGTCCTCGATGCGCTCGGCGTCGCGACCCGCCGAGGCGAGGGTGATGACGACCCCCATCGCGCCGAGCCAGAGGAAGAGCTGCGCGAAGAGCTGGAAGAGCACCGCCGCGTAGGCCTCGCCGCCCCCCACTGCGAGCCCGATGGCGAGCTGCCCCATCGAGCCGATTGCGCAGTAGGCGAGCATGCGCCGGATGTCGTGCTGCACCAGCGCCATCAGATGGCCGACGCCCATGCTCGCCAGCGCCAGCAACCCGAAGATCGGCCCCAGCAGATTCTCGCCGAAGGCCGCGAAGACCCCGAGCAGGCGCAGCAGCACAATGGTGGCCGTCGGCAGCAGGCAGACCAGCAGGAAGGCCGCCACGGGCGTCGGCGCCCCCTCCCCTGCGTCCGGCGCCCACTGATGGAAGGGCACGAGCGCCAGCTTGAACAAGAGCCCCACCAGGACGAGCGCCGAGCCGGCCAGGGCGAGTCGCAGCTCTGCCACCGCCGGCGCCGCGGCGAGTTGGGCGATCGCCTCCTCGAGGCCCGCATGGCCGAACTGCCCGGTGGCCCCGAAGAGCATGGCGATGCCATAGAGGAGGAAGCCGCTGGCGAGAGCGTGCGTGAGCATTGCCTTGAGGCCCGCTTCGGCGCTTCGCAGCTTGCGCTGATCGAAGGCGATCAGCACGAAGAGCGCGATGCTCGCGAGCTCCAGACAGACGTAGAGCAGGACCATGTTCGTGGCGCCGACCGCTCCCACCATGCCCACGGCGCTCAGCAGCAGGAGCGCGTGATACTCCCCGTGGTTGATCCGCAGCGCGATCAGGTAGGTGCTCGAGAGCCAGAGCGTCAGTAGGCCGCCGACGGCAACGATCAGCACGCCCGCCCCCGAGAGCCCGTCCGAGACGATCATGCGAAGCTCGGCGTCGAAGTGGCGGGCCGGTCCGCCCGCCATGGCGATCAGGCCCACCACGGCGACGCCCAGGAAGGCGACGCTTGCCAGGAACGCCAGCACCAGGCCCACACGGCGCTGTCCCGCACCCGCCGCAGGGTGGCCTCCGCGGGGTGTGGCCAGCATGTCCACCGTGAGGATCACCATCGCGGCGCCTGCGAGCAGCCCGGCCGGCACGAGCACATGGGGCGCGAGCTCCTGCGCCATCAGATCATCTCCTGGGCGGGGAGCTGATCGGGCTCGGGCTCGGTCTGGGCGTCGGGCGTCACCTGATTCTGGTCCATCCGACGCAGCACCTCGAGCACTGCCGGCTCGACCCTGCGCAGCACCGGATCGGGGTGGATGCCGATCACGAGCATCGGGACGAGCAGCACCAGGACCAGGGCCCGCTCGCGCCAGGAGAGATCGATGCGGCCCCGATTCTCTGCCTGGTGAACGGGCCCGAGGATCACCCGCCGCACCATGTCGAAGAGCAGGAGGCCGAAGAGGAAGATCACCAGGCAGAGAGCCAGCCCCACCAGACGATCGGCGCGGAAGGTGCCGAGCAGCACCAGCAGCTCACCCACGAAGCCCGGCAGCAACGGGAGCCCCATCAGCGAGAATGCGGAGAGCGCGAAGAGCGCCGCGAAGACCGGCATCGGGCGCGCGAGACCACCCAGCGCGGCGATCTCGGTGGTCTCGCGACGTTCGGCGATGGCGCCCGCCAACGAGAGCAGCGCCGACATGCCGAGACCGTGGGCCAGCAGCAGGACGAAGCCGCCAGTCATGCCCAGCTCGCCGAGGCTCAGCACCCCGATGGTCACGAAGGCCATCTGCACCATCGACGCGTAGGCGAGCCAGTCGCGCAGCTCACGCTGGGCGAGCGCAAGCAGCGCGGCGTAGACGGCTCCGAGCGCAAGCAGCGCCATCAGCCAGGGCGCGAGAACGGTGGCGGCCGAGGGGGCGAGCGGCAGGGCGATGCGCACCAGCCCGTAGATGCCCAGGGTCTGGACGGCGCCCAGCAGCAGGATGCGGCCGGCCACCGGCGCAGCGGCATGGCTGCGCGGCATCCAGACGTGGAGCGGAAAGACGGGCGTCTTCAGCGCGAACCCGAGCGCCATCAGCAGGAGCAGCGCGTGCTGGGTGCCGAGCTGCTCGAAGCCGATGGAGCCGAGCGGGAGCTTCGTGTCGAGCAGGCCCGGCGAGCCGTCGAAGGCCACGAGGTCCAGCGTCGGCGAGCCCATCTGCCTGGCGTGGATGCCGTAGACCACCACCATCGCCACGACCAGACATAGCGAGCCGAGTAAGCCCGTGACGAGCATGCGCGTCGCCGACTGCCCGCGCTGCTCGTCACCCCAGACCCCGACGAGGAAGTAGAGCGCGAGAGCGGTCAGCTCGAAGGAGATGTGGAGCCCGACCCAGCTCAGCGAGAGGAAGCTGCCGAGCAGACCCGCCTCGATCAGCAGAACGCAGATCGCGAAGCCCGCCTCTCCGCGTGATCCCCTGCCCTGCGAGACGGTGAGGACCACCGGCACGCGGAGCGTCACGTGGCCGCCCATCAGAAGGC
>CAZQMY010000186.1:0-10843 GCA_964594405.1 uncultured Spirochaetaceae bacterium | reverse complement strand
GTCGGACGGGAATCTTGGATGATGCGCGAGACGCCCGCCACCGGTGATCCGGTGGCGGGCGTTCTGCATCGAGCCTGCACGCTCGCGTGAGCGGGGAGGGGCCGCGATCCGACCGACGTCCGTCTGCGCGCGCCCGCCCCCAACGTCCCTCTTCGGTCAGCAATTGGGAAGCCCACTACATACCTCCCCTTGGGCCGGAGCCGGATCGCCCACGCTCTTGCCGGCAACCTCCGGCCCCATCCTCCCGCACGGCGGGGGCTCTCCCTCGCCCGATGATCCGAGGCACGCATCTTGCTGAAGGCTGAAGGAAGCCGCCAACAGGTTTCCCCATGCTGCGCATCCTCGTCGCTCTCGCACTCGCGCTCACCCTCGCCGATCACCTGACCACGTGGCAATGCCTGCGCGGGCCAGTGGACGGATGGGTCGTCACGGAAGCCAACCCCGTGGCCGACTGGCTGTTCGCGAGGGCGGGCCTCGTCGGCGGTCTCGCCATCGACAGCATCGTCACTCTGCTAGCCGTCGTCTTCCTCATGCGCACCCCGCTCATGCCCGACATCGCCAAGGCTGCGCTGCTGCTCATGATCGTGACGAGCACCGGCTTCGCCGTGGTCAACAACCTTCAGGCCATCGATGCCATGAACCTCTGGCCAGGCGACACGGGCCCCGCCCCGCCGCCGGTCTCCGGAGGTCCGGCATGAGTCGACGGCACCTCGTCTTCTCCCTGGTCACCATGGGCGCGATGGCGCTCTCCTGCGAGGCGCCCTTGGCCCCCCGCACCGTCTTCGCACCCGAGACGGCGCGCATCGCGTCCGAGGACGCGGCCGGGCAGCAGGCTCCGCGCTCGTCCTCGAAGGCGCGCGGGGACGACCTGGCCCGCGTGAAGATCCTGGAGGATCTGCGGGCACGCCATACCGGGCTCTCCGATCGGGAGCTCGTCGCTCTCGCCGAGACGATCGTGCAGGTCGCGCGGGACCACGACTTCGACCCCGAGCTCGTGATGGCCGTCATCCGCGTGGAGAGCAGCGGCTATCACATGGCGGTGTCGCGCGTCGGCGCCCTCGGACTGATGCAGCTGCTTCCCAGCACCGGCGAAGAGCTGGCCCGCAAGCTCGGCCACGACTGGCGGGGGCCCGACTCCCTCTTCGATCCCTTTCTGAACGTGAAGCTCGGAACCGCCTACCTGCGCGAGCTGACCAACCGCTACGGCAGCCTGGGCACCGCCCTCGCCGCCTACAACTGGGGCCCGGGCCGCATCGATCGGCGGCTGCGCCGCGGTGCTGCCGTACCCACCCGCTACGTGCTGCAGGTGGAGCGCGCCTACCAGGGATCGATCCCGCCGTCGGCGCGCGAGTCCTGATTCGGCAGACGTCGACTCACTCGATCCGGCTGCTCACCAGCGTGGCGAGCCACGCATCCAGCGCGTCCATTCCCGCATGGCTCCCCCCGCGGTAGCCGTTCACGATGAAGGAGAAGACCACACGCTCTCCGTCGGCGAGCACCGCGTGCCCGGAGAGCGACGTCGTCCGTTGGTCCGAGAGCAGGCCGGTCTTCCCTCTCACCTGGCCTCGCGCGCCGCGCGCTCGCTTCTCCAGCGTGCCATCCGTGGCGGCGATCGGCAGCGAGACCATGAGCTCCGGACCGAATGCGAAGGACGCGTCCGCGATCCTCAACGCCTCGACGAGTACCCGTGCCGAGAGTCGATTGCGCGGCGAGAGGCCCGATCCGTCCACCATCACCACCCCCTCCATCGGAACGCCCAGCCGCACCAATCGATCGCGAACGGCCGCCAGGCCGTGGCGCCAGCTGCCCTGCTGTCCCGAGGCGAGCGCCATGCCCTTGACCAGGCTCTCGGCCACAGAGTTGTTGCTGTACTTCATGAAGAGCCGGACGATCTCGATGAGCGGGCGCCCTTCATACGCCAGGAGCTCATGCGGCAGGGACGAGGCATCCCCGCGGATCACCTGGCCCCCCACCTCGATGCCGTTGCTCTCGAGCTGATGCCGAAAGACGGCGCCCGCGTAGAGCGTGGCGTCCAGGACGCTGCGCGGAAAGGTGTCCGCGGGATCACCGGCGCGCACCCGCCCACTCACCCTGACGGTCTCGCCGCCGGCCTCCCGCGAGGCGCGTCCCACGACGAGCGTGCGTTTCGCGCGCGCGGAACCCGTCGTCGCGGCGTTCTCGACCTTCAGGTACGAGATCGGAGGATCGACCTCCACTCGGACGTCCTCACCCGGCGCATCGCCCGGGATCACGTTCACGAAATAGGCGCCGTAGTTTGCCGTCAGCGCACTGACGGGGGCGTGATAGGCGCGCGCCGAGACGCGCCCCCAATCGGGATGCCAGTACTCCGCGTCGAACGCCGTGTCATCCAGCAGGATGTCGCCGCTCACGCGCCGCACGCCCGCGCGCCGCAGATCGGCGGCCAGACGCCACCAATCCTCCGAATTCAAGACCGGGTCGCCCGCGCCCCGCACGGCGATCGCCGCCACGACACCCTGCTCATCGGGCGGAGCGGCGGCTCGGATCGACGTCGCGAAGCGATGGGCCGGGCCGTAGGCATCCAGGGCCGCAATGGCGGTCAGCACCTTCATGTTCGATGCCGGGATCAGACCGCGATCGGGATCACGCGCGAAGAGCACGGCGCCGTCATCGCGCCGCACGACGAGAATGCCGAGACGCGCATCGGCCAGCGCCGGGCGCCCCAGCACGCCGTCCAGCGCGGCCGCGAGCTCGGGCGCGACGGTTCCGGTCTCCGGATCGGAGGCCGAGGCGGAGCCCGTGAACGCGATCACCAGCACGGCCGCGGCCAGGCGTCGGCGCAGCCACGACCCTACTCGTCGGGTCGGCACCTCGCGGCGCAGCGGGCGAGCCCCGCGTCCGACCTGCGCTCCACGATTCCCCAACGTCCCGCGCTGCAAGCGCCGCCCTCCCCTCTCCATGCTCCGCCTTCCTCTGACGCCGCAGATGACGCCGCAGATGACGCCGCAGATCCGCAGGCGGATCCTCGACGTCGCACCGCACGTGACGACGCGTCGGAGTGGAATGGGGGGTGGTTGACGCGAGCGAGGTTATCCCCGAGGCTGCGTCCAAGCAATTCCTGCACCAGATTGCCTTGATTGGGGGGAGGACTTCCGGTGCTCAATCTGATCTGGCTGGCATTGATGCTGGCCGCGATCGCCTATGGGGCCTGGTCGGGCACCATGAGTCAGGTGAACGCGGCGCTCTTCGAGGGGGCGAAGAGCGCGGTCGGCATCGTGATCGGGCTGGTCGGCGCGATGGTCTTCTTCCTGGGCATCACACGCGTGGCCTTCGACGGCGGATTGCGAGACGCCTTCGCGCGCGCCCTGGCGCCCATCACGCGGCGCCTCTTTCCCGAGGTGCCGCCGGACCATCCCGCGATGAGCGCCATGATCATGAACATGTCCTCCAACATGATGGGTCTCGGCAATGCCGCGACGCCCTTCGGCCTCAAGGCCATGCGGGAGCTGGCTCGTATCAACCCACATCCCGGAGCGGCGAGCAACGCGATGGTGCTCTTCCTTGCCATCAATACATCCGCCATCACCATCTTCCCACCCTTCGGAACCATCGCCGTCCGACAGGCCGCGGGCTCCGCCGATCCCTGGGCGATCTGGGCCCCCACCATGTTCGCCACCAGCTGCAGCACTGTGTGCGCGGTGCTCGCCTATCTGCTCCTGGGCCGACTCGGTGTATTCGCGCACAGGGCCCTGCCGGATCCGCCGGGCTTCGAGCTCGCGGACGAGGAAGAACCCGACACCGAGGAGGCGTCGAACCACAGGGCGGCCACGCCTGGGACATCGGCGGGCCGCCTCTTCCGCCGCGTCGTCCTGATCGGCTTCGCCCTCTTCATCGCCGCAGCCATCGTGCGCGAGACGGGGCGCATGCCCGATGCGGGAGGCATCGAGCTCTTCAAGCACTTCGTGCGAAACTGGCTGCTGCCCCTGCTGGTCTCGGCGCTCCTTCTGCTGGGCTTCGCGCGCCGCGTGAAGGTCTACGACTCGATGATCGAAGGCGCGCGGGAGGGGCTCGAGGTGGCCGTGCGCATCGTGCCCTATCTCGTCGCGATCCTCGTCGCCGTAGCGATGTTCAGGGCATCGGGTGCGCTGGATCTGCTGATCGGCGCCCTGGATCCCTACACCAGCGGTGTCGGCGTTCCTGCGGAGGTCCTGCCCATGGCCTTTCTGCGGCCCCTGTCGGGCTCCGGCGCGTTCGGTGTGATGGCCGAGACGCTGACCGCCAACGGACCGGACAGCTTCGTCGGCTATCTGGCCAGCACCCTGATGGGGTCGACCGAGACGACCTTCTACGTCATGGCCCTCTATCTCGGCGCCGCCGGCGTGGTCGACGGGCGGCACGCCCTCGCGGCATGCCTGATCGGCGACGCCGGAGGCTTCGTCGGCGCCGTCGTCGCGTGTCACTTCTTCTTTGCATGACCAGTCCGCAGCCCACAGAGGAGCTGCTCGCGCTCTGCGAGCTGAGTCTCGGCGCCCGACCGGAACGCGCCACCGAGATCACGCCAGGCCTCGGCCATCGGCGCTTCCTGCGGCTCGAGTTCGGGCAGGGGGCCCGCGTCCCCACGGCCATCGCCCGCATCGAGGGCCCTGCGCCCGAGCCGATCCCCGGCGTCCGTCCCGAACCCCCGCTCGAGCCCATTCGTGCCTTCCTCGAGATCGCGGGCCTGCCGGTACCGCGGCGCTGGGGCGCGAAGCCGGAGTCCGGGATCGAGCTGCTCGAGGACGTGGGCGACGTGAGCCTCGAGCGCTTCGCGCTGGGGGCGCCGGGCCCGGCGCGGCGAGAGCGCTACGCCGAGGCGTGCGCGCTGATTCCGCGCCTGCAGCTGCTCGCGGTGCCGGGCGGCGGTCCCGAGGCGTTCGAGCGGAACCTCGACGCGGCGCTGATCGACAGCAAGGCGCGCAAGTTCTGCCAGTGGACCCTGCCTGCGGCGCTGGATCGAGAGGCCAGCGCGGGTGAGTGGGCTGTCGTCCACCAGGCCTTCGGCCACGTGGCAGACCTCTGCGAGTCTGCGCCGCAGCGACTCGCGCATCGGGACTTCAAGGCCGCCAATCTACACTTGTGCCCCGGGCCCGAGGGACAGCGACTGGTGATGATCGATCTGCAGGGAGCCTTCATGGCGCCGCCCGAGTACGATCTGGTCTGCCTGCTCCGCGACAGCCACGTCCGCCTGCCCGAGCCCGAGATCGCGCTCCATCTCTCTCGCACCCGACCTGCGTTGCCGGACGCGCCGGACGAGACCTCGTTCCGTACACGATTCGAGCTGATCACCTTGATTCGTGTAGCCAAGGATCTCTCGCACTACCTGCACGCCGCTCGAGATCGCGGCGATCTGCGATACCTGCGCTTCGTCCCGACCGCCCTGGCCAATCTCGAGCACGCCGCGCGAAGCGCCATCGCCCTCGGACAACCCATGCATGACCTCGCGGAGCTGGTCGCGGCCGTCGTCCGGCGATCGAGCAAGCTCGTCGGGGAGGCAGCATCCGGGGCGCCTCCGGGATGAGAGCAATGGTCCTCGCCGCGGGCCTGGGGACGCGAATGCGCCCGCTCTCGGAGCTGGTGGCCAAGCCGGCCCTGCCCGTCCTCGGGCGACCGGTCATCGCCTTCCTGCTGGAGCTGCTCGCCCACCACCGATTCACCGAGGTGATGATCAATCTCCACTACGCGCCCGCGAGCATTCGCGCGGCAGTGGACGCCTTCGCTCCGGCCGGATTGCGCATCCACTACTCCCACGAGGCCACCCCCCTCGGCACGGGCGGCGGGATCGCCAAGGCCCGGGCGTTCCTGGCCGAGAGCCCGACCTCGCTGGTGATGGCGGGGGACATGATCCTCGACGTCGATCTGGGTTCACTCGTCCGGTCGCATCGGGAGAGCGGCGCGGTCTGCACCCTCGCCCTGCTCGACGATCCGGATCGGTCCGAGATGCCGACCATCGGCATCGACGCCGGGGGGCGAGTCCGTCGGATCGCCTCGCGCTTCGAGCTCGGAGGCGAGACGCGCCGCGGCCTCTTCACCAGCGTTCGCCTCTTCTCCCCGGAGTGCTTCGATCTGATCCCGCCCGAGCTCTCCGGCCCCGATCCCCAGCCCTTCGAAGATCTCTCCGACTGGCTCGCGCCCGCGCTGGCCGCTGGCCACCCGGGCATTCGCGGCATCCTGCTCTCCCCTGAGCGCTGCACCTTCCGTCCGGTGGGAACCCCGGCGGAGTACCTGGACGTCAACTTCGATCCGCCTTCGCTTTCCTTTCTCCCCGACGAGCGCTTCGCTGCGCCCGGGACCGTCACCCGATCGGCGCCGGAACACGTGGTTCTGGGACCTGGATCACACGTGGATGGAGCGGCAGAGCTGCAGCGGGTGGTGGTCTTTGCCGATGAAGAGGTCCCGGCCGGAGTTTGCGCGACCGCGGGGGTATTTGCCGGCGGAAGGTTCTACGATTGCGGGACTCCGCAGGGGAGCGCGTCTTCCACAACGAAGGAGAGCTGATCGAGCGAGCCCGCTTGAGTCGGCCGACTCGAGGCACTTCGAGACAGCCAGCCAGAGGACCCGAGGACTGGGAATGCAAGAGGTCGTGTTCATCGGAACCAGTGACGCCTTCGGCGCGGGTGGGCGACGGCAATCAGCCACGCTGATCCGGGGTGAGCGCGGCGCGATGCTGATGGATTGCGGCGCCACCACGAACACCGGCCTCGCCGACCTCGGCATCGAGCGAGACGAGCTCGCCACCATCGTCGTCTCGCACTTCCACGGCGACCACTTCGGTGGCATCCCCCTCTTCCTCTTCGGCGCGCTCTACGAGGACGGGCGCCGCGCGCCCCTCGAGATCGCCGGACCGCCGGAAGTCGAGGCGCGCGTCCGCGCGCTGGCCTCGGCCATGGGTCACGATCTGGGCAATCGGGATTGGACCTTTCCGCTGCGCTTCACCGAGCTCAGGCCCGGAGCCGACTTCGAGATCGGCCCGGCGAGTATCAGCGCCTTCGAGACGCGTCATCAGGTGGAGGCGCACCCGCACGGCTATCGCGTCAGCCTCGGCGGTCGCACTGTGGTCTACTCCGGCGATACCGGCTGGTTCGATGCCCTGCCGAGGCTGGCCGCCGGCGCGGACCTCTTCATCTGCGAGTGCACGCTCCATCACGAGTGTCTCGATTTCCACTTGAATCTCGATCAGCTGATCGAGCACCGCGACGAGTTCGACGTCGGCAGCCTCGTGCTCACGCATCTCGGCTCGGAGATGGCGAAGCAGCGCGGCCAGTGCGAGATCGACACGGCCGACGACGGCCTGATCGTCAAGCTCTGAGCAGCGCCGTCACCAGATCACGCCCGGGCACGCCACCAGGGGCCGTCATCGGGCCCCGGTGCGAGCTCGCCGAGCACGGCCGCGCGCTTCGCCCCGGTGGTCTGCGGCAGGTGATTCGGCAGGCCCAGCAGCGCGTTGCGCCCCATCAGCGAGAACGCCATGGCCTCCGCCGCCGCGAGCGGCACGCCGACACGATCGAAGGGCTCCACGGCCACGCCCTCGACGGCGCGCTCGAGGGCAGCCATCTGGGCGGGGTTGGCGGCGCCGCCCCCGCCGACGAGGATCCGCGCCGGTCGCGCGCCCGCGGGCAGGAAGTCCCGGCAGGCGTTCGCCACCGATTGCGCGGTGAAGGCCACGAGCGTGGCCACCAGATCATCGTCGGAGAGCCCCGAGCGCGCGTGCAGCGCACGCGCTTCGGCAAGCCCGTAGCGCTCGCGGCCCGTGGACTTCGGCGGCGGCGAGCGCAGGTATTCGTCATCCATCAGCTCCGCGAGCAGCGCATCGCTCACCCGGCCTCGCATCGCGCGGAGCCCGTCACGATCCATCCGCTCTGCGCCCTCTGTCCGAAGCTGCACGACGCCGTCGATCAGCGCGTTGGCCGGACCGCTGTCGAAGGCGATCACCGCAGCCGGATCACCGCTCCGAGGCAGCCAGGTGAGGTTGGCGATGCCGCCGAGATTCAAGGCCACCCGATCCTCGTCTGGCGATCCCATCACCGCCAGATGGAAGAAGGGAGCGAGGGGCGCCCCCTGCCCCCCTACGGCCATGTCGCGCGGTCGGAAGTCTGCCACCACCCGACAGCGACTCCGCTCCGCCAGTCGGGAGGGACAGCCGATCTGGAGCGTGCCCTCGAGCTCGGGATGATGCGCCAGGGTCTGCCCGTGCGAAGCGATGACAGCTACATCCGCCATCGTCACCTCGGCGGAGGCCGCCGCGGCGAGGGCGGCCTCGGCGAATCGGTCGGCCAGCTCGAGATCGAGTGCGATCAGCTCGCGGAGCACCTCGGCGCCCGGGAGCTCGCCTGCGGCCAGTCGATGGATCCGCGCCTGGAGGGCCCGCGGGAAACCCAACTCGACGAATCCGCGCAGCCTGAAAGGCCGGGCCTCGCCATCCTCCGGCCACTCGACGAGGGCGGCGTCCACGCCATCTGCGGAGGTGCCCGACATGAGCCCGATCACCAGCATGCGCGGGATCTTACGTCAGAGCCCGGGGGTCCACCGCGTGGCGAGGCCCGTTGCGCCGAGCCGAGTGCGCCCCCTCGATTCGATGACCCCGGGCAAGTGGTTGACATGACAGGAGAATCCACGATGATACGGCCGCTCGGTCGAAGCGGCCGATCGCGGCGCATGGCGTCGCGCCACGCGTCCGTTTGCTCGAACAGTCCAGATCCCCATCTCGACCGGACCCTCTCGCCGAAGACCAGTCGAGGACGTCCGGGAGACCACGCGAGGCCTCGCCCCGGGCGCAGCTCGGCGCATCCCTGAATCCAACCAGCAGACTATGGAGATCGGCGACCATGAACGACGCGTCGCGAACCCAGGGCTGGACCATCTGCGTGGGCGCCGTGGTCCTGGCCCTGCTCTTCTTCATCGGCATCCTGAAGGGCAGCTACGTGGCCCTCGCCATCCCCGTGGCCATCCTCACCTTCTTCGTGCTGGGTCTGGCGGGCTGGGTCGGCTACACGATCGCCACGATCCAGGTCGAGCCCGACCCAGCGCCCGAGATTCTCACGACCGATCCGGGCGAGGCAGGCGACTCGGCCTGAGCGCGAGGCGCCGCATCGACCGACCCGCGCACCGAGGCGCAGGCAGAGGAGGCCAACCGTGCGCATCGCGCTGCTGACCTATCGCGGAAACATGTTCTGTGGTGGCCAGGGGATCTACGCCGCCTATCTCGCGCGCGAATTCAAGCGGGCCGGACACGACGTACACGTCTTCGCCGGCCCACCCCTGCCCGAACTCGAGGAGGGCATCCCCCTCCACGAAATCTCCAACGACAACGTCTTCTCCGCCGACATCGAGGACGCCTTCGACCCGAAGCGCCCCTTCTCCCTCCTGCGCCCGCTCTCGCTCTGGGAGCTGGGTGTCTCGCGCTTCGGCGTCTTTCCCGAGATGCAGCCCTTCGGCTTCCGCCTCCTGCGCCGGTGGCCCGAGCTGCAGCGCAGGTACAAGTTCGACGTGGTCTTCGACAACCAGTGCCTGTCATGGGGCCTGCTGGGCATCCAGGCCATGGGCACACCCGTCGTCTCGGTGATCCACCATCCGCTGCACATCGATCGCGAGGCCGACTTCCGCATCGATCCGAAGCTCGTCAAGAAGATCAAGCGCACCCTCTACTTCCCGCTCTTCATGCAGCAGCAGGTGGCTCCGCGTCTGGCCCGCATCGTGACTGTGAGCGAGGCGTCGCGCAGGACCATCGAGCAACACTTCGGCATTCCGGAGAAGGAGGTGCCGGTGGTCTACAATGGCACCGATACCGAGCTCTTCCGCCCGATCCCGAGTGTCCCGAAGGAGTCCGACATGCTCTTCGTCGGACGCACCGAGGATCGCAAGAAGGGCATCGGCACCATGCTCGAAGCCCTCAGCCTGCTTCCCGAGCGCATCACCCTGAAGATCGTGGACGGGCGGATCCCCGAGAACGGCCTCGTTCCGCGCCTGATCGATCGGTCCGGCCTTCACGGGCGGGTGGAGATCGTCGACCGGATGCTCTCGGTCGACGAGCTGGTGGAGCAGTACTCGACAGCGCGCGCAGCCATCGTGCCCTCGTTCTTCGAGGGCTTCGGCTTTCCAGCAAGCGAGGCCATGGCGTGCGGGCTGGCGGTCATCGCCAACGCGGCCGGAGCCCTGCCCGAGGTGGTGGGGACGGACGGACATGCCGGTCGGCTGGTCCCCCAACGCGACGCCCGGGCCATGGCCGACGCCATGGCGG
Source organism: uncultured Spirochaetaceae bacterium (assembly GCA_964594405.1). Lineage (GTDB taxonomy): Bacteria > Myxococcota_A > UBA9160 > UBA9160 > UBA4427 > CAZQMY01. The sequence continues at coordinate 591 of CAZQMY010000186.1, read as the reverse complement.
ACGTGCTCTCCGATCCGGAGAGGACGGCCCGCATGGGGCGCGCAGCACGTGAGCGGGTCCAGCGCATCTTCCAATGGGACGAGGCTGCTGCGCAGCTCGTCCAGGTCTTCGAGGACACGCTCCGTGCTGCTCACGGTCGATCTCGAGCGGCTTGACGTCCGCGCCGGAGATCTGGTCCTCGATGCCGGCTGCGGAGAGGGGCGCCACTGCTTCGGCTGCCTGGAGCGCGGCGCCCGCGTGATCGGGCTGGACCTCGACTTCGAGTCGATGCGGCTGGCGTCCCGGCGCCTGGGCGAGCGCGCGGGAGAGCGTGGGACCCTGGGCACCATGATCAAGGGCGATGTCTTCCGCCTGCCCTTTGCCAGCGGCACCTTCGACCGCGTGATCTGCTCCGAGGTGATGGAGCACGTCCACGACTACAAGGCCGCGGCCGCAGAGCTGGCGCGCGTGACGCGACCCGGGGGCCGGCTGGCCATCACGATCCCCACGACCACCAGCGAGCAGATCTACCTGCGCCTGGGCGACGACTACTTCGAGCGCCCGGGCGGGCACATCCGCATCATCAAGCCGCGGGCGCTGGAGGAGGGACTC
>CAZQMY010000185.1:2685-10944 GCA_964594405.1 uncultured Spirochaetaceae bacterium | reverse complement strand
GTCGCGCGCGCTTCAGCTTGCCGCGACAGGGCTTGCGGCGGGGGAGCTGGCTCGGAGGACGGATCGGGGGGGCAATCTTGGGTCCAATGGTCCTTGACGGACAGCGCCCAATCATTGGACTCAACGAGCGCAATCAAGTCGCCGGCGGCGCGATCCTCCTGCTCGACGTCGCTCGAACCCAAAAGTTGAAGACCGTTGGTCCGTCGCAGCACCGAACGCGCTCGACGTTCACTGCCTGGAAACGCGCTCTCATTCTTGATGTACAACACTAGGTCCCGAATGTTGCAGATGAGCGTACGCGGCCAGGAGAGCGAACACAAGACGAAAGCCGCAGGCCGCCGCCGTTATGTGTCGGATTTCGAGTGCTGGAGGGAGAGGGCGGCGGGGACTCGGTCGCGTCGCCACGACGGGAATCCACTACATAAGGTCCACTATGTCCGTGATACCAGATTCTGTCAGAGAGGGGAAGCAGGGAAGGGGCGGGATGACTATTTCGAGGCTTGCGCCCTCTTCGGCGCCACAGTCTCGAAAGCCTCTCTCGCGGGTGCGGGCTGGAGGTGGTCGAGGGATGGGCGCGTGACGCCCAATTGGTCGAGGGTGCTGCCCGCCAGCGAGCGCAGCTCTAGCGATTCCGGCTGGACACCAAAGAGACCTCGGTCGAATGCGGCGTGGTGATTCCTACAGAGCACCATTCCATTGCGAGGGTCGTCACAGCCGTCGAACTGCCTCGCGACGATATGGGCTGCCTCGAGGAGCTCGGGGACGTCCAGGTCGCACACCGCGCAGCGAGCGCCGTAGCGCTTGAAGACGAGGAAGCGAAAGCGAGCCTGCCCAGGGCGCGTCTCCGCGAGGCGCTTGCGCGATTTGCGCGCCGCCGTTGGGCTGAACGGCTCCTCTACCGGCTGTGGGGAGACCGCCGGGTCGTCAAAGACGAAGAAGAACTGCTTGGCCTTGTCATCCCACTCCTGCAGAAAGGTCCAGCGGACGTTGCGCACGGGGCTGGTCGGCGTCGGCCGCACGATGAGAAGGACCGGAACGCCCAGGGTGAGGGTGTTCTTGGTCGCCTGAATCTCGGAATCGTCTCGGCTGCCCGCTCGCCGGGTCTCTGGGTAGTGGTAGATGAGACCCTCTTCGCTCAGCTCGTCGGGATACGTCGTGCCGGTGTGCAGAATCGAAACCGTCACGCCGTCTGGAAGCTCCGGCGTGACGGTCAACTCGCGGCCTACGAAGACGCCCTGCGCACCACCGTAAAGAGCTCGCGCGCGAAGGTCGGCCGGCGGGACGGGGGCGGCCGAGCCGGGCGAACCCAGAGAACGCCACGCCTCCCAGCGTCTTCGCCCTTCGGACGATATGGCCCAGGTCGGCATCCCTTCGTTGTCCACAGCTTTCGAGACGACTTCGAACCCAAGGTCCTCGAGGAAGCGATTGGCTTGGCCGGCCGCTTCGCCGCCGCTGAAATCGGCGGGATTGAGGGCGCTGCCCGTAGCAATACGGGCAGCAACGCCCACCACGGCCTTCGGCGGATAACGGCGCCCGTTGTAATGAAGTTCGAACTTCGTGGGAGGGCCGAACGGGTGGTCGTATCCGCTGTCGAGAGCGCTTAGCGCCTCGAGAACGTGCTCTCGACGTATTTCCGACGGAATCGGCACCGCCACCAAAGCGTACACGTGAGGTGCTCGCAGTACTAGGGGAGGCCTAGCTAGCTGCTTAGGTGAACACTCTCTCCGCAGCATCGGCAGCGAGTGTCGGGTCGTATGTATTCGGGAGCTCTTGAATGGCCTGAGTCGCCGTTCGCAAACCTCGGTCGAGAGTCACGATATGGAGTCTCTCGCGAGGGATGTCATAGAAGTCCATGAGGTACTTGGCGGACGAGAGGATTAGGAGGTCAGGGACCGAGACTTCCACGGGCTTGGGCTGCGGCTGAGTGGTCTGGTTGGGGCGCGGCTTGGGCTGTTGCTTCGCCTTGTTAATGACCTCGTAGAAGCGGTCCACGGCGATAATGATGTCCCGATTCGTCTCGATGTCGTGGTACCGAATCTCTCGTTCCTTCGCGCGCAGGGTCTTCGACGTGATTCGCAGTGTCTTCGATAAGCGGTCTCGCGCACTCTTGTGCTGGGCCGGAAAGCGGAACCACTTTTCCCGGTAGTACTTCTTCGCAAGAATCTTGAAGGCCTCGGCGATGCAGATATCTGGCACGTACACCCGTGCATCGCGGGCTTTCAGCTGCGCGTCGATTTCGCGCCACCAGTCCATGCAAGCCTGGATGCGGGACTGCTGCCTTCCAGCTGGCGCGCAGCTGATAGGAATGAATTTGTTGGCGAGGAAGTTCGCGTCAACTACGTAGTAGTTGCGCTGGTGGTCGCCCGGGTCCCGCTGAATCTTCCGGTAGCGCCTCGGCCTGCTGGCCTTCTTCTTGCCCCGAGACTTCTTCTGCGCTGCCATCGCTTCGCTCCGGTCGGGAGGGCGGGGGCGAGCGTATCCGTTGCCGCCGTTGAAGGCGCTACAACGAGGCCCGCTGGCTATTTGACATAATGCGCCCTATCGGACGTAAGTATCTGATATCGCTACATATTATCACATCCGGGTTTGGCGCACCACGTCCGCGCCGTTGGGCAACCTCAGGACCCCGCCACCGGATTCAGCTCGAGGTCGATGCACCCGTCGACGAAGTCGCGGAACTGGCGACTCTGCAGAATCCGGAGCTCGTGCCAGACCGCTCGCGGAATCGGCGCCGCGGCAGTGTCTCGACGTCGCGGCGTAGTCCGGCAATTGGCGCCAGGACGCCGAGGCGCTGCGCTTCCACGACGCTCTGTAGATGCAGAAAGATGAGAACGACGAGCAGACGCTCTCTCGCACGACGAACTCGCGGAGCCCTTGCCGGATCGATCCTGCGCCAGGTCCCGATGATCCCCAGTCCCCCGAGCAGGCTTCGCCCGGGCCCTTCCGTGAGATCAGATCTCGCGAAAGCGCCCCGCCTGTGCGCCGCCCGCCGCTGCGGTTCCCGAGTACGTGCCGCTGGTCGCCGTGCAGAAGGTGAAGGAGAAGACGTTGGGGCCGCCGAGGATGTCGTCGAAGAGCGTGGCCGTGCCGAGCTCGCCGACCACCTGGTAGGTGTAGGTGCCGCTGGAGCTCGCGGTGTCGACGCCGTCGCCCTGGATCGCATAGGCCACGGCGCCGAACGAGACGGTCCCGGTGCCGCGCGCCGCGAAGACGCCGCTCCCCGAGGTGATCTCCATGCGATAGGTGCGCCCGTCGACGGACGTGGGCGGCGGCACGGGATCGCAAGCCCCGCCCGACTCGCTCTCGCCACAAGCCAGCAGGAGGCCCACGGTAGAGAGCAGGGTCAAGAAGAAGAAGCGGCGGCGGGAGATCGGAGGCATTTTCGAGGTCCTTTCGGTCGATCATGATTTGGGGAGGCCCGGCCTGGGAACTGACGCCGCCAGCTTGCCCCCCACCCCGGCCACATCTGGTCTTTCGCCGCAGTTTCGGTGCGCGGCCGATCAGGTGTGTGGCAGGGCGCCGCGAAGCGATGGCATTGGCCATCGCAGTCGGGCTCGCGCCCGCTCCGTGGCCTCGAACGACTTGATTGATCCCGACCAGGCATGCCACATTCGGGCCCATGCCCGAGCCCGAGCGCTATCAACGAACCGAGCAGCTGCTCGACATGGCGCTGCAGCTTCAGTCGTCGTTCGCCGGCCTGTGTCTCGACGACGTGATGGAGCGCTACGACGTCTCCCGCCGCACAGCAGACCGCATGCTCGGCACGGTGCGCCGTGCGCTCGGCGCCCACCTCTTCGACAGTCATGTGGACGAGAGCGGCCGCAAGTACTGGAAGCTCTCGGTGCCGCAGCTGACCGGGCTCTTCCAGCTGCAGGCCGAGGAGCTGGCCGACCTCGAGGCCGCTGCGGGCCTCGCCCGACGCGAGGGCAACGTAGAGCTCGCCCGCAAGCTGAGCGGGCTTCAGGCCAAGCTGCGCGCACTCTCATCGCAGACGTGGCTGCGCCGAGTCGACCCCGACTTCGAGGCGCTCTCGCAGGCCCAGGGCTTCGCCGCACGCCCTGGCCCGCGGCCGCGGGTCGACGAAGCGCTGCTCGGGCGCATTCGGCATGCGCTGATGGCGGGGCGCCGGTTGCGCGTGCTGCACCGCAAGCCGGACGGGCGGCGGGCCAGCTGGCAGAGCGTCGGCCCGCTGGGGCTGCTCTACGGAAGCCGACACTACCTCGTGGCGCAGAGCGCAAAGCGCAAGGGGCCGGTGCTGTTCCGGCTCTCGCGGATCGAGGCGGTGGAGGTGCTCGAAGAGGCGTTCGAGTGGCCGGCGGGGTTCGACCTGGGGCAGTACGCGAAGCAGAGCTTCGGCGTATTCCAGGAAGAGCCGGTGGACGTGGTGTGGAAGTTCAAGCCGGGCGCGGCCGAGGAGGCCCGGGAGTATTGCTTCCATCCGGATCAGAAGGTGGAGGAGCTGGCGGATGGGAGCTTGCTGGTGCGGTTTCGGGCCGGAGGGATGATGGAGATGGCCTGGCACCTGTTCACGTGGGGCGACGGAGTGGAGGTGCTGGCGCCAGAGACGCTCCAGGGGGTGATGGTGGAGATGCTGCGGGGGAGCTTGAAGGGGGTCGGGCGGAAGAGGGTCGGGAGGAAGGGAGTTGGAAGCAAGGGAGTCGGAAGCAAGGGAGTTGCGAGATAGGGCGAGATAGGGGGCGAAGGGGGCGCAGACCGGGGAGCCGATCAGCCCCCATCACCAGTACCCCTCCTGCTGGACGTCCTGCACGGTGATCCGGTCGACGGCAACGCTCAGCCCGAGCAGCCCGACTGGATCACCGAACTGCGTATAGACCGCGACGTCCGCCGCGTCGCGCCCGTACGCGATGGACACGCGCCCTCCGACGACGGAGGCCTGGGTGGCGTCGAAGGTGTACCAACGACCGCCGACGTACGCCTCGAACCAGGCGTGCAGGTCCTGCGGCCTCAGCGTCTCGAGGAAGCCGACCACCATGCGCGCCGGAATCGAGATCGCCCGGCAGAGCGCGATGCAGAGGTGCGCCATGTCGCGACAGACGCCCTCCGAGCGCTGGTTCGCCTCGGTGGCGCTGATGATGTCGCAGCCGGAGCCCGGGACGAAGCGGATCGTCCGCTGGACGTACTCGACGATCGCGACGCATTGGTCGTAGCCGGCGGGAAGGCCGAAGACGAGCTGCGAGGCCAGCTCGGTGAATCGATCCGACTCGCAGTAGCGGCTCGGCAGCAGGAAGGGCAGCGTCTCCTGCGGCAGATCCTGGACCTCGACGAAGGGCGCACCCGGAGCCACGTCGCATCCATCCGCGGACTGGATGTCGGCCGATGTCCGAACCGAGAAGCGTCCCGCCGGAGCGACGAGCCGCTGACACAGGTTGCCGAAGGGATCGGTGAACTCCACGGCGGGGACGCTCGGTGTCAGCGTGTACCGCTCGCGCGCGATCCATTGATGCGGGCCGCTTCGCGGACGCAGCATGAAGAGGAAGGGCGTCGCAACCGGGGCATCGAAGTCCAACCAGCAGGAGGCCCTGAGCCACATGAACGAGCTCCTCGGGTCGACTGATCATGGGTCGACCGATCATTCGGGTAGGAGGTGGACGGTGGGAGGTGTACGGAACGTCGGCGAATGGTAGCCTCGCTCGGACATGATCGAATCGATCCTACTGAGCGCGGTGCCTGTGGTGACGCATGCGGGCCGAAGGGCGCTCACCAACGCGAGCGGCTTCCTCTTCGAGCGAAGCGAACGCCTCTTCCTCGTCACGAGTCGCCACGTGATGTTCGATCGGGCAACCGAGCACTATCCCGATCGGATCTCGATCCAGATCCATACGGATGCCGAGAACGTCGCAAAGACTTGCGGCTTCTCGATCCCCCTCTACTCGGCCAAGAAGAGTGTGTGGCGGCAGGGCGAAGATTCGGCGGGCGCGATCGACGTGGCCGCCATCGAGATCGACCGGGAAGCGCTGCCCGAGACGGCGGTCTTCCATGGCTTCACCCCCGAGCATCTGGTCGCGCCGCCGGACGAGATCGAGATCGGTACGTCCATCCTGCTGGTCGGCTTCCCGCTCGGCTTTCACGACAGCCTGCACAAGGTGCCGGTCGTACGGCAGGCCGTCGTCGCCTCGCCCTTCGGGCTTCGCTTCCAGGGTGAGGGCTACTTCCTCACGGATGCGCGGACACACCGCGGGAGCAGCGGCGCGCCAGTGGTGATGCGTGACTTCCGGCCCGCTTCGAACGATCGGGCGCTGCCCTGGAAGCTCCTCGGCGTGCACTCTGCGAGGCTCGACGTCGGCTCTCGCGAAGCCGACGAGGACGAGGCCCTCGGGCTCAACTGCGCCTGGTACGCGGACATCCTGCTCACGCTCACCGAGACGTGACCCCCGGCGAGCCCTCTCGAGGCGCGTCGGCTCCCTTCGACCGACGGGGACCGACACCGACCGACGTCGACCCGACCCGCCCCGCCCCGCCGCGCTCCAACGGACGAGCCCAGGCCAGGGCGTTCGCGGTCATCGCCGGCTCGCGATGCACGAATCGCCGACACTGCGGTAGCCCGGATTGCAGGTCCAGGCGTTGCCCGAGTAGCTGAGGTGGGCGTTGTCCGGCACCGCCACGGCCACACACGCTCGATCCCGCTTCCAGTAGCCGCGATCGCAGACCCAGCCGTTGCCCGACGAGCTGAGATGCCCGTTCGCCGGTACATCGACGGGTGCGCACGATTCCCTGTTGCGGACGTACCCCCGGCCGCAGGTCCAGTCATTGCCGGATTGGCCGATGAATCCGTTGGGCGGGATCTCGAGCAGCGCGCACGCATCGACCAGCTGACGGAAGCCTCGTTCGCACCGCCAGGAGTTGCCGGGTGCATCGAGGTAGGCATGCTCGGGCAGGATGATCGGCTCACACACCTCGCCGACCTTTCGATAGCCGCGATCGCACTTCCACTCGTCACCGCGACTCGTGAGAAAGGCGTTCGGCGGGACCTGGATCGGGATACAGGCCGCTTCGCTCCGCCGATACCCGCGCTCGCACTCCCAGCCGCGCCCGATCACCGCCAGATACGCGTTGGGCGGCACGAAGATGGGCTCGCACGAGCCGAGGACTTCTCGGAACCCCCGGTCGCACTCCCAGCCGCCCCCATTGTTCCGCTCGTGGGCGTTCGGGGGCAGCGCCTGCCCGGAGCCCTGCGCTCGCCCTGCCAATGCCGGAACGAGGCAGAGCGAGGCCAGGAATGGCAGCATGAGCATGGGCGTGAGGGGGATGGGAAGGAAGTGACGGAGCGCGGTGCGGCGTCGTCTGTCGGTGCTCATGATCGGGCCTTCCCCGGCGTCGAATGTGGAAGGCAGCGGCCAAGGCGCCCAGGGGCGCCCGCTCCGAGGCGAAGAGCCTCCGCAGGACGCCATCTGCGTCTGGGCCTCGACTGGGGCCCCGAAGAGGGTAGCGGCTCGGCTCCGCGATCTTCCCCAGCTGCTGCGGCCGCCAAGCCCGGGCGCATTCCTGCTTCGAGTGTGCTAGCCTGCTGCCAACGAAACGGTGCACCCCGCACCGATTCCGCTTGCAGGCGCAGCCCGAAGCAAGCCAAGACTCGAGACGAGTCCTGTCGCATCGGGGACCCGAGCTCCAAGGTGGAGCCAACCGGTCACGCGATGCAACCATCCCTGGTCCCATCGGCCCGCCGCGGTATCCCGTCGTGGATGCAACGGTATGAGAATGTCGGGCAACGCCATGTCGGGCAAAGTCGGGCGGATTCAATTCGCCGGACGACTGCGGCACCGAGAAAGTCGGCCCAGGGTTCCAACGAAAAGAGCAAGAGTTTGTCAAAAGGTACAGTCAAGTGGTTCAGCGATGAGAAGGGCTACGGCTTCATCACGCCTGAGGACGGGTCCAAGGACCTCTTCATCCATCATTCCAACATCCTGGGCGATGGGTTCAAGTCGCTGAGCGAAGGTCAGTCGGTGACCTACGAAGCCGCCGAGGGCCGCAAGGGCCCGGAGGCGACGAGCGTACAGCCGAGCTAGGCGTCCGCCCTTTCGCGGGCGTCGCTGAGGCGCCGGCCCAGGTGAGCACCGATCCCACGCGGACGATGACTCGCTTGGCCCGGATGCGAGCGACGCCCAAGCAGTACAAGCAATACAAGCAGTCAATGCAGTCGATGCATTGGATGCAGTCAGAGCAGCACCGTCGGGGGGGGGGCGGGTAAGGGGCGGCCCCCCCCAGGTTAGGTGGGAGGTGGAGAGAGGGGGGGGGAGAGGC
>CAZQMY010000185.1:0-2675 GCA_964594405.1 uncultured Spirochaetaceae bacterium | reverse complement strand
AATGCTTGCTTTTTCTTGGTATGTTGCTCTTCTCCCTCCGTGGGCGGCCGCGCGTTTTCGCGCCCCCGCCGACCTGTTTCGGTGCCTGGTACCGATCGGTGCGGGATCCGCCCTCCTTCCAAAGCGTCCCGCGAGGTGCCAATGCTTCCGCACAGCGAGCCGACTTCCTGCGCCGACATCTCCTCCGTCGCCGACGCGCTCCGCACCCGGACGTCGCTGCTCCCCCCGCTCGATCGGCCCGACTACGTGTGCACCGAGCTCTTCTCGGTCGATCGGGCTCTCTGCCGACTGCGGTCGCAGGGGCTTGCCCCGGGCCCCGTGTTCTGTGACTGGGGCAGCGGACTCGGCGGTGTGTGCATCATCGCCGCCCTCAACGGCTTCGAGGCCTACGGGATCGAGATCGATTCAGGGCTCGTCGCAGGCGCGATGGCGCTGACCGCCGATCTCGATCTGCCCGTGGCGTTCGTCGAGGGCTCGTTCCTGCAGCCTGGAGACGAGCTGCTGGTCACCGATCCAGGCGTCCGGACGAAGCTGGTCTTCGACACCCGGGCCTGGCGCCAGCTCGACCTTCGCCCGGCCGATTGCGACGTCGTCTTCTCCTACCCCTGGCCCGGAGACGAGGGCTTCGTCGAGCGCGTCTTCCTGGCTCGGGCCTCGGACGGCGCCCTCCTCCTCACGTTCCACGACGCCGACCGGGTGCTGGCTCAGCGCCGGATCGCCGGCGGTCGCGAGCTCGAGACCATGGGGTGGCTCTGAGGCGCGAGGGCGGGCTTCGCGCGAGGTCCCGATCCGATCCTGCGGCGTGATCCGCCCCCACTGGCCGCGCGATCACGCCAGGCCCTCGAGTCTCTGCTCCGGGCGCGAACCCAGGCGGGCGAGGGCGCCGGAACGCGGCGTCAGCGGGTGGTCCGCCGGGCCGCCAGTGCGTCGGCGACGCGGGAGAGGCGTTCGCGGGCCTCTCGACCGACCTCCTTGAGCTCGGGGTCATCCTCGAAGCCACCGGCCCGCATCATCTCCGCGGGATCGGCGATGCGCACCCGACTTCCGTCTCCTTCGGCCTGCTCGACGGTGACGTTGCAGGGCAGCATCAGTCCCGCCTCGGGTCGGCTCTGCAGGGCCCGCGAGGCCAGCCCCGGATTGCAGGCACCGAGGATCACATAGGGACGAAACTCCAGGCCGAGCTTCTTCGCGAAGGTGTCTCGGACATCGATCCGTGTCAGCACGCCGAAGCCCTCCTCGGCCAGCTGCACCTGAACCTCTTCGAGCGCCTCCTCGTAGGGCTCGCTCAGCTCGATCTCGAATCCGATGGCATCGCTCATGCTGGAACCTCCGCGCCGACTGGGGCTTCGTCCGCGGAGGCTATGCCCAGTCCGACTGCGGTCAACTCCGGTCGCACCCGAGAACGCTCACGCACCCGCGTCGCCGGGGGTGTCGCGCGCCGCCCCCTCCGCCAGCTCGCCTGCGCCTGCGCCGGGCAGGAGGAGATCCTCGAGAAAGAACGCGGAGAGCTCAGCCCGTCCCGAGAGGCCCGACTTCCTGTAGACCGCCACCGCGTGCTGTCGAACGGTGCGCTCGCTCTTGGCCTGCAGCGCCGCGATCTCCTTGTGGCCGTAGCCCTTCAGCAGCAGCAGCGCCGTCTCCCGCTCGACCGGTGTGAGTCCCCACTGCTGCAGCTGATCGTCGATCTCGGCGCCGAGCCCACGCAGCACCTTCTCGGCACGCGCGCGCCAGAGGTCGCGCTCGGCGCCGCGCGCCTCCAGCTCGCGGTGGGTGCGGTCAAGTCGGCGACGCGCGTCCCGCCAGCCGCCCCACAGATAGGCAACTGCCCCCAGCGACAGGATCAGCATGAGCAGCTCGAACAGGACGTGGAGGCTCCACGGGCTCTCGGGTGCGTCGAGCGCCAGATCGATGGCCCCTCCGAGCGCGATCGCGCCCAGCAGCGCCGTCAGCAGCCAGCGGAATCGCGCTCCGACATCTGTTCGATCCATGTCCGCAGCTCCCTCCGGGTCGGCCGTGCGCCCGGACCGGTACATCCGACGGATGGTGGATGCCCGCTTCGCTGGACCACGCTCACATCACCGCGGGGCTGCCCGCCCCCGGGCCATGACCATCCACGGAGGATCATCCAATGATGCCCGATCCGCTGCATCCCGCCGTCGTCCACCTGCCCATGGCGCTCGCCGTCCTCGTCCCGATCCTCGCCGGGCTCTGCCTCGCCGCGATCTGGCGTGGCCTGCTGCCCGCACGCGCATGGGCCGCCATCGTGCTGCTCCAGGCGCTGCTGCTGGGCACTGCCTGGGTGGCCCTCGAGACCGGAGAGCACGAGGAGGAGCGTGTCGAGCGGTGGGTCGGCGAGCAGCACATCGAGGCGCACGAAGAGGCCGCGGAGCGATTCATGCTGCTCGCGGGCCTGACTCTCCTGCCGATCGGCGCGGGGCTGCTGCCCGGGCGCCGAGGCTTCGGCGCCCGGGTGGCGGGTACGGCTGCAGCACTCGCCGTGCTCGGCGCCGGGGCATACGTCGGGCACCTGGGCGGCGAGCTCGTCTACGAGCACGGCGCCGCCTCCGCGTACACGCTCGACGCGGGCGGGGCGGGCTCCGGCGTGGCGGGCTCGCCCCATCGCCGCGCCCGCTGAGCGGCTCTTCGGCCCCGGTCACGCAGCGTTCACGATCGGC
>CAZQMY010000184.1:0-10978 GCA_964594405.1 uncultured Spirochaetaceae bacterium | reverse complement strand
AGCCGCCGTGCATGATCTGCCCCATCTGCGTCGTGTCCACGGCCACGTCGCAGGCGAGCAGCTTGGCCTGGGCGGCCAGCGGTGCCGCCGCACGCTCGTCCTCGTCGAAGGCGAGCGCGGCTGCGTAGGTGATGGCCCGGGCGCCGGTGGTCTTGGCGACCATCCTGCCCAGCGTGAACTGGGTCAGCTGGAACTCGCTGATCGGGCGATCGAACTGGTCGCGGTCCACCACGTACTTGGCGGTCTCCTCCAGCGCCGCCTGTGCGAGACCGCAGCCGCGGCCACCGGTCTGCAGACGACCCGCGGCGAAGCCCGCCATCTGGAGATAGAAGCCGCGGCCCTCACCCTTCTCCATGCCGACGAGGTTCTCGGCGGGGACGAAGTAGTTCTCGAACTGCAGCGTGAAGGAGTGCATTCCGCGGTAGCCGGGGGTGGCGTCGGCCTTGCCCGTGAGCTTGCCACCGCCGGGCTGGGTGGTCTCGAAGTCGTGGCCCGTGAAGGGCTCCTTGGGGACGATGAAGAGCGAGAGGCCCTTGTGGCCCTTGCTCATGTCGGGATCGGTCCGGCAGAGCACGGCGAGCACGTCGGCTCGACCGGCGAAGGTGCACCAGGCCTTGGGCCCGTTGATCACCCAGCCCTCCTGGCCGTCCACCGTGGCGCGCTCTGCGCGGCACTTCGCGCCCGCCACGTTGCTGCCGATGTCGGGCTCGGTGACCGAGATGCCGGCCATGATCTCGCCCGAGGCGAGCCTGGGCAGCCACGTCTGCTTCTGCTCGTCGGTCCCGCCCGCCAGCAGCGCCTTGGCGAGGATCTCGGGCCGCGTGATCAGCGAGCCGGCTGCCGCCAGGGAGGCGCGCGAGAGCTCCTCGGTGGTGAGGATCATCGGCAGGTTGCCCATCTCGACCCCGCCATACTCCTCGGGGATCGAGAGTCCGAAGAATCCGAGCTCCGCCATGCTCTCGATGAAGTGCTCGGGAATGATCTCGTCCTTGCGGTGGATGTGCTCGGCGTGCGGCATCACCTCGTTGGCGGCGAATTCGCGGACCTGATCGCGCACCTGCTCGAGCATCTCGTCCATCGGGTAGTCGTTGACGCCCTTGGTCGCCGCAGCGTGCGCGCCGATCTCGCGATAGAGGGACTCGGCCGTCGCGCGTCGGAGGAGGTCGCGCATGTCCGGGCCGAACGCCGCCTCCACTGCCTCGTCGCCGATGCCGAGCTCGAGTGCCACGCGGGAGAGCCGGGCCTTCAGCGCCTCGACGAGGTCTCCGACTGCCCCCACCGTCGTCAGCTCGAGGATGTCGGATCCGCGGCCCTGGGCGACGACGTTCTCGTAGGACACGATGGTCTCGTGGGCGGCGACGGCTTCGGTGGCCGCGTAGGCGACAGCCTCTGTGACCACCTGATGGTCGGCGATCGACGTGCCGCCATTGGTCAGCGTCCTGGCCGCAGAGACCGCCCGCTCGAGCAGGGCGCTCGCGGAGGCGAGCAGGGTCTTGGCATCTTCGAGGCTGGGGTGTGAGATCGTCATGATGTCCTTCCTGAGGCGTCGCCCCGCGCTTCGCCGATGCGAGCAGGGGAGGTCTGTTGAGGGAGACAGGGATGTGGTGATGCGAGGCACCCCTGGGCTGCCGATCGCCGGATCGCGATGGGCGTGGCCGCGTGAACGCGGTCCGGCGCGGGCGATGGGCGGGCGCGCCCGGGAGGACCCGTCGCCGGCTCCGGAGGGTCAGGGGCCCCGTGAAGATAGCGCAGCTTTGCCGACCCCACGTCAGCCGGGCAGCAGCTCCAGCAGACGTTCGACCAGCGCGGAGCTGCCGAAGACCAGGTCGCACTTGTCGCCCTCGCGCGGAATCGTGACACAGCGCCCGCCGGCCTCCGTCGCCAGCACTTGCGTAGCGGCTGCGTCCCAGGGTGAGAGGTGGCAGTCCACCATGGCGTCCACCCGGCCGCAGAGGACCTGGACATGGCCGAAGGCATCGGTGTAGCCGCGTACGAGCGGTGATCGCCGGGTGATCGCTTCGTAGGTGGATCGCATGCCCGACCATTCGAAGGTGATCGGGTCGCCGAGGGCGATGATGGCCCGGTCCAGCTCGGTCTGCTCGGAGACCGAGATCTGGACGTCGCCCATGCGACAGCCGCCACCCCGCCATCCCACCACCCGCTCATCCAGGGCCGGCAGGTCGATGACCCCGACCAGCGGCCGATCCTCGTGGCAGAGCGCGACCAGCGTGGCGAAGAGCGGCAGCCCACGCGCGAAGGAGATGGTTCCGTCGATGGGATCGACGATGAATCGCGGCGCGCCGTCCTCGCTCCGCTCGTCTCCACCGTACTCCTCGCCGAGCATGGCGAAATCCGGATAGGCGGCGTGCAGGACCTCGCGGATCCTCCGCTCAGCGGCCCGATCGGCCTCGGTGACGGGGGTGCCATCGGCCTTCCATTCCACGCCCACGTGGCGAAAGCGCGGGAGGATCTCCCGGCGCGCCGCGTCGCACGCGCGCTCGCACGCCGCGGCGACTTCGCGCAGCTGATCGGGGCCGAAGCGGGTCATGCAGGAAAGTTACCACCTGACTGCGCCTTCGCTGCGGACCGAGCCAGAGGAGGGCGCCGCGGGCACCTCCCAGCGATCCGCTGCCCACTCCGAGCGGCTGCACGAGTCAATTCAGGCTCCGTCTGCACCGATGTAGGGAGCGCTACCGGGGCGTTGGGCGTAGGAGGCGCCGCGGGCCCGACGCGTCTTCGGATCGACGGCGCCCATTGCGGACCGGGAGCGCTGAGCCGGATGAGGACGAAGAGAGCGTGGCGCTTCACTGGACCCCGTATGCGATCGCCCCGATGGTCGCCGCGCTCTCCACCGCGGGTCTCGCCCTCTATCTGCTCCGCTTCCAGCTCACCCGCGGCGGCGTCTTCGCCGTCGGCCTGCTCGGCTCGATCTTCCTGTGGACCGCCTGCACGTCGCTCTCCCACCTCGCCCTCGACCTCGCGGTGAAGATCACGCTCAATCAAGTGCTCCACGTCGGTGTCGTGAGCGTCGGCCCGTTGGCCGTCGGCGGCGCCCTCGAGGTGAGTGGTCGAGGGCACCTGATGGATCGCCGCCTGGCCATCGCGCTCTTCGCCTTTCCGGCGCTTTATCTGTGCATGGCCTGGACGAACGTCTGGCACGGCCTCGTCTGGATCGATGGCACCATCTCGACCGAGGGGCCCTTCCCCGCGCTGGTCTTGACGCATGGCCCGGTGTTCTGGATCCAGGTTGCATACACCTACACGTTGCTCGCCGCTGCCGTGGCCATCCTGGCTCGGCACTTCGCGTCGAACTGGGAGCTCTACCGCCGAGAGGCGCCGCTGATCCTCGGCGCCATGGTGGTCCCGATGGCGGCCAACATCCTCTACCTGAGCGGACGCTCACCGATCCCCAACGCCGACATCACGGGCTACTCGCTCTCGGTCACGATCGTGCTGCTCTCCATCGCTCTGCTTCGGGACGGCTCCCTCGAGGTGAGCCGGATCGCCCCGCACGAGATTCTCGACGAGATGCGGGACGGAATGCTCGTCGCCGACGATCGCGGGCGGATCGTGTACGCGAATCGGCGCGCGGCCCAGATCGTCGGCCTCGGTCTTCGCCGCCTCCCCCTGATCGCCGATGCGCTCTTCAGCCCGGGGAGCGCGGTCCATCTCCTGGTCGTCGGCGAGCCGGTGCCGGGTGGCGTAGCCGAGCTGGCGAAGGACGGGGACCTCTACGAGTTCACGCTCTCGCGGGTCCAGCACCGGAGGGCCGGGCGCGGTCGGGACAGACTCATCGCCATTCAAGAGGTGGGCGACAAGCGTCGCGCGGAGCAGCGGATCGAGCAGCTGGCCTTCTTCGATCCGCTCACCGGCCTGCCCAACCGTCATCACTTCCAACGCGCGCTCGAGGAAGCCGTTCGAAAGGCCGAGCACGCGGGAGGCGAGCTGGCCGTCCTCTTCCTCGATCTGGATCGCTTCAAGCAGGTGAACGACTCGCTCGGCCACGGCGCCGGTGACGAGCTGCTCCGGCAGATGGCCCGGCGCCTCGAGGGTGCGCTCGCGGACTCCATGGGCAGTGGCGGGCTGGTGGCCCGCCTGGGCGGCGACGAGTTCACGATCCTGCTGCACGAAGGCGAGGCGGCGGACGATGCAGCCGAGCTCTCCGCGCGGGTGCTCCGGAAGCTCGAGGCACCGGTGCGCGTGTTCGGCCGCGAGATCTTCTGCTCGGCGAGTCTGGGCATCGCCGTCCATCCGGCCGACGGCGAGAGCGCGGAGCAGCTCCTGCTCTCCGCCGATACGGCGATGTACGCGGCGAAGGCCGGGGGCCGCGGCGGGTTCGCGTTCTACGAGGCGAGTCTGAGCTCGGCGGCGAGTCGGCGGTTGGAGCTCGAGGGCCGGCTCCACCACGCGCTCGATCGGCGCGAGCTCTCGCTCGTCTACCAGCCCGTGCGCGACACCCTGAGCGGCCGCGTCGAGAGCGCCGAGGCACTGCTGCGCTGGCGCGATCCGAAGCTCGGCGACATCGCGCCCGAGGAGTTCATCCCGATCGCCGAGCACGGCGGCCTGATCGCCTCGCTCGGAGAATGGACCCTGCACGAGGTCTGTCGGCAGCTCAGGGCCTGGGAAGGGGAGGACTTCGAAGCGCCTCGCGTGATGGTGAATCTGTCCAGCCATCACCTTCGCCGGCCCGGGCTCGTGGACACGGTGCGCGATGCCCTGACGCGCTACGAGATCGAGCCGAGGCAGATCGAGCTGGAGATCACCGAGAGCACCATCATGCACGAGGACGCCGCCACCACGGCGGCGCTCCTCGAGCTCGAGGAGCTCGGCGTCGGCCTCTCCATGGACGACTTCGGCACCGGCTACTCGAGCCTCGCCAACCTGCGCCGTTTCCCCTTTGCACGGCTCAAGATCGACCGCTGCTTCGTGGCGGGGCTGCCGGACTCGCCGGACGACGTGGCCATCGTCGAGGCGGTGATCGCCCTGGGTCGCAGCCTCGGTCTCGAGGTGGTGGCCGAAGGCGTCGAGACCCGGGCGCAGATGGACTTCCTCGTCTCGCGGGGCTGCTCGGGTCTGCAGGGCTTCCTGATCGCCGAGCCGATGCGCCCCGAGGCCCTGACGGGCCTGCTTCGTGGAGGCGAAGTGGCGCGCGACGGCGAGTGCCACTAGCCAGCTGCCGAAGCGCCCACGCCCGTCGCCACGGCATGCGTCATGCGCGCTCGATCTGGGCTGCGAGACCTGGCTGTGGGCCGGCTCAGCGGCGGCGTCGCGCCTCGATCGAGGCCGAGATCCGCGCAGCCGGCTCGGTCCGGATCTCTTTGGCGGCCGGCTCGCGCCGCATCGTTCGCCAGGCGATCGGGCGCTTGCTACGCTGCGCGCTCGATGAAAACGGATTTCAATATTGAATCCCGGATGGCAGCTCGCGTGGCCACGGCCCCCGCGGCCGAAGGAGTCTCCGCCCTCCGCCCCGCCGGGCCCGTCGTCGAGGCCGACGACGGGATCGCGCTGGGCGAGCTCCCGCCCGGCCACCACGCCGTGGTGGTCGACGTAGACGCCAGCGGCGGCGTCGGCCGCCGTCTGCTCGACCTCGGCCTGCTGCCCGGTACGCCGGTTCGCGCCCTGCGCCGCGCCCCGCTCGGGGATCCGACGGTGTACGAGCTGCGTGGTTATCGCCTCTGCCTGCGCGACGCGGACGCGGCCCGCGTCCGCGTGAAGCCGGCGCCCGCCGACGCGCCCGCCTGAGAGCGTGCGCGGTCCATGAGCGTATCCGGAGAAGCGCTCCGGTTGGGGCTGATCGGCAGCCCGAACGCGGGAAAGACGACCCTCTTCAACGCGTTGACGGGGCTCTCCGCCAAGGTCGGCAACTACCCCGGTGTGACCGTCGAGCGGCGCGAGGGGCGGATCCGCGTCGGTGATCGCGAGGTGGTCATCGTCGACCTGCCCGGCACCTATTCGCTCGAGCCCATCAGCCCCGACGAGGCCGTGGTGACGCGAGTGCTCGACGGCGAGGTGGTGGGGACGGCGCCCCCCGACGCCCTGGTGGTCGTCGCGGATGCCTGCTCGCTCGAGCGCTCGCTTCTGCTCATCGGCCAGGTCCTGCGACGACAGATGCCGACCTGCCTGGTGCTCACGATGGTCGACGAGCTGCAGGCGCGCGGGGGGCGAGTGGATCTCGAGCGTCTCTCCAATGCTCTCGGCGTGCCGGTGGTCGGCGTCGTCGGGCATCGGGGCGTGGGCCTCGGCGAGCTCAAGGATCTGCTCGGCGCGCCCGAGTCCTGGTCGCGGCCCCCGATCCTGCCGCCCGCCGAGACGCTGGAGCGCGCCGGCTGGGCGGCGTCGGTGATCGACGCCTCGATCACGCGGCGGCCGATGCCGCACGCGCTCAGCGAGAGGATCGATCGCGTGGTGCTGCATCCGATCTGGGGCTCGCTCCTCTTCCTGGTCGTGATGGTCACCTTCTTCCAGCTGATCTTCACGTGGGCGACCCCCGCCATGGACCTGATCGATGGCCTGATTGCCGTGATGGGCGATCGGGTGCGCAGCGTGCTCCCGTCGGGGCTGCTCGCCGATTTCGTGGCAGACGGATTGATCGCCGGTGTGGGGAGCGTCGTCATCTTCCTGCCGCAGATCGTCCTGCTCTTCTCGCTGCTCTACCTGCTCGAGGACATCGGCTACATGGCGCGAGCCGCCTTCGTCGTCGATCGCGCCATGGGGCGGATCGGCCTCGAGGGTCGATCCTTCGTCGCGCTGCTCTCGAGCTATGCTTGCGCGGTGCCGGGGATCATGGCGACGCGTACCATTCCCTCGCCCCGCGACCGGCTGGTCACGATCCTGATCTCACCGCTGATGACCTGCTCGGCCCGCCTGCCCGTCTATGCGCTGCTGATCGGCGCCTTCGTGCCGCCGCGCAGCGTGATCGGGCCGATCGGTCTGCAGGGCCTCGTGCTGCTCGGCCTCTATCTGCTCGGTCCCCTGGTGGCGCTCACGGTCGCGGCGGTCCTCAAGAGGACGATCCTGGTCGGCGAGGGGCTTCCCTTCACCCTGGAGCTGCCCTCCTACCGATGGCCCACCGGACGGCTCTGGATCTCGCAGGTCTGGAAGAGCGCCTCTGCCTTCCTGCGTCGCGCGGGCACCATCATCCTGGCGGCTTCGGTGGTGCTCTGGCTGCTCTTGACCTTTCCGCGGGTGGCACCGCCCGCAGATCTGCCGGAGGCGGAGCGTTCCTCGTACGCCCTCGAGCAGAGCGCGGCCGGCCGGCTGGGGCGGGCCATGGAGCCGGTGATCGCGCCGCTCGGGTTCGATTGGAAGATCGGTGTGGGATTGGTCGCGAGTCTGGCCGCCCGCGAAGTGATCGTGGCGACCCTCGCACAGATCTATGCGGCGAGCGATGAGGGGTCTTCGCTGCGAGAGTCCATCCGCCAGGACCGATTCCCGGATACGGGCGAGCCGATCTACACGCCTGCGACGGTGGCGGCGCTCCTGGTCTTCTTCGTCTTCGCGCTGCAGTGCACGTCGACGATCGCCATCATCGGACGGGAGACCAACTCATGGCGATGGCCCGCCTTCGCCTTCGGCTACATGCTCTTCCTCGCCTACGGCTTCGCGTACGCCGCACACCGGACGGTCTCGGCCTTGAGCGCGTGATCGCCGATCCTTCCGGGCGCGCGCTACGCCCGCCCGGCCGGCACCGCCTCGAAGTTGTCCGGCCGCTCCACGCAGCGGACGCCGCCCTCTGCCTCGATCAGGGTCGCGCAGCGATTGCAGTGAGTACAGCCGTTCACGTACCCCGGATCCGCGGCGGCGCGCCTGGGGAGGTCGGGGTCGTAGAGCAGGCCGCGGCCGATCTGGATGAAGTCGAAGCCGTCGTCCATCAGCTGCATGATGCTCGCGCTCGTGCACGTGCCGCCGATGTAGCAGACGCCGCAGGACACCCGCTCGCGAATGCGCAGTGCGTGCTCGCGGAAGTAGTTCTCCTCGTAGGGATAGTCGCGGAACATCCGGGGCCCCATGAGTCGCAGCCCCAGACGCATCAGGGGGCTCTTCTCGACCTCGAGCATGCCTTCGAGCATGCTCTCGCCCCGGAAGAGCAGCATCGGGTTCA
The DNA here is from genome assembly GCA_964594405.1 of uncultured Spirochaetaceae bacterium. Classification (GTDB taxonomy): domain Bacteria; phylum Myxococcota_A; class UBA9160; order UBA9160; family UBA4427; genus CAZQMY01. The sequence continues at coordinate 2,877 of CAZQMY010000184.1, read as the reverse complement.
TGCTGCTCGTTCCGCCGCTGCAGACGATGCAGTCGAGGCCGCCCGCTTCGAGCATGCCGGCGATCTCCACGCTGTCCTCGTATTGCACTCCGCCGCTCACGCCATCGGACATGCTGATCTTGCCGAGGATCGGAAAGTCGTCACCCACGGTGGTGCGGACGCACTCGAGCGCCTCGAGCCCGAAGCGCATGCGGTTGGTCAGCGATCCGCCATAGCGATCCTTGCGCCTGTTGGTCCTGGGGCTGATGAACTGGCTGATTCCGTAGCCGTGGCCGAAGTGGATCTCGATGGCGTCGAAGCCGACGCTCTTCATGAAGCCCGCCGCGTGTCCGATGATCCGCACGCGTTCCGCGATCTGCGGCACGGTGAGCGCGCCCGCGAAGGGCAGGCCCGCGGCGATCCCGAGGCGGTTGATGGCCGGGGAGGGGCCGAGCGGTCGCCATCGGCTGAGCTCGCGATTCTTGGTGAAGTGGCCGCAATGCCCGAGCTGCCCAGAGACCATGGCGCCCGTCGCGTGCAGGCGTCTCACGAAGGCCTCGAGCGGCGCGCGGATGCCCTCGTGCATGTAGAGCATGTTCTCGTGGAGGCGCCCATCGGACTCCGCGGCGCAGTAGGCGAGGGTCGTCATGCCGATGCCGCCCTCGCCGAGCCGCTCGTGGAGCCGGATGAGGGCCTCGCTCGGGACGCCGCCGGGGCTCTTGCCCTCGAAGGTCGCGGCCTTGATGAGCCGGTTGCGCAGCGTGATGCCGCCGAGCCTGGCTTCCGAGAAGCAGCGGCCGAGAGATCCACTCATATGCGGCGTCCGAGTCCCTCTGCGGCCATCGCTCGGCCGTGGCATCGTCCCTCGAAGAGGAGTCCGTGATGCTAGCCGAGCTGCACAGCGAGAGCGCGGGCGCGGGGTCGCCCATCGTGCTGGCACACGGGTTCGCGGGCAGCGCGCGCAACTGGAGGCCGCAGGTGCGCGCGCTGGCCGATCGGCATCGTGTCATCACCTACGATGCGCGTGGACACGCGCGCAGCCCCGTCGAGGCCGAGGCTGCGGATGCCTACTCGATGTCCGGCTTCGTCCGGGACATGATGCTGGTGGCCGAGCGAGGGGGCGTCGAAGGTCCCGCGATCCATGGTGGGCTGTCCATGGGCGCAGCGGTCGCGCTCCACTTCGTCCTCGCGCATCCGGAGCGGTCGCGCGGGCTGGTTCTGGCCTCGGTGGCGGCGGGAGGGGGCGGGGTGGGCAGCGTCGCGGCGACCGCGTCCGACTTCGCCCGCTGCCTCGAGCAGGAGGGCATCGACGCGGCGGGCGCGCGCTACGTCTGGGGGCCCGAATCGGGCCTGGACGCGCGCGCCGCCCAGCTGGTTCGGCAGGGCTTCCTGGAGCACGACCCGACCGGGCTCGCGCGGACGCTGCGCGGCGTGCTGGCGGACCTCCCGCGGCCGGTCGAGCTGGCTCCGGCGCTCGCACGGACCGGGCTGCCCATCCTGATCGTCGCCGGCGGGGGTGACGGCAGCTCCCTGCGCGCGAGCCGCGAGCTCGCCGAGGCCCTCCCCGACGCCCGCCTCGAGGTGATCGAAGGGGCGGGGCACGTGGTGAACCTCCACGCCCCAGCCGAGTTCAACGCGATCCTGGCCGACTTCGTGGGGGGCTGGTGATCACTCGGCGGCCAGATCGCGCAGCCGGTCGAAGCTGTAGATCCCGGTCTCGTGTCCGTCGCTCCATCGGATCTGGATGGCATATCGCCCGACACCGCTGATCTGGAGCGGATGCACGTCCTCGGGCACCGTGCTGGGATCCAGGCGCCCGACGCCTGTCCACTCGTCGACGCATTGCGCGCAGGTGCAGGCCAGGCGCAGCGTGCGCACGGCGTAGATGCTCTGAGCACCGTCGGCCCATCGGATCGCGAGCTCTCGCGGGCCCGACTGGCGGATCTCGCTCGGCGTCGTCCGCAGGTCCTGATTCATTCGCGTCAGGTTACCGGAGACCGCCGGGGACGTCGTGGGCTTGCGGCGCGGCGTGGATCGGAGAGCGGCGCGCCCACCAAAAGGCACGCGATCGGCGAGATGTCGCACGAGATCCTCGCTAGTGTGCGGGCCATGACAGAGACCAACGAAGCCATCGCCATCCTGGGAGGCACGGGGGACCAGGGACTGGGCCTCGCGCTGCGATTCGCCAAGGCCGGCCGAAAGGTCGTGATCGGCTCGCGCAAGGCCGAGCGCGCACTCGAGGCCGCCGAAGAGGTCCGCAAGGCGGTTCCCGATGCCGACGTGGTCGGCTTCGAGAACCCCGAAGCCACACGGAATGCGCCCATCGTCATCATCTCCGTGCCCTTCGAGCACACCGCCAGCACGGTGAAGTCGATCAAGGACGACCTCGGCGAGGGGAAGATCCTGGTCTCGATGGCCGTTCCGCTGGCGACCGCGATCGGCGATGGCGCCGTGCGCACCGTCGGCATCTGGCAGGGTTCGGCAGCCGAGATGGTGCAGTCCCTGGCACCGGCCGGGACCGACGTGGTCTCTGCGTTCCAGAACGTCTCTGCCCATCGGCTGCGCGAGCTGGGGCACGCGGTCGAGTGCGATGTCGTCGTCTCCGGCCCGAAAGGGCCGCGCCAGAAGGTGATGGAGCTCTGCAAGCTGGTTCCCGGCCTGCGGGGTGTCGATGGCGGACCGCTCTCGAACGCGAGGATCGTCGAGGAGATCACCGCGCTGCTGATCGGAATGAACATCCGGTACAAGCTGCCCGAGGGCCTCGGCATCCGCTTCACCGGCCTGCCCGAGAGCTGAGAGGGGCGCTGCCCGCCCCCGCCCCCCAACCCCCCCCCCCGGCCGCCCCGCGGGCCGGGCGGGAAGGGGGGGGGGGGGGGGGGGGCGAAGGCGGAGAGGGCG
>CAZQMY010000183.1:0-10991 GCA_964594405.1 uncultured Spirochaetaceae bacterium | reverse complement strand
CCGTGGGCGGCGGCGGGCGCGCTCTGGCCCGGACTACCTGGCGTAGCTCCCGCCGACGTGGTCGTAGGGATCCTCGCCCTCGTCGAGCTTCTGCTCGTAGCGCGCCCGATCGATGTAGGACTCGAGCCCGCCCACCACCTCGACCAGAAGGTCGCGGGCCGAGAGGATGCCGACGGGCTTGCCGCCGCGAAGCACCGGGACGTGCCGGATGCCGCGTTCGCGGATGAGCTTCGCGCAGTCGCGAATGTGCGTATCGGGCTCCACCGTGGCGAGGCCCTCGGTCGTCGCCACCGAGCCCACCGTCGTCGCATCGGGATCGAGGCCCGCGGCCACGACCCGGGCCATCAGGTCGCGCTCGGAGAGGATTCCGGTCAGGGCGCCATCGCCGCCCACCACGAGCACGGCGCCGACGCCGTTCTTCTCCATCTGCCCGGCCGCCTGTCGCGCGCTCTCGTCCGGACCGACGGTCACGAGCTCGGTCTTCATCAGGTCTTCGATCAATGCCATTGCGAGCACTCCTCATGCGATGGGTGTGATGCGATGCGGGCGCCGCCCGCTTGATGTGCACCCCGGATTGGCGATCCGGCCGCGGGGCTCCGAACCGTAGCAGGCGCGGGCTGCTCCTGCCCCGGAGCGGGTCGGAGATCGAGGTCGCCCGGGCCCGAGGACTCAGCGAGGCTTGCGGAGCATCGTGCGCACGACCGGCCCCCCCTCGCAGACAGGCACCTCCTCTTGAATCTCGAAGCCGTGGCGTTCATAGAAGGGCACGTTGGCGATGTTGGAGGACTCGAGGAACGCGAGCAGGCCCTCGCGGTCGCAGATGTCGAGCACGGGCGCCATCAGCGTGGCGCCGAGTCCCTTGCCCTGTGACGAGGCGTTCGTACCGAGGATGAAGAGGTAGAAGTGCGGCGCCTCCGGGTGGAATCGCATGATCTGACCGAGACCCTCGAGGACCTCCGGGGCGCGCTCCGCACCCACCTCGGCACTTGTCTGCTGCGCGACACGCGGGCCCCAGAGCTCGTCGAAGAGGGGGCTGTCGGGGGCGCTCCAGATCGCGCAGGCCTCTCCCTCGTCAGCCAGATACGTATGCCCGCGGCTGAGTCCGAGCTCCAGATTGAAGCGCATCCACCGCTCGAGGCTGGCGTAGCGGTCTTCGACGTCCCGGAAGACCCAGCCCAGCACCGGGTCGTCCCCGAATGCGCTGGCGAGTGTGCGCGCGGCCCTCGGGATGTCGGAGGCGAGTGCGAAGCGGGGAGTGGGCATGAGGGGAGCATGGCACGCCCCACACGCGCCGATCAAGCGGCCGGCGGGCTCACGCGCCGATCCGGCTCCCGGGGAAGGTGCGGACGAAGGCAAGCTCGCGGCAGACCTCGTCCAGGATGGAGGTCATCCCTTCGTGTCCGGATCCGCGTGGGATTCACACTGTGCGAAGGGGCAGTGGGGCATCGAGGGGCACGCGGCGCGGGCGGGCATGCCCTCCGCCATCGCAGGCTTCGTGCCAGGCCCATTCTACGAGTCACTCCCGTCTTCTCGAGCGCGATGAGCTGGCGATGATGCAAGACCGTGTGTGCTCGTCTCGGGGTCGGGCGTGCGGGACCTGCCTTTCGTCACAAAAACGTCCCGCGGCCGCGCCCGAGCCGAGATCCCTCGACGGGGTCCCGGCGGAAGCCCGGGTGGCGATCGCATGGCGGACTCCGACGGGGCGCACTGCCCCTCTGGTGCGAGCTGTCTGGACGGGGAATGCTACCGAGGGGAGCGGACGGCGTTCGCACCCGACAAGGAGGAGGTCCCGTCATGGGCGATGATGAACACGTGGTGTTGGAAACGTACTCGGAGCGGGCGTTCGCCGAGGCGGCGGTTTCTCTTCTGCTCTCCGAGGGCATCGAGGCGGAAATCCATGCAGACGATGCAGGGGGTGAGCTGCCGAATCTCGACTTCGCAGCGGGCGTTCGCGTGCTCGTGGCCGAAGAGGACCTCGAAGAGGCCCGCGCCATCCTGAACGACTCCGACATCGACTGATCGCGCGCTCGCGAGACTTCCAGTCCGGCCCGCGACGGCCGCGCGCGGCCGCAGCTACGCTCTGCACGATGGCTCGCGGGGGCAGCAAGACCCTCGAGCAACGAGCGGGAGGAAGCGCGGTGCTGCGGATGCGATACGAACGCGAAGGCGCGAGGTGCTCGTCTGCTGCTCTCGTCGGGGCACTCCTCGCGCACTTCGTCCTGGAGTCGGGGGTGGCCGTCCAGGCGGCGAGTGCGGTGAGCGAGAGTGCCGCGGAGGAGCGGAAGCGTCTCTATTACACCGGCCAGGAGACGCGGAAGGTCTACGGCCGGACACTGATCGAGGGCGCGAGGGGCAGCGTCGCGCTCGAGGCGGTCCTCCAGGGCGACGAGGTCCGGCACGATCTCATCCTCCGCAACGACGGCGACGAGCCGCTCGAGCTGAGCGACGTGAAGGCCTGCACGGGATGCGTCCTGGAGGGTCACACGCGGACCATCCCGCCCGGGCGGGAGGGGCGGATCTCGATCCTCCTGCTGACGGACTCCAATGGGGGGACGACCATGAAGGGGACGGTCCGTGCGCGCACCGATTCACCCGAGCGACCGTCCATCGCGGTGGACGTGTCCATGAAGGTGAAGCAGTTCGCCGAGCTCCAGCCCTACCGTGTCTGGCTCGAGGGCAAGCCCGGCGAGGAGATCGTCGAACGCTGTCGCGTCTTCCCGAGCCCCGACTACCCGTTCAACATCACAGACATCAAGACCCGCAAGGGCGCGTGGTTCGATCTCTCATATCAGGAGATCACCCACGAAGGGCGGGCGGGCTACGAGATCACGCTTCGCAACACCCGCACCAGGCCCGGGCCCTACCAGGACGTCCTCTACGTGCAGACGGACCACCCCGAGCGCCCCGAGTTCAAGATCCGCGTCGAGGGCCGCCTCTCGGAGTAGGGAGGTCCGAAACGAACGTGCCCCCCACCTCGAGAGGCGGGGGGCACGAAGGTGCATCCCAGGGGCCGATCTAGCGGTACATGTTGCGATCGACCATGACGGCCCAGATGAGATTCGCGAGCTTGACCGAGCCGCTGTAGGTCGGATGGATGTCGTCCGACTTGATGTCACTCGAGACGATCGAGCTGCGAGGATCGGCCAACGCGACCTGGAAGGCCCCGAGGCTGCCTCCGTAGTAGGTGCCGTAGCCCGGCGCCGTACCCGAGAAGTTGCTTCCGCCCGATCCGCTGAGATCGAAGAGGTCGGGGTAGACGTTGTCGAAGGCGTAGTCGATGGCCTCGTTCTTCTCGGCCTCGCTGCCCTTGACGTTGTAGTAGCCGAGCCAGACATGGTCGTCGGAAGGGCCGGCGTACATGTCATTGAGCATGTTGGCCATCTTGTCGGAGATGTAGTCGAGCACGTTCAGGCAGCCCTGGGTGAGCGGGTCGGAGTCGCAGTCGGCGCTGCCCTGAAGGATGTCGTTGGCGCCGCCGTCGGCGATCACCGTCCTGAGCGACGAGCGGCCCTCGGCCTGAGCCAGCTGGTTGTCGATGGCCTGGATCTTGGCACCGCTCACCGATCGATCCTTGTAGCCCTTGCCCGAGAGGCCCTTGAGCACGTTGCGGATGTCGCCGGAGAGATCGAAGACGGAGTCACCGACGATCTGGACGTCCTTCTCGTCCGACCTCGGGTTGTTGAAGTCCCAGCTGCATGCGGTGGAACCGAACGCAAGCGCTGCGATGAGAACCGTACAGAGCCGCAGTCTTATCATCTTTTCATCACCCCTCAATTTTTCATCACCGTTGAGTTCCAGGTCGATATCAGGAGGCGCTGCCGCGCCACTCGCGAGAGCCAGCCACAGACTCTGCGAGCGAAATCACGCTACGCGCCGCGGCTTCCGCGTGTCAAGAAACTCGATTGAAGGACTATCAGTCCGGTTCGAGCCCTGAAGTGACGTGCCCCCACCTCGAGTCAGCCATGGGGAAGAGCACTGGATCACTCTCCGGGAAGACTCCGACCGTAGATGTTCAAGTCGACCTTCTTGCCGCTGATGGTCATCATCACGACCGCCTCGTCGTTGATGAACTTGAGCACGTTGAAGACGGGCTTGCCGTAGTAGTCGACCTGGCTCACGAACTCGCCGCTCTGGGGATCGTGCTCGTAGGGCTCGACGAACTCGAGGAAGGAGTAGAGGCGCGCCGTGCCCTCGTCCGGATGGAAGATCAGCGTACCGTCGCCGTCCCGCTGCAGCGTGAAGCCGTTGGCATCGTCCTTCCAATCATCGACGCCGCCCCAATCCGCATCCCAGAGCGTCCGGGTGTCGGTATCCCCGGTCTGCACCACGCCGTCGAGCAGATGGACGCGCTCGAGGGAGTCGATCTCGAGGGCGTAGATGGCTTCCTTGATGGCTTCGATGTCGCGGAACTCCGGGTAGCGACTGCCCGCGTAGCCCTCGTAGTCCGGTAGCCCGTCCATGGCCTCATCCGCCTCCGGCGCTGCCGGGAGGGGGTCGAGGAGCTCATCCGCTGCCGGCTGTGGTGGTGCGGCCGCGACTTCTGCCGGGCGACCCGGATCGGCGGTCCGGTCCCCGGCGTCCGGTGTGTGTGTCGCCACCGATGACGGAGATGTGGTGCCTCGGACGAGCCAGAGGCCGAGCCCGCCAGCGATGATCGCGCCCAGGACGAGGATCCACGGCAGGCGTCGTTCGCTGGACCTCCGCTCTGCGATCTCGGACGTCTCGGGCATGGTGGCTTTCCCCTCGTTCTCATCACGATCCGCCGCTTCCGTTCTCGGCGGACTCGGTGGCCATCTTCTCATGATCGAGCGCGGGCGATCCAGCAAAAGTGTTCAGAAAACCCGAGCGCTGCCGTTACGACCTGCAGGCCCATGAAGCGGCAGCTCCGCTTCGGGCACGTGCACGATTCGCGCGAAGAGGGGAGGCGAGGAATGTCGAAGACCGGTGCACTCGAGGCGCTCGGCCGACTGCTCGGCGTGGCCGTGTGTATGGCCACGATCGCATGCGGCGGGACCTCCGGAGACTCGATCCGCGAGGGCGTGTTCGTCGACAGTCCGGTGGAGGGGCTTCGCTTCGAGGCGCCCGGACGCGAGGGCTTCACGGACGCCGAGGGGACGTTCCTCTACGACTCCGGCGACACGGTCTCCTTCTTCGTCGGGGACATCCCGATCGGATCGGTGCGCGGCGCGCGCGAGATCTCGATCCTGGACATCTTCCCCGACGCCCTCTCGGATGATCGTCGCGTGATCAACCTCGCCGTCTTCCTGCAGAGCCTGGACGCCGATGGCGATCCCGAGGACGGCATCGACCTGACGCAGGTCGTGACGGCCCCGGACGATGCCGACCTCATCGACTTCGATCGCCCCACGGAGGACTTCCGCGAGGACTCCGGCTTCCTCGACCTCATCGACGCCCAGCCCTACGCCATCACGCTGGTATCCACGAGCGCGGCGCGCTCGCACCTCCTCGATTCGCTCAGCCCGCCCGAATCCGACTACTTTCGCAATCGTTTCGTGGGCCGATTCCAGTACGTCGTCTTCGATCGCGATGGCGGGCGCGGCGAGCACTTCCCGATGACGATCTCGCAGCTCGATCTGGTGGACATCGTGATGGACTGGAGCGCGGGCTGGGGATCCGTCGAGGCGATCCTGCCCCTCGAGCAGGAGGGCGGCGAGTGCCTCTTCACGTGGGGCTACTGGTGGACCGCGAATCGGTTCACGACCTCGTCCTCCTGCATCGGGCTCCAGGCGGGCAGCGCGGGGCCCTCGAGCAGCTCCATCAAGTACGCGCGACTCGATCGGATCGTCGGGGGGCAACGCTTCGCACCTTCGGACTTCGAGGGCGTCTGGGGCTTCGGGGCCGGTGCGCCGGTGGGAAGCTGGGATCAGGGCACGATCCTGATCACGCCCCAGGCGGTCGCTGCGGCGGGCATCGCCTTCGGTGCGGACGGGGCCTTCACGGCGACGAGCAACCTCTTCGGTGAGGCGAGCTGCTCGATGACCGGGTACATGAACGCGACGAAGACCTTTGCGGGGGGTGTCATCAGCTGCTCGGGGAGCGCTCCGACGTACTGGAACCTCTACGACGATTCCGAGGATCGGTGGTGGGATACGCGCTGACCGGATCCGCGCTGGCGGGAGGAGAGGAGAGGGCGCGGTCTGCGAGCTTGGCAGCCAGGCTCGGTCCGCCGGGGGAGGCGACTTCACTGCACGCTCTCGGCCGTCTCTTCGCGACCCGGCGCCGGTGATGGCGGACGAGCGATGGGCTCTGGTGGATCGGACACAGTGGGCCTCTCGCTTCTACAGGGCGGGCACGGGTAGACTCGCGGCTTGCGGCGTAACGCAATCTCCGGATCGGACTCGTGCGCCGTAGATGCGAGTGCGCGCCTTCAGGGCGCTGCGGTCAGGAGGAGCGCGAGCCATGGATGATCTGACCGGCCAGGTTGCCGTCGTCACCGGTGCGAGTCGGGGAATCGGCAAGGGCATTGCGCTCGAGCTCGGCGCGGCAGGCGCCACGGTCTACGTCACAGGGCGGACCGTGACCGAGGGGAGCGCACCCTTCCCTGGGACCATCGGCGCCACCGTCGCAGAGCTCGAGGCGCTCGGAGGCAAGGGCATCGCGGTGCGGTGCGACCACGGCAACGACGAGGAGATCATCGCGCTCTACGAGCGCGTCATGGCCGAGCAGGGGCGCATCGACATCCTGGTCAACAACGTCTTCACCGCGCCCGAAGGCCGCTCGATCCTCGGCGGTGGCGGATTCTGGGAGTATCCCATCTCGCTCTGGGACGACCTCATCCACGTCGGCTGCCGATCGCACTACGTCTCGTCGCACTGCGTCGTGCCGCACATGATCGCCCGGAACAGCGGCCTGATCGTCAACATCTCCTCCTTCGCGGGGCGCGCCTATGCGTTCAACCTCGCCTACGGCGTGGGCAAGGCGGCGGTGGATCGCATGGCTCGGGACATGGCCCACGAGCTCGCCGAGTACGAGATCACCTGCGTCTCCCTCTACCCCGGATGGGTGGCGACCGAGCACGTCCAGCAGCGGGTGCAGGAAGGTGCCACCCAGTTCAAGCTCGACAACGCCGAGTCGCCGCGCTTCACGGGCCGTGCGGTGGTGGCGCTCGCCAAGGACGAGGCGCGCAAGGAGCGCAGCGGTCAGGTCATGGTGGTCTACGAGCTGGCGCGCGAGTACGGCTTCACCGACGTCGATGGTCGAATGCCGGGGGATCTGGGTCAGCAGCTGGGCGTATCCAGCTGAGCCAGCGCCTTCGGGCTCCAGTCGGCCGGACGCGTCAACACGCGGGCCAGGTGGGGGACCAGCTCGAGTCCGTCCAGTCGCTCGCGGTCCACGAAGTCCGCCCAGATCACCTCGCGTCGATCGATCTGGAGCGCGGGGCCCGGGCCGGGGCCGAGCTCCAGCAGGAAGAAGTGGGCACGGTCTCTGCGGTGGTACGAGGTCAGCTCGATCTCGCCCAGGGCAATCAGGGCCCGAGGCTCGATGTGCAGCCCCACTTCCTCTTCGAGCTCCCTCGCGGCCGCCTCGCGCGCGGACTCGCCCCGCTCGACGCCGCCGCAGGGCACGGAGTAGCCGGGCTTGTAGGAGTTGCGGACCAGCAGCCACTGCTGCTGCCCGGCGCCGCCGGGGCGGCGGACGATCACGTGGGCTCCCTGGATCCGGGGCCGGGTGATCGCCCACCAGACGCGCGCGATCCGATGGCCCAGACGCAAAGCGAGGCGGACGAGTGCGTCGACCACCTTGGGCTCACGGGCGCTCGGCGTGGAAGCGCACGGCGTCCTCGATCAGCGGGCGATAGAGGTCGGGGTGCTTGCGCAGCACTTCGAGGCCGAGGGCGGCCTGCTCCCTGGGATCCGAGGGCGCGCGGGTCTCGCCGAGCTCCATGGCGACGACGCGGGCGTGGTGGACGATCGGCTCGTACAGACGCGAGACGAGGGTCTTCATTCGCGGATCGTCCAGCGCGTCCCGACTCTCCAGACGCAGCGCCTCGAAGGAGAGCGCGGAGGGATGATGATGGGCGAGGTACTGGCGGATGCTGGGCTCGTCCCCGTAGAGGGCGAGGGCCTCGCCGGCAAAGAGATGCATCCACTGCTCCCGCAGCGCCATCTCGGTGTGCGGGTCCAGGTCGGGCGGCGGCTCGAGCCTGCTCTCGAGTAGCCTTCCGCCGCGCACCTCGACGGCCTGCTCGAGGAAGGGCAGGTCGAGGTCGCCGGCCTCGAAGTGCGCGAGGAAGCAGCGGAGGTGGTACCGGCTGACGCCGCTCGCGCTGCGAATGGCGTCGACGACGTTCTGCGACAGGAGGTGGGGGTCGGCGTCGGCATCGAAGGGCATGGGCTCGCCGCAGGTGACCTGGACGTGGCCGATGTCGACCCGCCCCCGCGCGAGGCGGGCCAGCCAGCGGAGCAGGTGGCCCCATTCGATCCGCCCGGCCGGGTCTCCGGCGAGCTCGGAGCGGAAGCTCGCCTCCTCGGGCACGCGATCGAAGTCGATGGCGATCGGCAGCGCGACCAGGGGCGCGCCGGTCTGCTGGAGACTCCGGATCAGACCCCGCTTGGGACGCAGGAAGCGACGGGAGCGGCTGCGTGCGCCTTCGATGAAGAAGAGGATGTTGCGCCCATCGTCCACGAGGCGGGCCACCTCTTCCGCCAGGCGCGGATCCGCACGGCCGGTGCCGCGCTCGATGAAGAACGCACCGGCCGCTCGCGCGACGCCGCCCAGGACGGGGATGCGCGCGAACTGGACGTCCGCCGCGATGTGGGGCAAGGCCAGGCCGATGTCCGGGCGACTGTAGAGGAGGAAGGGGATGAGGAGGAAGTCGAGGTAGCTCCGATGGGAGGGCAGGATCACGGGGAGCGCGTTCTTTGGCAATGCCTTCATCGCCGCATCGAAGGAAGGCAGATCGAAGCTGATCTGATGCGCGCAGCGATCGAAGATCTTGGCCAGGGCGAACGCGCAGGCGCGGATCGCCCAGGGCTCGTCCGGGCGATGGCGCATGGCCCAGAGCAGATCGCTGCCGCGGCGGACGTGCCGTCGGCCGGCGAAGGGGATGCGCTCGGGTGATTGGCGCATCAGGTGCCGATGCACTCCGGCGCACACCCCCTCCATGTAGGGCTCGGGCTCGAAGTCCTCACCCAGCGCGGCTCGAGAGCGGAAGTCGAAGGTATTGTGCGTGAAGTAGGAGAAGGTCTCGTTCACCAGACTCTGGCGCGCCATCAGCTGCTCGAGCTTGCGCCTGAGCTTGCGCTGGCCTGTGGCCACGAGAAGCGCGCGCTGCGCGTGGCCGAGCGCGCGGTGCTTGATGGCATGCTCGATCTCGAATCGGACTCCACCGTGCGCGCGATCGGGGCCGATGTAGGTCGGCCGCGAGCCGCCCATCACCGGATGGCGCCGGAAGAAGGCCTCGATCTGCGCCTTGCTGCGCCCGATCTCGCAGGAGCGTTCGAGACCGGCGGTGGCATGCACGATGCGGATGGGCGCCGTGGGATCGGGCGGCGCCGCGAAGGCCGCCGCCACCACGCGATGACTGACCTCGTCGCAGGGGACGATGTCCAGCTTCTGCGTGGGATCCCCGGCCACCACGCGAAGGTTGCCCGTGCCGAGCATCAGCACGAAGGCCGCCAGGGCCGCGCTGCTGTCGATCCAGCCCGGCTCGGGCTGCCTGCGCGAGGCGGAGACGATGCTGGGCCGTACGAGCGTGAGCGGGACTTCGCCCCGCTCGGCGTCCAGGAGATGCTCGGCGAGGCACTTGGTGAAGGTGTAGGTGTTGGGATGCCCGACCTCGGCGAGGAGCTGCGCCTCGTCGACCTCGCCGCGCACGATGACCTCGTAGAGAGCGCGGGGGTCGCGTGGATGGCCGGTGGTCCGAAGCGGGGCGAGCACCTCTTCCACGACCCCTTCACCGCCGGGGTGGGGCGTTGCGTAGGCGGTGGACACGCTGACCATCGACTCGAGTCTCGCGCACCGCCGCGCGAGTCGGAGCATCTGCAGCGCGCCGTCCACGTTGATGCGCGTCGCATCCGCAAGCGGCAGGTTGAAGTCCACGGAGGCCGCGCAGTGGATGATGTGCGTGACCTCGCCTTCGAGGCGCGTGCGGTCGGCCTCGCTCAGTCCACAGCGCTCCACCTCGAGGTCGCCCGCCACGGCCTCCACCATGCCATGGAGGTCGCGCGGATGGCGCCGGAGGCAGCGCGAGGCCGCCACCTCGCGATCCAGGCGATCGGCCGCCGCCGCCGCGTCCTCGGCACGGACCAGCGCACGAATGCGCGTGACGCCGAGCTCCAACCGCTCGCGCAGCAGCTCCTCGAGCACGACCTTGCCGACGAACCCGGTCACGCCCGTCAGCAGGATCACCCGCTCGTGCACCGCTTCACCCCCCTGAGATACAGCGCTCACTTCGCCTCGGCGGAGTCCCTGCTCGACCGCGCCGCACGGCGAGAGACCGGGCTCGAGACGGTCACCCGGCCGCTTCAGTTGTCGCAGCCGAAGACGTCGCCCGGATCGATGCTCTTCTCCAGCCTGGCCCGCCAGTCCAGCGCGGCCTCCGAGTAGATGCGGGGCAGGAAGCCCTTGCGCAGCTTGCCCACCCCGTGATGGTGCGAGAGCGATCCGCCGGAGCGGAGGATCTCGTCCCGCGCGATGGCCTCGAGCTCGGCGTAGAGCGCGCTCGGAGCCTCGAGGCCCTTGAAGTAGAAGCCATAGTAGAAGTAGACGCAGACGCCGGTGTCGTAGAGCTGCGTGATGCGGCAGCTGATGAAGGGCTTGCCGGGCAGTCCGCGCTTCTGATGCTCCTCGAAGATGCGCTGCTTCACGTTCGAGCACAGGGCCAGCGCCTGACTCCATGGGACCGCCGTCTCGAAGGACTCCGCGAGGATGTGATTGGGCATCATGAAATCACGGATGTAGGCGATGGAGAAGGTGAGCTGGTAGCCGCGCTCGCCGTTCTCCGCGCCCGCCTTCATGCCGCAGTGACG
>CAZQMY010000182.1:0-11005 GCA_964594405.1 uncultured Spirochaetaceae bacterium | reverse complement strand
GCGGGATGAGGCGCTCGCCCGTCGGGGCGGTCGGCCGAGGCGGACGGCGCCGCCCGGCTTGCCGCGTCGGCGTGCCGCCCGACAGGGGCGCGGCCGCCGCGCCGGCCTCGGCGTCCCTGCGTCTGCGGGTCGCCTTCTTCTTCTTCGCGGCCCGATTCGTCCCCTCTGCCTTCTTGGCCGATGCGCTGCGCGCGCTCGCGCGCCTCTTCGACGTCGAGGCCGCGCGCTTTCGGCCCACCGCCGCACCGGGCTCGGGGCTCGAAGCCTTCTTCTTCGCAGATTTTCGCGCGCGCGCCCCGGCCTTCTCCTTCGCAGCCTTGCCCTTGCCCCCCTTCTTTCGGGGCATTCGCTTCTTCGCGGCCTGCTCGCGCGCGGACTTCGCCTTGCGGCCGGGCGACTTGGTGGATCTACGGGCGGTCATGCGCTTCATCCGATGCTGTGGTCGGGCCGCTGCCGGGCGAGGGCCAGACGGGCGGTGCCCCGGAGATAAGCCCTCCCTGTGCAGCCCTGCAAGGCGCGGCCCGAGCTCAGCGAGAGCCGCCCCCGCTGCGCGATTGGGACCTGGAGGAGACCTTGCCATGCGGAGCGCCGCGCCTGAAGCTCTGCGGCGCACATGCCGGAGAGCGCGATCCCCATGAACCGAGCTCCGCTGCTCGAGATGCTCGAGCGCTACCTCTTGCGCCACCCCGACGAAGCCGAGTGCGTCGCGCGGATCGTCTCACTCGTGCGCTCGAATGCGGAGTGCTTCGAGCGCACCAGCATGCCGGGCCACATCACGGCCTCGGCGTGGATCGCCTCGCCGGATCGGCGGCGCTTCCTGCTCACGCACCATCGCAAGCTCGACCGCTGGCTCCAGCTCGGTGGACACGCCGACGGCGATCCCGATCCACTCTCCGTCTGCCTGCGGGAGGCGCGCGAGGAGTCCGGCATGGAGCGCTTCGACGTCTTCGGCGAGGACGCGGGCGGGCTCGTGCCCATCGATGTCGACGTGCACGCGATCCCAGCCCGGATGTCCGAGCCGGAGCACGATCATCATGACATCCGATTCCTGCTGATCGCCGCCCCGGGGCAGCCGCTGGTGATGAGCAGGGAGTCCAACGACCTGCGCTGGTTCACGCCTGCGGCGCTGCCCTCGCTCGGTGTGGACGAGAGCCTGCTCCGATTGGCGCGCAAGTCGCTGGCGGCCCTCGGCCTGCCCGTGGACCGATGAGACCGGCAAGTCAGGGCGCCGAATGCCCCTGGAAGTGGAAACAAAGGGGACAAGATGCAGCTGCACACACGTTGCTGGGCCTAGATTCGATCGCGTTTTCGAGGCCTTGGCGCTTCGGGTCAGGAATGTGACATCGGTACGTGACTTGCACCGCAAAGCGTCGCAGCATCTCGCCTCGCGGGGAGAGCGCACGGGCGCGAGCCCGGGGATCGGGGAGGTTCGAGGTTCTCAGATATGGTCGGCCGCGCCATGCGAAATCTTCGAGGCATCCTGGAAAGGGCGATTCCGCGTCTGGCCATGGCGTCGATCCTCTTTGCCGCGTTCGCCTCGCCGGCGCTGGCGGGGGGCGGCGCCGAGGCGGCGGCGCTCGCCGTCGTCGAGGTGACGGCCGCACCGGCGCCGACGCGCACGGCCCGCTTCGGATTCGATCGCTTCAAGGGCGCGCCGTTCAGCGCCTCGCATGCCGATCAGGTCGCCCGGGCGAGCGGCAGCGAGGTGCCTGCGTGGTGGCAGAGCATGCAGCACACGGAGGGCGTGGTGGCCGTGGACTCGCGCTTCCTGCCGTGGCTCGCCGATCTGCGCATCGAGGACGTCTCGCTCCTCCACTACGACACCCCGCTCCGGATTCGCGACAGCGACGTGACCATGCGGTGGCGAGCGCCGGGAAGCGGGCGGGCTCACGTGGTGAGCTGCGAGCTGGTCTTCTAGCGCCGCGTGCGCGGCACGGCGCACGGCCTCTGCCCCTTCCCCGGCATCCGCCCGCGGAGGTCGAGCCAGCGCCCTTCCGTGGCACGCCCTTCCGTCGCAGGTGCTCGGGAGGAGACCGTCGCATGTAGGATCCGCAACGGACGATCGAGGACAGGCAACGGGCCTCGAATTCTGGTGGGCCTCGCCCCGATTCGAGTCGACTTCGCCTCGCGCATCCGCGTAGAATCGGCTGGTCCCCGGCCAGACGTTCCCGTCCCGGCATCTCGATCCCACCGCCGCCATGCATCCCCAGTCCTCCCGCCGCCCGGCCCGTCTCGGGGCCGCCGTTCTTTCGCAGACCGCCGCGTGGCGGCTATGGCTGACATTGGCTTGCGCGACCGGGGTCGCATCGGCCCCGGCGGCCGCCTCGGTGCTCCTGAACGAGGTCGCGACGCGCATCGACCGTACGGATCTGCCGCAGGTCCTCGACGAGACGGGGACTCCCCGGGGCTTCGTCGAGCTCCTGAACGATGGGGAGGTGGGCGTCGACCTCGCGGGCTGGTCCATCCGAGCGGACTCCGGCGCCGGCGTGAGCTGGACGCTGCCCGCGGTCCAGATCGACGCCGGCGGCCTGCTGCGCGTCTGGATGTCCGAGCGAAACCGCAGCAATCCGACGAAGCCACTGCATGCCACCTTCTCCCTGGCGGGTGCCGATTCGGTCTCGCTCCATGACGATTCGGGCGCGCTGGTGGACGAGGTCCCGCTCGCCATCCCCATCGATCGCTCGTACGGCCGCTGCGGAGACGACTGGTACTATTTCGATCCGCCCTCGCCGGGCGCGCCGAACGCGGCCATCGACCAGGCGCGGGTGGTCTCCCTTCCCTCGCGCCTCTCGCTCACCGTCGGGCGTCCCCACCAGATGGTCTCGCTCCCGAATCCGAGTGCCCTCTGGTCGGTGCTCGGGACCGACGTCGATGCGACGGTGGACGGGTCGGTCACTGCACCGGGCGACATCGCCCCGGGCGCCCTGCCGAACGTCCTGCTCGCAGCCGATCCCGCCACGGGCGGCGTGGACTTCGTGCCGGCGACGGTGGTCGACTGGCCCGCCAACGTGAGCGCGCTCGAGCTGATCTCGACACCGAGCGTGGGGAAGATCCTCGGCTCGAGCGATACCGGCGTGTACTTCGTGAGCGGCGGGACGACGCTCAACCACTCCACGGACGGCCTCGTGACCGGGACCACGCTGGGTACGCTGCCCGCGCCTACGGGATCACCCGCGGAGCTGCACACGACGCCCTTCGGCTTCCTCTATCGCTCCGCAGAGTCGCTCTATCACTCCCCCGATCTCGTCACCTGGTCGCATGCCTTCAGTGCGGATCTGATCGGGTTGCAGAGCGGCTTCGCCTGGCATTGGGACGAGTCGAGTCAGACGGGCACGGTCCTGATGGCCGAGTACTCGGTCATCACCTCGGAACGGCACGCGGTGCACCTGGGGACCTTCGACGCCCAGGGCGCATCGAGCTGGCAGACGGCCGTCGAGTTCAGCTCGATCGACGAGGGGGTCGCCGATCCGACCCTGCTGGACGTCGCACGTCATGTCCACGTAGTGGCCATCGATCCGGAGACGGGGGATCGATGGGTCAACACGGGGGACAACAATGCGCACGCCCGCACGATCGTCGCCAAGGCAGGGACGACCTCCTTCCAGGTGCTCGGCTCGGGGAGTCAGGAGTGGCGGTCCCTCGCGATCTGGTTCACCGCGACCCACGTCTACTGGAACATGGACACCTCGGCCTCGCAGTCGATCTGGCGCATCGACCGTAGCCACTACGACCCCGTCTCGGGCTGGCCGAGCATGACGCCGGACCTCGACAGCGGGATGACGACCCTCGGTGTCACCTACCGGGTCCTCGAGGATGTGTCGGGTACCCGATTCCCGGTCGGCATCGGGGACACCTTCGTGGAGTCGACACCGCGGACCATCGACGCCGCGCATCGCGTGCGTCCCCTCGACGATCCGGTGTACGACTATCGCGAGGAGGTCCTGAAGCTCGACGTGGGCGCGCACTGGTTCCAGATCTGGGTCGAGGACGAGGGCGGCGATTCCGTCGCGCTCATGGCCACGAGCGCGGGGGGCAACTGGCGTGACTCGGCCGGCCGGGTATTCGGGATCAAGGAGCGAGCCGACGGCTCGGTGGACATCCAGGAGCTCTTCTCCATCGAGCCCGACCCGCCGTGGTCCGAGCTCGTGCAGCTGCAGCCGATCACCCAGGACCCGCTGGGCTACATCTACTTCAACGGCATCGATACGTCGCAGCTGCGCTACAAGATGAAGCTGGAGTGGAAGGATGATGATGGCGGCCCGACCGGCGGCCCGACCGCGGCCTCCGGTGCCATCCCTCCCCCCGATCCCGCCTTGTGCGAAGTTCCCGAGCCCTCCGCGGTCCTGGCGCAGGGCTCGGGGCTGGCGCTGCTCATGGTGCTGAGGAGGCATCGCCTGAGGCGGGCGCGTCGGCCCGGACGAAGGGGAGCGCCCTGAGAGCCGGCAGACCAGCGCGCGAGGCGCGGGCGCCCGGGCAGGCTCAGCCTTCGGTCGGGGCCCCCCGTCTTCGTCCCCAGGCGTCGAGACCCAGAGCAAAGAAGAGCGCCATCGCGAACTCGATCGGCGAGCGATGCGACCACCGGACTGCGTGGGAGCTGAACGTGGCCGCCGAGAGCACGATGACGAGGGTGAGCAGTGCGATGAGCAGCGCGCGCTCGGACGAGCGCGCCAGTGCGTAGACGCCGCGGGCGCTGATCAGAGCGAAGAGCAGCCAGCCGGCGAAGCCGACGCCGTTCCAGAAGAGGCGGCTCGGCTCGCGCCGCACCAGCGCCCGCGCGAGACCGATCGGGCCCTCGCGGTCGAGGAGCGGCACCCAGTACGCCGTGCCCTCCGGCTTGTCGAAGAGCCCGAGGAAGACGCCGAAGGTGTGGTTCACGCCCGGATTGGCGATGTACATCACGGCATCGGTGCCGGTTGCCCGGATGAAGAGGCCAGGATTCGAGATGGCGTAGCGCGCATAGTCGATCAGGCTCGCCCCGTCGTCGAGAGGCGACGGGATCGGAGGCCCTCCCATCGACTCCATGCGCGCCATCCGCCCGCGCAGGTTGTGGGCGAGGCTGAAGCCCTCGCCCCCGAGGCCGGCGGCCGATCCGGTGGCCGTCGTCTGCACCGCGGCCCAGATCAGCAGGGGAAGCAGGGCGCCTGCGTTGGCGGCGAGCAGGAGCCTCGGTCTCGCGGCGCAGTGGCGATGGAGCACGACCGAGATGGCGGGCAGTACGGGGATGAAGACGGGGCGGACGAAGCAGGCCAGCGCCGAGAGCAGCGCGAGCCCGGCGGCGCCGCCACGGCTGAGCGCCCGGCGATGCACGGACAGGGCTGCGATGGCCGTGATGGCGGCCACCGCCGGCGTGAAGAATGCCTCGGTCACGATCGTGTGTGGCTGGTGGAGGCTACTTGCCAGCAGGCCGTAGGCGGTCGTCGCCGTGCCGCACGCCCAGGCGGGCAGGCCCAGGGCGCGACCCACGCGATAGAGCAGCACCAGCGTCGCCAGGAAGGCGAGCAGCTGGACGGCGAGCAGCAGCCTGAATCCGCCCAGGCCGTGGAAGAAGGCGTGGACCGCATAGTCGCCGGGGCCGCCGCGCTCGAGCATCACCGGGAGCCAGCCATCGGCTCCGTTCATCCGGAGCGCGGTGGTGATGCGGCTCTGTGCCCGATCTCCCATGGCCATGCGCTCGGGGACCGTCATGCTCCAGAGGGAGAGCGCGAGGTGGAGGAGAGAGACCGGGAGGACGCCGATCAGGAAGCCGCGCTCACGCCACCCCTCACGGAGGGGCTCGGGTCGGCGCGCGCTCTGCGTGTGGGGCGCCATCGGCAGATCAACGGGGCGCGAAGCAGTCGAGATCGCGGCAGGCCTCCAGGATCCCGCGCGCTGCCACGTCCACGCCGTCGGCGTTCCAGTGCTGGTCGTCGTCGAAGCAGGTGGGAAAGACGTCCGTCCGCTCGAAGGTGGAGAGGAGGGGACGGACCGGGAAGTCCAGCTCGGCCTCGATCTCCTGGAAGTAGCGGAAGGGCGCGTGGACGTGGGGACCGAGATCCGGCACCTCGCCGGCCTCCCAGCTCGCCTGGGCCTCGCGATCGCTGTATTGGAAGGAGCGCGGGAACACGAAGAGCACGAAGCGCGCGTTCAGCTCGTCGCGGGTGAAGTGCGCGATCTCCTCGAGGTAGCCGCGGCTCGTCTCGAGCCAGGGGCGAGACTCTTCCAGCGGCCTCGTCATGGCGAAGAAGCGCGGGCCGGGATAGCCGAAGACGAGCCGGTGGAGAGGGTCGAGGGTCTCTGAGCTGGCGATCACCTTGCGCGCGAGCCATACGCTGATCGGCGTGATCGCGAGGGCGCGGAAGACGCCGGTGCGGGCGATCAGCCGCTCGTACTTGAGGTCGTCGTGGAAGTCCGTCATATCGAGACCGAGCAGCACCGTGTCGGGTCTGTAGTGCTCCCCGATCTCGCGCAGCTGACGCAGGGAGAGGAGCGGCGATGCCGAGATCCATCCGAAGTTGGCCACCTGGATCTCTCGTTCGGGCCATTCCGCGCGGGCGAGCGCCTCGAGCCGAACGGGGAGGGTCTGGTGATCGTCGAGCCTGAATCCG
Source organism: uncultured Spirochaetaceae bacterium (assembly GCA_964594405.1). Lineage (GTDB taxonomy): Bacteria > Myxococcota_A > UBA9160 > UBA9160 > UBA4427 > CAZQMY01. The sequence continues at coordinate 4,421 of CAZQMY010000182.1, read as the reverse complement.
TAGACGAAGGAGTCGCCGAGCAGGATCACGTTCGTCGCGTCGGCGGTGAACGCGCCGGACTCGCGATCCATGCGCAGGCCATGGCCGTTGATGCCCCCGCGCGCGTAGGGCGGGATGCGATGGTCGACGTCGCGAAAGAAGTACTGGGCGCCGCCGCGAATCACGAAGTTGCGCCCGACGAACTCGATCAGCGCGATCGGGACCACCACGCAGACGAGAACGAAGACGATCATCGCGAAGAGGCGGCCGACGGACATCGTTCGCGGAGGGTAGCAATCCGCCCGTGCAGCCGCATGATGGGGGTTGCGTGCTCGACTTCGAGGCGGCACGTCAGTGCGAGCTTCATTCGAGCGATGCATGGCCTCGGGCGCCTTCCGGAGGACGCCGACCCGATCGGCGACCGGACGGCCTATCATCTCGTGCCCGCCGACGACTCGGCCCCACCCTCTCATCAGGAGGCTTCACATGCCCGAACCCGACATCCTCCTCCGCACGGAATCCGATGGCGTCGCCACACTCACGCTCAATCGCCCGAAGTCCATGAACGCGCTGAGTCGTGCTCTGCGCGCCGAGATCGCCTCGGCGTTCGCCGAGCTGAAGGCCGACCCCGACGTCGGGGTCGTCATCCTCACAGGCGCTGGCGACCGTGCCTTCTGCGCGGGCCTCGACCTGAAGGAGCTCGGCGGCGAGAGCGGGTCGAGCGATGAGCATGCCGGCGAGACCACGAACACGAGCGCAGCGGTCCGCGAAGGCGGAGATCTGCTGGCCGCCATGGAGGCCTTCGACCGCCCGATCATCGGAGGCATCAACGGTGTCGCGATCACCGGGGGCTTCGAGCTGGCCCTCGGCTGCGACGTGCTGGTCGGCAGCACCAACGCGCGCTTCGCCGATACCCACGCCCGAGTCGGGATCATGCCCGGATGGGGACTCTCGCAGAAGCTCTCGCGGCTGATCGGCATCTACCGGGCCAAGGAGCTCTCGCTCACCGGCAACTTCCTCTCCGCCGAGCAGGCCGAGCGATGGGGTCTGCTGAATCGGGTGGTCGCGCCGGAGGCGCTGGTGCCCACCTGCGAACAGATCGCCCGGGACATGCTCTCCTGCCTGCCGGGGATGGTCTCGGCGTACAAGCAGGTGATCGATGCGGGCTTCGCGAAGACCTACGAGGAGGGGCGCCGCATCGAGGCCGCCGCCAACCGCGAGAACAGCGCCTCGGTCAGCGCCGAGAAGATCTCCGCCGCGCGCAGGCAGGTCACCGCGCGGGGGCGGGAGCAGGCCGGCTGAGCGGCGAGAGCGAGGTTGCTACCCTCGAAGCCATGCCGGAAGCCGTACAAGACCTCCTCTCCTACATCGACCGATCCCCCACCCCCTACCATGCAGTGGGCGAGACGGTGAGGCGTCTCGAAGCCGCCGGATTCACGCGCCTCGCCGAGACCGAGGTCTGGGACCACAGCCCGGGTGGGCGCTTCTACGCGATCCGCGGTCTCGGCAGCATCGTCGCCTTCGAGGTGGGGAGCCAGCCGCCCGCGCAGGCGGGCTTCCGGATCGTCGGCGCACACACGGACTCGCCGAATCTGCGCCTCAAGCCCGTGCCCGACGTCACGGCCCACGGCTATCAGCAGGTCGCCGTGGAGCCCTATGGCGGCGTCCTCCTCCACACCTGGCTGGACCGGGACCTCTCGTTGGCGGGGCGCGTGAGTCTGCGGGGCGGTGAGGCGGTCGAGACGCTCCTCGTGGACTTCTCCCGTCCGTTGCTGCGCGTTCCCAATCTCGCCATCCACCTCTTTCGCGAGATCACGGAGTCGGGCCTCAAGATCAATCCCCAGCAGCACATGGCGCCCCTGATCGGACTGGAGGGCGCGCCCTCGATGGCGGAGCTGATCGCCACCGAGCTGAGGGCCCAGGAGCTGGCCGATCCGCAGCCCGAGGAGATCCTCTCCTTCGAGCTGATGGCCTACGATACACAGCCCTCGGGTGTGTTCGGTGGGCGAGGCGAATTCATCAGCGCGCCGCGCCTCGACAATCTGGCCTCGAGCCATGCCGGGCTCTGTGCGCTGCTCGCGGCGGCCGAGGAGGGGCCGGCGAGCTTCACGCGCGTGCTCGCCCTCTACGACCACGAAGAGGTGGGGAGCCGGAGCGCCCAGGGCGCAGCGGGCAGCTTCCTGGAAGACGTCCTCGACCGAGTCGTTTCCGGATTCAAGGGCGGGGAGCCGCAGGGGAGGGCCCGCGCGATGGCGGGCTCGATGCTGATCTCTGCGGACATGGCCCACGCGGTCCACCCCAACTACAGCGATCGTCACGAGTCGGGTCACAAGCCCGTGATCGGCAAGGGGCCGGTGATCAAAATGAATTCGAATCAGGCGTACGCGAGCGATGCCGAGAGCGCCGGTCACTTCGCCGCGCTCTGCGCCGAGCTCGGCGTCGAGCCGCAGCACTTCGTGACGCGCTCCGACCTCGGTTGCGGCTCCACCATCGGTCCGATCACGGCGGCGCGCATCGGCGTGCGAACGGTGGATGTCGGCAACCCGATGCTCGCCATGCACTCGTGTCGCGAGATGGCGGGGACGGCGGACGTGGAGCCGATGATCGACGTGCTGACCCGATTCCTGCAGCGCGGCTAGCCGCGCCCACTCGGGCCCGGCAGACGCGGAGTCGGGAGGAGGAGCGAGGCCATGTCATTCGATCTGATCTTGCGAGGTGGTGAGCTCCTGGATGGCACGGGGGCCGAGGCCCGGCGTGGCGACCTGGGCATCAGGCATGGGAAGATCGAAGCGGTCGGCGTGCTGGCTGAGGCGGAGGCTGCCCGCGAGATCGATTGCACGGGCAAGACGGTCGCGCCCGGCTTCATCGACATGCACTCGCACAGCGACTTCGTGCTGCCCCAGAGCACTCATGGTGAGATCCTCGCGCCGCTGATCGAGCAGGGGGTGACGACGCTGGTGGGCGGCAACTGCGGCAGCTCGCCGGCGCCGTGCTGCGGCGCCAACGTCGATCTGCTGCCCAGGCTCGGGCGGCTGCTGCACGATGACGTCCTCGACTACGGCTGGAGCCACGTCGGCGGGTTCCTGAGTACCCTCGAGCGCCGCGGTCTCGCGCTCAACCTCGCGCAGCTCGCCGGGCACGGGGCGATCCGCTCTGCGATCAAGGGAATGGATCCCTCACCCGCTACGCCGGAAGAGCGTGCGCGGATTGCCGACCTGGCGCGCGAGTCGTTGGATCACGGCGCCATCGGCCTCTCGACCGGTCTCGGCTATGCGCCGGGTGCCTTCTGCGACACGGAGGAGCTGGCGGACTTCGCGGCCCCTCTGGCCGAACGCGGGGGCGTCTATACGTCCCACGCGCGCAGCTACGTCTCGGCGCCGGTGCGTGGCGAGGACACGCCGAGCAACATCAAGGCGCTGGACGAGACCGGCGCCATCTTCCGCGCGCATGGTGTGAAGGTGCAGCACTCGCACATGATCTTCGTCGGCGATGCGAGCTGGTCGTCCACGGATCGCACGCTCGAGCACTTCGATGCCCTGCGCGAGGAGGGCGTGGACATCGCGATGGACGCCTTCCCCTACGTGGGCGGCAACACCACGCTGATCGTCTTCCTGCCGCCCTGGGCGCTGGCCGACATGCGCACCGCCCTCGGAGATGGGAGCCAGCGCGAGCGGCTCTGCGGCAACATCGCCCGCGTCTTCGCGAGGATGGGGATGCGCTGGGACGATACGCAGATCCTCTGGGCCGCCAATCGGGAGCGCACGCAGTACGAGGGCGCCACGATCGCGGAGATCGCCGCCGATCGAGGCCGCGACGCGAGCGAGACCTATCTCGACCTGATCGACGAGCTCGGTCCGAACACGCGCATCATCAACTGGAACTACAGCGGTCGCGACGACGAGGAAGAGAGCCTGCGCAAGGTGCTCGCCCACCCCTTCACCTGCTTCGAGACGGACACGATCCTGACCGGCCAGGGCGTGGACAACCCCGCGTCGTTCGGGACCTTCCCGCGCATCCTCGGTCGCTACGTGCGCGAGCTCGGCCTCATCTCGTTGCCGGAGGCCGTGCGACGCATGACCTCGCTCTGTGCCGATCGCATGCAGATCCGGGATCGTGGGCGCCTGGCGCGGGGGCAGGCGGCCGACGTCGTCGTCTTCGACCCGGAGACGGTCGGCTGCGGGGCCACACGCAGGGCGCCGCAGACGCGGCCGACAGGGATCGAGCAGGTCCTGATCAACGGCGCACCGGTGCTCGAGCAGGCGCGCTTCGCCGCGAGCACCCGGCACGGCCGGGTGCTGCGGCGGAGCTGATCCCGGACTACGACGCGAGCAGAGCCGCCCCGATCACCTTCAGCTCGAGGATCGGCTTCACGCCCTCGAAGATGGGCAGCACCGTCGCGTCGACCACGTAGCGGCTGATCGGGTACTCCTCGGCGTAGCCCC
>CAZQMY010000181.1:0-11021 GCA_964594405.1 uncultured Spirochaetaceae bacterium | reverse complement strand
AGAGCACAACCACCCGGGAGCTGCGGCGGATGAAGAAGGAGCCGCTTCGCCGGACCAGCGGGCCCACGGGAAAGAAGTTCATGTTGATGCCGCCTGCCGTGTGGTTGGGCGGGAGGCCGTTCTCGTGGAGCGCGTACTGCAGCACGAGGTGGTCGAGGTTGCTCTTGTGCGTGGGCAGGAAGACCACCGGGTGTCGCTGGGAGAGGGTCGCGACGCCCGCGAGCTGCTCGTGGTCGTATTGGAGTCGCTCGCCGTAGCCCTGCGTGTAGAGCTTGCGGATCAGATGGGCGACGATGTCGATGACGAAGGGATCGTGGGTCGCCGCGATCTCGCGGAGGTTCGCCTGCGCACGTCGGGTCGCCGCGGCTTCGTCCATGTCGAGCTCGCGAGCGATGCGTGCGAGCTCGCCCCGAAAGGCCGGTCGACCGAGGATCTCCTCGGCCACCATCGTCGGCACCTTGTAGCGAGCGCCGCGCAGCTGGCGCTCGGCGCGCTCGAGCGCCAGCGTGGCCTGCCGGACGACGAAGACGGCCATGCTCATCGTCGCGCCCGTGTGTCCGCCCGCCTCGCTCCATCTCGCCCGAAGCTCGCTCACGGTGGCGGGCTCCCCGGCGACGATGCGCACCCGGGTCGGATCCCGTCGAAGCACGATCTCCTGACGCAGGCGCCCCGGATCGCGCGGATCACTGAGGATCAGGAGGTCCGAGAGGCGGACCGCGCGCTCACCGTCGCGTTCGGTGGGCAGCCACGCGATCCGCAGCGGCGCCAGCAGGGGATCTTCACCGGTCGCGACGATGGCCTCGAGCTCGCTTGGGATCGCTGCGCGGCTCCTTCGCCGGGAGGGCGGGATCCGGAGCGCGCGAGCGTCGGCGCCCTGTGGCGCCGTGCGCTGCATCCATGCACGGAGCAGGCGCTCCTCGAGTGCGCTCGACGCGTCGAGGAGGAAGACCACACCGCTCGAGCCCGCGCGAACCGGCCACGCAGGCTCGGCCGCGGTGCTGAGTCTCGCGTCCGCCCGGCTCATGAGGAGAGTCTAACATGGGCGTCCGCTGGCCATGCCCGGCGAGCCGTCGCCGGCGCTCAGGCGGTCGTACCGCCACGCCGGCGCGCCCGGGCGCGCGCCTGGAGGTCCGCGATGATCCGGAGGTGCGCCTTCCGGTCGAGGGGGTAGCGCCAGGCGAGCGCGATCGATAGGACCAGAAAGGTTGCGGGAATCAACGTCGTGAGCAGACGGATCGTGGTGAGCGCCCGATCGGGCTGGACGTCTCCCTTCACGTAGCCCGCCCATTCCAGGCTGAAGCCGGCCAGCATGATCGCGGTGGCGCCGCCGAGCTTGCGGAGGAAAGTGAAGACGCCGCTGTAGAGTCCCTCGCGCCGCTCGCCGTTCTGCCACTCGTCCTCGTCGATGGCCTCGCCCAGCATGGCCCAGGGCATGAGGTCCGCCATCGCGTAGCCGATCCCCAGCACGCCCGCGATGGTGATCGCCAGCCAGCGCGGCCAGCCCGCATCGGCGATGGCCATCACGCCGAGAAAGAAGATGAACCAGGTGCATCCGATGACGAAGATCCGATGCTTGTCGTGATCGCGAGCGATGCGCAGCCAGACGGGCAGTGAGAGCACCACGACGCCGAGCATCGCGAGCAGCGTCCATTGGATGTCCTCTTCCCGTCCCATCCAATCCGCCATGAAGAGCGGAAAGGCGAGCCCGAGCAGGTCCACCGAGATGCGCGCGGCGAGGAAGAAGATGCAGAGTCGGACGTAGTTGCCGTGACGGAGGAGCGTCCGCAGCCCATCGAGCAGCGACGTCTGGTCGACGTCGTCGCGCGGCGGCGGCTCGAAGCTGGCGCGGAAGACGAGCGGCCAGACGATCACCAGCCATACTGCGATGGTGGCGCCGGCGCGCGCGTAGCCCTCGGCGCCTTCGCCCATCGCGCCGGCGAGGGCGATGAAGCTGGCGGCCACCATCGTGCCGAAGACCGCGCCCGCCGACCGATAGGCGTTGAGAGAGGTCCGGTCGTCGTAGTCGGAGGCCATCTCGGGGATCAGCGCCATATAGGGCACCGAGAGCACGGTGCTGGCGAGGGCGAGGCCGATGTAGACGCTCAGGTAGTAGGCGAACATCGACGCCTGCCCCTGGAAGGGTACCTGCCAGATCAAGAAGAAGAAGAGGCCGAAGGGCAGCGCCCCGAGCAGGAAGTAGGGCCTGCGGCGACCGAAGCGTGTGCGCGTCCGATCGGAGATGCGTCCCATCAGCGGGTCGCTGAAGGCGTCGACGAGACGGGCGGCCCCGGCCAGCAGGCCCACCAGGTTGGGCGAGAGCCCCGCGGTCTTGGTGAGGAAATAGAAGAGGACGAGCGAGATCGACGAGAGCGAGACGTTCACCACGTGGTCGCCCAGCGAGAAGGCGACACGTCGTGCGGGCGAGAGCTGCTGAGCCTCGGGCTCGATCCTGACGTCTGCGGCTTCGATGCCGCCGGCTCCTCGCTGCGCCAGCCTGGTGCTCGGCGTCGATCTGAGAGTCGCGGCCCCGGATGCGTGCGCCTCCGGGGCCGAGCCTGCTCACCGTCGGATCGAAGGATGCCGCATACAGCGCCGTGTGGCGCGCGGCACCGCAGCTCCGACGGCTATGCCTGGCGCTTGCGGTACATGGCCACGACGGCCGCGCCGCCCAGACCGAGGTTGTGCTGGAGGGCCACCTTGGCGTCGTCGACCTGCCGCGCGTCGGCCTCGCCGCGAAGCTGCCAGTTGAGCTCGGCGCACTGGGCCAGCCCCGTCGCGCCCAGGGGATGCCCCTTGGAGATAAGGCCGCCCGATGGATTGATCACGACGCGGCCGCCGTAGGTGTTGGCGCCCGAGTCGATGAATTCGCCGGCCTTGCCCTCCTCGCAGAGGCCGAGGCCTTCGTAGGTGATCAGCTCGTTGCAGCTGAAGCAGTCGTGCAGCTCGACCACATCCACGTTCTCAGGCCCGAGGCCCGACTGCTCGTAGACCTTCAGCGCCGCCTGCCTCGTCATGTCCTGGCCGACCATCTTCATCATGCTGCCCTCGTACGAGCTCGGATAGTCGGTGGTCATCGACATGCCCAGGATCTCGACCGCCTTGCCCCGGAGGCCGTGCTTCTCGACGAAGTCCTCGCTGACGACGATGGCGGCCGCGGCGCCATCGGAGGTGGGGCAGCACTGCAGCTTGGTCAGCGGGCCGTAGACCTGCGGTGCGTTCTTGATTTCCTCGAGGCTGTACTCGTCCTGGAACTGCGAATAGGGGTTGTTGACCGAGTGCTTGTGGTTCTTCCAACCGATCTTCGCGAAGTGCTCGGGGGTGGTGCCGTACCTCTCGTTGTGCTCGAGTCCCGCGTTGCCGAACATCTGCGCGGTCGGCGGGCCAGCGCCGAAGCCCCGCTTCTCGACCATCACCGCCATGTGCTTGTCGAGCGCCATGGTCCGATCGGTGTACTTGATCCCGAGCGAGCCCTTCTCCATCTTCTCGAAGCCGAGTGCCATGACGCACTCGGACAGGCCGCCCTCGACGAACTGCTTGGCCATGAAGAGGGCCGTGCTGCCCGTGGAGCAGTTGTTGTTCACGTTGTAGATCGGGATGCCCGAGTGGCCGAGCTCGTAGAAGGCCCGCTCGCCGGCGGTGGAGTCGCCGTAGCAGTAGCCCACGGCCGCCTGCTCGATGTCCTCGAAGGCGATGCCCGCATCCTCGATGGCCCTGGTCCCGGCCTCGCGGGCCATGTCCGGGTAGTCCCAGTCGCGGCCGCCGGGCTTCTCGAACTTCGTCATGCCGACGCCGACTACGTAGACCTTCCTGCTCATTGTCGTGCTCCCTCTTCCTGGGTTCTCGGCCGCGCAGGGCGCGGGGGCGAGTGGCCGCGGGCCGTTGGCGAAAGTCCCGCGCGCCTGTTGACCGGGCACTCGCGGTGCTCGGGGGGCTGATCGAGGGGGGCACGGTAGCAGCTCCCCCAGTCGCTCGGATGCGTCGCCGCGCCTTCCCTGTGTCAGCGACTCCCTCCCGGAGCGGGGGCCTCGCGATGGAGGCGCGTCGATCGCAGGGATCGGACACAGCCCCGCCTCACGGCTGCAGGCCCCGCTGCGCGGGCTACGATGGTTGCCGGCGGGGTGCCCGTGGCGCGCGCACGCGCGAGGCGGCGGGCGGGTCGCCTCTCACCGCGCCAGCATCGAGGAGTCCAGCGTGCCCACCATCTTCACCCGCATCATCGACGGCGAGCTGCCCGGTCACTTCGTGTGGAAGGATGACGTCTGCGTCGCCTTCCTCTCCATCGCGCCGCTCAAGCCCGGTCATGTGCTCGTCGTTCCGAGGGACGAGAAGGATCACTGGGTCGACCTCGAGCCCGGCGTCTGGCAGCACGTCGCCACCGTGGCCCAGCACATCGGCAAGGCGCTCGATCGGGGCTACTCGCCGGTGAAGGTGGGCGTGACCCTGCTCGGCATGGAGGTGCCGCACGTCCACCTCCACGTGGTGCCCATCTTCTCTCCCACTGATCTCGATTTCCACAATGCCGATCACGGCGCCTCGCAGGAGGGCCTGGTGCGGGAGGCGGAGAAGATCCGCGGGCTGCTGCGCGAGCTCGGCTACTCCGAGGTCGCGGACTGAGCACGCTCTTGCTGGGTCAGCGCGCGGTGAGCTCGAGCAGGATCAGGGTCTCGCCCGCCGAGTCCCCGCCCGGGGCGAGTCTCACCATCGGGAGGAAGACCCGCCCGGCCTCCACGCCGAACTCGCCCTGCAACGCCGCCTGGATCGCACGCGCGCGATCGCGGGCCAGCGCCTCGAGGGCCTGATCGGCCACCTCGGCGTCGCTCACCAGGCGCTGCTCGGCCGCCCGGGCGAGCTCGAGGCCCTCCGTCGGGACCTCCGCGCCGCCGCTGGCGACCAGAGGAAGCGTCGGCATGTACTCCAGCAGGTCGGCCGCCATGGGCGCGCCTCCGTATCTCTCGCGGTAGGCGCGCTCGATCCGCTCTGCGTAGTGGCCCTCGCGGAGCGCGGCCTCTCGCGCTTCTGCGCCGGCGTCGCCCTCGGAGAGCTCACTCCACAGGCCCTTGCGCGCCAGTGCGTCCCGGTCGCCACCCAGCTCGGCGACGCCCACGATCTCCAGATCGAGCCTGGGCCGCTGATCGAGCACCTGCGCGATCTTCGCCAGCTTGGCGCGCTGCTCCGCGTCGAACGCCACCTCGCCATGGACGAAGTGGATCGACTGGAGGTCCTTGCCCTCGCCTCCGGCCAGACCCGCGATCACGTCGAAGGGCGAGGCGACGGCTTTGGTGATGGCGAGGGTGAGGGTCTTGGCGATCAGGCCGACGACGCTGAAGCTCGGATCGTCGAGATCGCCGTTCACGCGGAGATCGAGCTCGATCCGCTCGTCGCGATCCTTGAGCAGCGCGACGGCCAGCGGCATCGGAAGCACGCTCACGTCCTTGCGTCGGGTCTTCGCGCCGAGCTCGAAGCGATCCACCAGCAGGCCCGTGCTCCCCTTCAGCTTGCCGTTGCGCACCGCGTAGCGGAGATCCACGGAGAGCTTGCCGCGCTCGATTCCCCACCCCGTTACGCCCTCGCTGTAGGGGCTCACTGGTGGCAGCCCGAATCCGGTCATATCGACGTCGACGACACCCTCGGGATGCGCGCCGCCGGTGGAGCCCTCGGCGCGAAGGGTGATCTCCGCGGCCTTCTGCAATCGCGCCGTCAGATCGGCGCGCGATCGACCTCCGCTGGTCGAGAGGCCCTCGAGGCTGCCGCTGATCCGATCGAGGGTGAGCTCGAAGGGGGGCTTCACCGTGCGATCGTCCAGGCTTGCGGCCGAGTCGACGATCTCGATGCGGTCCATTCGGATCTCGAAGGTCGAGGGCGATGGATCCGCCGCCGGCCTGTCTTCGGAGCTGCCCGGTGTGATGCGCGCGACGTTCGATCCGTCGGGGAGCAGCTCGACCGTGCCCTGCGCACCCTCCACGCGGACCTCCTGGATGCCGAGCCCGCCACCGCCGCGCCCCGCGGTCGGATCCTCGACGCGCAGGTCGATCCCGCGCAGGTCGAGCGCACGCAGCGTCAGGAGTCGGGAGGCCCGCGCGAGACCCGCGCGCCCCGCGTCGTCGAAGAGCCCCACCGGACCTGGCTCGGGCACCCGCACATCGAGGCCCCGCACGCCGAGCCCGCCCTCGAGGCGCAGGGTCGGCGGGGGCGTCTCGCCCTCGGCCGCGCCCAGGGACAAGGCTGCCTTCGCTTCGAAGTCGAGGGTGCCCCCGGCCAGCGCGACGTGGGCGGCCCGGCTCAGATAGGGCTGTGCCAGCCCGAGCGCGAGCGCCGTCCCGTACAGCTGCCCCTCGAATCGCGGCGGGTCGACCTGCGCTTCACCGTCTGCGCCGAGCGTGCCGAGAGCGCCGGCCGGGTTTGCGAGCGGCTCCGCCGGATCGCTGGCGGCCAGCGTGGCGTCGAAGGCGAGCTCGAAAGGCTGATTCGGGCGCGTATCCAGGCCGCGGGCGCGAACGTCCAGGTCCGAGAGATGGAGCCGGGCGGGTGGGTCGTCGGAGAGGCCGCGCTGCTCGATCTGCCAGGCGAGCAGGTCGATCTGCGCGACGTGTACGTGCCAGGGGCGCGATGGCTCGGGCGGCGCGGCGTCGGGCTCGAGCGCCGGATCCACGGACTCGCCCGCCTGCGAGGTCGGCTCGCGGGCGGCCCCGAGCTGGGGGTCGGGATCGAGGATGTGATCGAAGATGGTGCGGCCGTCCTCTTCCAGCCAGCCGGAGACGTGCGCGCCCCTGGAGCGGATGGCGCCGACCCGGAGGGTCTGCTCGCCGAGAGAGATGTCGACGCTCCCGATGTCGAGGCGCGGTACTCGCGCGATGCGCTCGTTCCGATCTGGGAGCGTAAAGGCGAAGTCCTGGATCGAGATCTCCCCATGGCGAAGCTCCGCAATCAAACCCGCGTCCGCCACACCCGGACTCAGGCGGATGCCCGCCGAGAGGTCGATCCGGCCTTCGGGCGAAGCGGCCAGGCGCTCGTCGCGCAGGTACTCCCAGAGGGTGCGCATGCGAATGTCGTCGAGTCCGAAGTTGCCCTCGAAGAAGATCGGTGAGAGACCGAAGTTGCCGCTGACGGTGAGCACCTCGCCGTTGTCGCTCTCACTGCTGAAGCTGAAGTGGCCCGGATGCTGGCCCGAGGTGCTGAAGTTGCGGACCTCGAAGGTGATGGGCGTGAGCGCGACGCGGAAGCTGCGGGGCTGCGAGAGGTCGTAGAACTCGACCCTGCCGTTCTCGACCACGGCATGCTCGACGTCGACGAACAGCGGCTCGGCGTCCGCTTCTCGACCGGCGTCGACCTCCGGCTCCGACTCCGGCAGCAGCGCGGCGAGGTTCAATCGGCCGTCCTCGTAGAGTGCGGCCCGTACTCTGGGCCCACGCAGGGAGACCCGGGCCAGCACCACGCGATTGCGCCAGATCGATTCGAGCTGCAGGTTGACGTAGAGGCGCTCGAAGCCCGTGATCGGCTGGCCGTCGTCGGCGTAGACCGTGAAGCCCTCGGCGCGCGCGGCGAGGGTGAAGGGGTTGAGCCGCAGGTCTTCGAGCTCGACGCGGTGACCCGTCTCTTCGGCGATGACGTCGATCAGCACGCGGCGCGCGATCGGCGGCGCGATCGCGAAGCCCACCAGGGCGTAGAGCAGGACCAGGCCCGCTCCGACTGCGGCGATCCTCTGGTTTCGGCTTTCGGGGAGTCGGGTCATGACGTCGTCCGAGGCGAAGCAGACGCCTCAATTGATGGTGGCTCGGGCGCCGCCCCGGGTGACGCGACGATGGGCCTGCGTCGGGCTCTCCGAGGAAGGGGCTGTGCCGGGCGCGATGCGACGCCTCCGCGAAGCCCGGCCCTCGGGGACCGCGCTCATGAGAGTGTCCGGAGGGCGATCGCAGACGGTGGATCGGCGCTGTGCCCTTTCGGGGTTTGCGCTCTGCACCCGTCTGGATCGTCGAGGACGGGCTCTACATCCACCACGTCTCCCGCAAGACCGAAGATGATGGCGACATGGCAGAGTCGGCTCTGACTAGAGGGCCCGGTGCCCGGTGATGTGCTCACCGAGGATCAGGGTGTGCACGTCGTGGGTGCCCTCGTAGGTGCGCACCGTCTCGAGGTTCATCATGTGGCGCATGGACTGGTAGTCATCGACGATGCCGTTGGCGCCGAGGAGATCGCGGGCCTCGCGGGCGATCTGCAGCGCCATGTCCACGTTGTTCCGTTTGATCATGCTGACCATGGTGTGGTGGAGTCGGCCCGCGTCCTTGAGCCGCCCCACCTGCAGGGCCATCAGCTGTGCCTTGGTGATCTCGGTGAGCATGAAGACGAGCTTCTGCTGCGTGATCTGCTTGCCGGCCAGGATGCCGCCCTGTACCGGGCGCTCCTTCACGTACTGCAGAGCCTCGTCGTAGCAGGCCATCGCGGCACCCGTGACGCCCCAGGCGATCCCGTAGCGGGCCTGGTTGAGGCAGCCGAGCGGACCGCCCAGGCCCTTGGCGAGCGGCAGGCGGTTCTCGTCGGGAATCTCCACATCGGTGAGGAAGAGCTCGCTGGTCACCGAGGCGCGCAGCGAGAACTTGCCCTTGATATCGCGCGCCTCGAAGCCCGGCCGATCCGTCTCCACCAGGAATCCGCGCACGCCCTCGTCGGTCTTCGCCCAGACGATGGCCAGCTGCGCCACGCTCCCGTTGGTGATCCAGCGCTTGACGCCGTTGAGCACCCAGCCATCGCCCTTGCGCTCGGCCTGGGTGGCCATGCCCGACACGAAGCTGCCCGCGTCGGGCTCGGTGAGCCCGAAGCAGCCGATCACGCGGCCGGCGGCCATCTCGGGCAGCCACTTCTCCTTCTGCTCGTCGCTCCCGTAGGCGTGGATCGGGTACATGCACAGCGAGCCCTGCACCGACGCGAAGGAGCGCAGACCCGAGTCACCGCGTTCGAGCTCCTGCATGAGCAGCCCGTAGGCCACGTTGTTCATGCCCGCGCAGCCGTAGCCGGCGAGATTGGCGCCGAACATGCCCAGCTCGGCCATCTCGGTCGCGAGCTCCATGGGGAAGGATCCGTCCTGGCGGACGTGCTCCTGGATGCGCGGCATGAACTCACCGCTGACCCAGTCGCGGGTGCTCCGACGCACCATCATCTCTTCGTCGCTGAACTGCGTGTCGTCGAGCTGCAGGAAATCGGGGGAGGTGTATTCGGCCACGGGCTTCTCCAGCGGATCGCGGATGGGGACGAGCCGGCGTGCACGCTCGGGGTGGTTCGTGGAGCCGCCGGCGGGGGATTGGTGGTGACGGCCCCATATCCTAGCGGATCGTTCCGAAGCCATGCCGCCCGGACAGACGAAGGGCCCACTGACGTCTGCCAACGGGCCCTTCCAGGTGCGGATCGGTCGACCGCGGCGGCGCGCTACTCCGCCACCGCCGTATCCGGCTTGCTCGGCGTCGGCTTCAGCTGCTCCTGCTCGGCCAGCGCCTTGTCGATGGCGTTGAGCTTGCGGCCCAGTCGGTTCAGCTTGCGGTCGAGCTTCTCGATATCCGCTCGCGAGGCGACCTGGAGGGCGCCGAGCAACTGCTCGAGCCGCCCAGTCACCTGCTGCTCGATCTTCTTTCCCTGCTCGCCCAGTCGGCTGCTCACGTCGTCGGCCAGCGACTCGGCGCGTTTGACCACCGGGTAGCCCCGGACGTCGTCGCTGATCTTGCGGAATCGCTTCTCTGCGGCGTCGGACAGCTCCTCGGTCCTCTCCTGAAGCTGCTTCTGGAGCTTCTGGATCTCCTCCTCCACGCTCTGGTAGGCGGATTGGACGCGCTCGAAGCCCTCGTCTACGAAATTCGCTCTCTCGCCCATGGTCTCTCTCCTGTTCGCCTCGACGGCTGCTCTCGTGACGAGGGGCTGTTGGACCGGCCGTCGCCGGGTGTGGCCCCCCGCCCGCGCCCCCCGCGGCTCGATGGCCTGCGCGCGGCGCTCGATGGGGTACGGACGGCACCGGCGGATGCGTATCCACCGAGCGTCTACGATCAGGTTAGACACGCTGCGTCATGCCGTCAAGGGCGCTCGACTGACCGGGCGATGCGAGAAGGTTCAGGGAGTTGGCGCCTCGCGTGCGCGGCCGGCTGACGCGCTGCGCCAGAGGAGGAAGCCGCTCTCGTGCCGGTGCCCGTACAGCTGCCCGCCCGGATTCCTACCAGCGGACGACGGCGCAGCCCCAGGTGAATCCAGAGCCGAAGGCCGTCATGCAAACGATGTTCCCTGGCTGGAGCCGGCCATCGCGCTGGCATTCGGCGAGCAGCATCGGGATCGAAGCTGCCGAGCAGTTGCCGTAGTGCATGATGTTGTTGAAGACCTTGCTCTCCGGGATCTCGAGCTTCTGGGCGACGAACTCGTTGATGCGCAGATTCGCCTGGTGGAAGAGGAAGAGGTCGACGTCGTCGATCTTGATGCTGGCCTTGCCGAGCGACTCCAGCAGTACCTCCGGCATGCGCGTGACCGCGTGCTTGAAGACGTACTTCCCCTCCATCTTCGGATAGTGACGCTTCTGCTCGATCATCTCGTGAGTGATGCGCGAGGGCGTCTCGCCCGAGGCCGGTGCGTCGATCCACAGCCGCCTGGCGTGCTTGCCCTCGGCGTGCAGCGTGACGCCGAGGACTCCGGGCGCTCCGGCGTTCGCCGCGATGGCTTCGAGGATCACGGCGCCGGCACCGTCGCCAAAGAGCACCGCCACGTCGCGGCCCTCGGTGGAGATGTCGATGCCCGTCGAATGGACCTCGCAGCCCACGACCATGACACGCCGGTACTTTCCGGATGTGATCAGCGAGTCGGCGAAGTCCAACGCGTAGAGGAAGCCGCTGCACTGGGCGCGCAGGTCGATGCAGGGCGTCTGGCCGGCCTTGAGCTTCTCCTGCAGGAAGAAGGCGGGGCCGGGGAAGTCGTGCTCGGGAGAGAGCGTCGCGAGGAGGATGATGTCGATCTCGTCGATCTCGAGGCCCGCCCGGCCCATGGCCTCGTTGCAAGCG
>CAZQMY010000180.1:0-11044 GCA_964594405.1 uncultured Spirochaetaceae bacterium | reverse complement strand
GGTCGACCTCGAAGACGGGAACCCCGCGCAGCGCCGGCAGGCGGTACGCCCTCGTGTCGTAGCCGGCGCCGAGGACCACCACCTGCTGCACCTCCTCCGCGAGCGCCCGCTCCAGGGCGTCGTCGATGAGCCAGGTGCGCGCGACCACCGAGGTGCGCACGCCCGGCCAGCGGCGGTCGATGAACCAGGGCGCGAAGCCGCGCAGGCCGGGGAGCTGCGCCGTCTCGTGCGCGCCGTGGCGCACGAGGTCCGCAACCCGCTCGTCTCGATCCGCACCTTCTCCGAGCTGCTTCCCGACCACTACGACGACCCGGAGTTCCGTCAACACTTCCGCGAGCTGGTGAGCGGCGACGTGCGCCGCATCGACGAGGCCGTCGAACGTCTGCAGAGCATGGTCGAGGCCGCCGAGACGAAGCGCGAGCCGGTGGACGTCGCGCACGTGCTCGAGAGCCTGCTGGCCGAGCGCACCGAGCAGATCCGCACGCGCCGGCTGCTCGTGCTGAAGGAGCTGGACCACAACCTCCCCTACGCGCTCGGCGATCCCGGTCAGCTGCGCGAAGCGTTCGCTGGGCTGCTCGACCGCGCCCTCGAGGAGGTCTCCGATCGGGGCGACATCTATATCGCATCGCGCCATCACGCTTCGGGGTCGAGCGGCGCGCCCACGGTCCGTGTCCTGATTCGATGCGCCTCCAGCGCGACGGCCGGCGAGGCGCCGCAGGAGGTCGCGAGCGAGGCGGTCGCCGGCAGGGCCCGTCTCGATCTCGTGATGGCCGAGGCCGTGGTCAAGGCGGGCGGCGGGAGCCTCACCGTCGACACCACCGACGCCCACGAGACCGTCATCGTGATCGATCTGCCCGCCCCCGCCTGAGCGATCCGACCGACCACGGGCACGCGGTTTGATACGCTTGGTGCGATGCCTACGGTGCTCGTCGTCGATGATGAAGCCTCGGTCCGCGAGTCGCTTCGCATGCTCCTCAAGTCGGAGTGCGAGGTGGAGACGGCCGAGGGCGTCGATTCGGCGCTGGAGCAGATCGCTCGCGCGACGCCCGATCTGGTGCTCCTCGACGTCGTGATGCCCGGGCGGAGTGGGCTCGACCTGTTGGCCGAGCTGGGTGAGCGCGGGGTGAAGGTGCCGGTGATCGTGCTCACCGCGACCAATACGGTCGCAGTGGCCGTTCGGGCCATGAAGCTCGGCGCCGCGGACTTCGTCACCAAGCCCTTCGAGCTCGACGCGCTGCGCATCAAGGTCCGACAGCTGCTCGAGCACAGCTCGCTGGTGCGCGAGGTCGAAGTCCTCCGCGACGAGGTGCGCGATCGGCAGCAGCTCTGCGACATGGTCGGCCGCAGCGCCCCGATGCGCGAGCTCTTCCGCCAGATCGAACGGGTCGCGAAGGCCCGCGCCACCGTGCTCGTCACGGGCGAGAGCGGCACGGGCAAGGAGCTGGCCGCTCGCGCGATCCACCAGCTCTCGAGCCGCTCGAAGGGCCCCTTCGTGGCGGTCAACTGCGGCGCCATCCCGCACGAGCTGATCGAGAGTGAGCTCTTCGGCCACGAGAAGGGCTCCTTCACCGGGGCCACCGCGCGCCGCATCGGCCGCTTCGAGGCGGCCGACGGCGGCACCCTGCTGCTCGACGAGATCGGCGAGCTCGAGGCGAGCATGCAGGTCAAGCTGCTCCGAGCCCTGCAGGAGAGGACCATCGAGCGGGTGGGGGGATCGCAGACCATCGAGATGGACGTGCGGGTCGTGGCCGCCACGAATCGCGATCTCGAAGCGGAGATCGAGGCCGGCCGATTCCGCTCCGACCTCTATTACCGCATCAACGTGGTGCCCATCGAGCTGCCCCCGCTCTCCGAGCGCCGCGAGGACATCGGCCTGCTCGCCGCGAGCTTCGTCGAGCGCTGGCAGCGGGCGGAGCGCGAGGCGGGGGGAGAGCCTCGGCCGATGACGTTCTCGAAGGCCGCACGGTCGGCGCTCGAGGGCTACGCCTGGCCGGGCAACGTCCGCGAGCTGCAGAACGCCGTCGAGCACGGGCTCGCGATGGCGGAGGGGGACGTGATCGGGCTCGAGCATCTGCCGCTCGCCATCCGCAGCACCGGCAACGCGGAGGCGCTCCGCGAGAGCTGGCGGAGCGGGCGACTCACCTTCGAAGAGGCGGTGGCGCAGTTCGAGACCGAGATCCTACGCGAGGCCCTCGAGCGCGCCGACTGGAATCAGACCCACGCGGCGCGCGAGCTCGGCATCACCCGCCGCGTGCTGAAGCTGAAGATGGATCGCTTCGCCCTCGAGCCGCCCCGCGGCGCGTGATCTCCTCGCCGCACTCGCACGGGCGTGCCCCGCGCGAGGCTCGCGGGTGTTCGCAGGTGAACACCTGCCCGAATCGCCGGTTCCATCGCGAACACTGGAAGAAAGGTGTTTGATTTCGCTTGGATGGGCGGGGGTCTCCCGGGGGCCGTACATGCATGTACGACCCGTCCGATTCTCGGCATTCCGATCCGCAACAGCAACTTCGCGGCCATTCACCTTGAAATTCAAGGCTTACCGCCGGCCTGAAGTTTTTTCTCACCGCTGGCACACCCCTTGCTCCAGGGGATGGCATGCGCACGAAGCTCTCCCACAGGATCGGCGAGGCCATGTCGCGGCTCGAGGGCATCGACCCCAACTGCGACAAGGACACGCTGCTCGTGGTGGACGACGAGCAGGGGCCCCGCGAGTCCCTGCGCATGATCCTCTCGCCGCAGCACCACGTGCTCTCGGCCGAGAGCGCCAATGAGGCGCTGCAGATCCTTCGCAGTCAGCCCGTCGACGCCATCACCATCGACCTCAACATGCCGGGCACCAAGGGAGATCAGCTCATGCGCCATGTGCGCAGTGAGTTCCCGCACGTCGAGGTGATCATCATCACCGGTTGCAGCTCCGTGGAGACGGCGGTCGACGGCATCCGCCACGGCATCTTCGACTACCTCACCAAGCCCTTCGACGTGGCGCTCGTCTCGACGACCCTGCGCCGTGCGCTCGCGCGAAAGCAGAGTCGCGAGCAGCTGCTCGGCTTCCTGAACGGCATCGCCGAGGTGCTCGGCGGCGACTCCAGCCCCGACACGGCGCTCGGCAGACTCGACGCCGACCCCACACTGCAGCAGCGCCTGCGGGCCGCGCTCACCGATCCGGTCCTGGTGCCGGTGGGCGAGCGCGAGCGGGAGACCGCCGATCGCACCTACCGGTTCCTCGAGGCGCTGGCCGAGTCCGTGGAGGCCAAGGAGCCGAATCGGCGGGGCCACGCCCGGCGCGTCGCCTTCCTCTCCGACCTGCTGGCCAGCGCCAGCGGCGCCGCGAACGTCGAGGAGCTGCGGATGGCCGCCGTGCTGCACGACCTCGGGCGCATCGGCCGCTTCTCCAACGCTGGCCAGCGCAAGAGCGATGGGCTGCGGGACGACCACGCCCAGCACCCCACGCTGGGAGCGACGCTGGTCGAGCCCCTCGGCTTCCCCGCTCAGGTGACGGAGGCCATTCGCCATCATCACCACCGCTACGACGGCCTCGGCCAGAGCGGCGATCTGCGCGGTGACGCGCTGCCCTTCTTCGCACGAGTGATCGCGGTCGCGGATCACTTCGACGCGCTGACACGCGCGGTCGACACCGACGAGGCGCTCTCCTGCGCCGACGCTTTGGGCGCGCTGCGGCGCGAGGCGGGCAGCCGCTTCGACCCGCAGCTCGTCGAGACCCTGGCCCGGATCGTT
Source organism: uncultured Spirochaetaceae bacterium (assembly GCA_964594405.1). Taxonomy (GTDB): domain Bacteria; phylum Myxococcota_A; class UBA9160; order UBA9160; family UBA4427; genus CAZQMY01. Next base: position 7,309 of record CAZQMY010000180.1, on the reverse strand, counting down.
TCGAGTGGTGTGCCTCTCGCCGAGCCCGAGCCCCTGGAGGAGCGCGAAGTCGCGCGCGCGCGTCGCTCGCTCCTGGATGCCACCCTCTTTGTCGAGAGCGATCGATGATGCCGATGCAGTTCCCGCAGCAGCCGAGGTCCCTCAGCCCCCGTGAGCGCGCCGAGCTGGAGCTCGCCGAGACCGACTTCGAGCTCGCCGAGTGGGCGAGCATGCGGGGCGAGAAGCGCGACAACGTGGTGCGCATCGTCGAGTACAGCCCCTTCCCGCGCGCCCAGCGCAACCAGCACCGCCGGGTCGCCTTCATGCGCGACGAGTCGCGCAGCGGGATGTGCCTCTTGACCCATGATTGCCATCGAAAGGGCGAGCTGCTCCGCATCGCGGTTCGCAATGTCGATGGGCACTCTCGCCTGGATGCGCTGGCAAGCGTCGTCTGGTGCGAGGGACGCAGCGACGGGCGCTACTGGGTGGGCCTGTCGCTGCTCGAAGCAGGCGGAAGCCGGATGGCAAGGGTCCGGCGCTCCGCGTGCGAGGGCCGACGTCGAGCAGACGCGCAAGGGCGTCGAGTGGTGACTGTAGATCCCGCCCGCTAGTCGGTCGTAGATCGCAGGAGCGCGCGCCCCCTGCCGCGCACGCTTCGCCAAGGTTCAGTGCGGGTAGGGGATCGGCGGATTTGCTGGGGAGCGCCGCCGATCCCCGATCTTCGGGTGGGGGCCGGCGGCGTATATCCGGGGGGGTTGCCGCCGGCCCTTTTCCCCGTCCTGCGCGCCGTCCTGCCCGCCGGCTCGATGGCGAGGCCGCGTCCTCATCCGCCCTGCTAAGCTCGCACCATGTTCGGAATCGGCATCCAGGAGCTGGGCATCGTGCTCGTGGTGGCGCTTCTGGTCTTCGGGCCGAAGCGGCTGCCGGAGCTCGCGCGGACCCTGGGCAAGGGCATGGCGGAGTTCCGCAAGGCCTCTTCGGACCTTCGTCGCACGGTGAACCTCGAGCTCAACGATCCGCCTCCGCCCCGGGGCGCTCCGCCGCCGCCCGACCCGCGCACCTCGGAGGAGGCCGAAGTGGGGCCGCCCCCTCAGCTCGCCGATGCGCCCGAGGACAGCAGGCCGACGCGCCCCCGGACCGAGGACCGCGCCGATGAGGCGCAGCAGCCCGACGCGCCAGGGGAAGCCGCCAAGGCGCGTGGGGCAGTCGAGGGCTCGTGACCGACCAACCGGCCCCGATCACCGAGCACCTGGCCGAGCTGCGAGCCCGGCTCTTCTGGATCGTCGGTACGACACTGGTCTTCAGCCTCGGTGCCTACTCGTTCAAGGAGGAGATCTTCCGCTTCCTGATGGCGCCGGCCGTCGATGCGCTCGCCGAGCATGAGAGTGCCCTCCAGGCGATCGCGCCCACCGAGATCTTCTTCACGTACGTCAAGTGCGCGCTACTCGCGGGCTTCGTCTGCGCGCTGCCGGTGACCTTCTGGCACGTCTGGGGCTTCGTCGCGCCCGGACTCTACGCCAACGAGAAGCGCGCGGTGCTGCCCTTCGTCTTCGCCTCTACGCTGCTCTTCGTGGGCGGAGCCGTCTTCGGCTACTCGCAGGTCTTCCCGATCGTCTTCGAGTTCCTCTCGGGCTTCAGCAACGAGTTCGTGGTGGCCAACTGGACCATGCGCGAGGCCTTCTCGGTCACCACGCGGCTCTTCCTCGCATTCGGCGTGGCCTTCGAGCTGCCGATCTTCGTCTTCTTCCTCTCGATCACCGGCATCCTGAGCGCCCGGCAGCTCTTCCGCGGTACCCCCTACGCGGTGCTCATCATCTTCGTCGTGGCCGCCATCCTGACGCCGCCCGATTTCGTCAGTCAGATCCTGCTCGCGCTGCCCATGATCACCCTCTATCTGCTCGGCGTGGGGGTGGCGTGGGTCTTCGATCCCGAGCGGCGGGCGCGCAAGCGCCAGGCGCGAGAGGCCGCCGAGGCCGCGGTCGAGTAGGCGGAGCGCCGCCCGACCGGGGCTCAGTCGCTGGGCCAGCTGCGAAAGGGACGCAGCGCCAGGTTCGAGTTCGCGTAGCGATGATCGTGGCTGATCTCATCGCCGAGCCACTCCGGCCTCTCGAACGCTTCCTCTTCGCTCGCGAGCTCGACCTCGGCGGTGACGAGCCCCTCGTTCTCTCCCTCGAAGACGTCGAGCTCGAAGGTATGGCGAGCGTACTCGACGAAGTAGCGCGTCTTCCGGACGGGCGGCTCGAGACAGAGCTCGAGCATCGCCTCGGCATCCGCACGCGGCACCTCGTACTCGAACTCGCTCCGCCGCAAGCCGACGCTCCGCCCCTTGACGGTGATGCAGCCGCGATCGCCCGCCACGCGTACGCGCACCACCGCGCCCTCGCTTCGACCGAGGTAGCCCTGGGCGATCGCCACCTTGCGGCTCGCCTCCCGCCAGGGCGCGCCGCGCACGAGGAACTTCCGCTCGATCTCCACATTGGCGTCTGCTGCCCCGCACGTGTCGCTCATCCCTCCGCCCCCTCGGTGCTCTCTGGCGCGAGCAGGAAGACGATCCGCTCGTCGGGCAGCGTCACCTCGATGCCCCGCTTGAGCGCCACCACGGCCGCCTCCAGGGGGCGGCCGTCGATCTCCACCGCCGCGAATCCCCAGGCGGGCTCGGGCCAGTCGACCCGACGCGTCGGTGTGGATCCGCCTCCCTCGAAGCGGACGATGGACGACCCCTCATCAGACGGCCCTCCACCAGACGACTCTCCACCAGACGCCCCGTCGATCCGCACGTGACGCGGCACGCCCGACAGTCCGTCGAGCCCGATCGCCTTGCACGCGAAGCGGTCGACCTCGGGCTCGGACCTGCGAGCGGCGAGGGCCGCGAGGGCGAGGGCGTCGCAGAGCGTGTGGAGATCGGGCCGCGGCAGGATCTCGGACAGATGTGCATCGAGGAACGTGGTGTCGTAGTCACCCGAGACGAAGGCCGGGTGCTCGGCGAGGCGGGCGAAGAGCGGCAGCGTGGTCGCGGTGCCGCCGACCCGATAGCCCCGAACCGCCGCCCCGAGGCGCTCGATCGCCTGCTCGCGATCCTCACCATGGACCATCAGCTTCGCGAAGAGCGAGTCGTAGTGGGGCGACACGACATCGCCCTCGCGCACACCGGCGTCGAGCCGGACGTGTGGGGCGCTCGGCGGTCGGTGCACGACGAGCGCTCCCGGAGCGGGCATGAACCCCTTGCGGGGATCCTCGGCGCAGCCGCGAACCTCGATCGCGTGTCCATCAGGCGCGACCTGCTCCTGCCGGACCCCGAGCTTCTCTCCCGCCGCGACCCGGATCATCTCCGCGACGATGTCGACCCCGCAGATCAGCTCGCTGATCCCGTGCTCCACCTGGATGCGGGTATTCATCTCGAGGAAGAAGGCCTCGCCGCTCCGGGCCAGCAGGAACTCGCAGGTGCCCGCGCCGCAGTAGCCGACCGCACGGGCGGCGCGCAGGGCTGCCGTGTGCAGCGCGCGTCGGATCTCGGGCTCGAGCAGCGGCGCGGGGGCCTCTTCGACCAGCTTCTGATGGCGCCGCTGGATCGAGCACTCGCGATCGTAGAGGTGGATGCAGCCGCCGTGGGCATCGGCCAGGATCTGCACCTCGATGTGTCGCGCGGACCCGATACAGCGCTCGAAGTAGAGCGCACCATCGCCGAAGGCCTGCCGGGCCTCGCGCGCTCCCGCGTGAAAGGCCGCCGGCACCTCATCGCGGGACGCGACGCGGCGCAGCCCGCGCCCGCCGCCACCGGCGCTTGCCTTCACCATGAGCGGGTAGCCCACGGCATCGGCCGCCTCACGCAGCGCTTCGTCCCCCGCTCCGGCCTCGATCTCGCCGCTGCCCGGAACCACCGGCACACCCGCTGCATGCATGCGTGCTCGCGACTCGAGCTTGCTCCCCATGGCGGCGATCACGTCCGCATCCGGTCCGACGAAGACGAGACCGGCTGCATCGCAAGCGCGGGCGAGCTCTGGGCGCTCCGCGAGGAATCCGTATCCCGGGTGGACCGCGGCGGCGCCGCAGCGGTGGGCCGCCTCCAGGAGCCGGTCGATCCTCAGGTACGACTCGGTGGCCGGCGCTGGCCCGATGGCGAGGGCCTCGTCGGCCTCCAGGACGTGCAGCGCGCCCGCGTCCGCCTCGGAGTACACCGCAACGCTCGCGACGCCGATCGCTCGGCACGCTTGGGCGATACGCACCGCGATCTCACCCCTGTTCGCGATGAGCACCTTCCGAATGCGCACAAACGAGCCTCCCGCGGCGCGAGCGAGCCGCCAACCCCCTGCCCGGGCCCACCTCTGCAGATGGCCATGAAGCCCACGGCTCCGGCGTCGACCTCATCGCCCCCCGGCCCCGGAACGTCGATTGCGAGGCCCGCTCGAATGCCCCTGAGCGGTGGTGGCGCCAGGATTCGAGCGCCATCCAGCCATGCGGGGCCTCACGCAAGATCTCACTCCAGTGGGATCTCGCATGAGAATGGGCAGGATGGGCATTCGGTCCTTGCCTCGCGAACCTCCCCGAGAATCGGGGTTCGAGCGCTGATCCGCCAGGTGGATCAGCTCTAGAGCCGGGAGATGTCGCCGACGATCTGGCGAAGGTGTGTCTGGTACTCGCGCAGATCCAGCGGCACACGGGCGACGCCCGAGTCCATGGCCGCCTGGGCGACCGCGGGCGCGACGTAGAGGAGCACGCGCGAGTCGAAGGGCTTGGGAATGATGTAGTCGGGTCCGAACTCGAAGCCCTCACCCGGATAGGCCCGCCTCACGACCTCGGGCAGTCCCTCACCGCGACGCGCAAGCTCCGCCAGTGCGTGGACCGCCGCCACCTTCATCTCCTCGTTGATCGCGCTGGCCCGCACATCGAGTGCACCCCGGAAGATGAAGGGGAAGCCCAGGACGTTGTTCACCTGGTTGGGAAAGTCGGACCGCCCGGTCGCCATGATCGCATCGTTTCGCACGGCGCTCACCTCGTCGGGCGTGATCTCGGGGTCGGGGTTCGCCATGGCGAAGATGATGGGGTGGTCGGCCATGCTGGCGACCATCTCGGGGGTCACCAGGCCCGCCATCGACAGGCCCACGAAGAGGTCGCATCCCCGCATCGCGTCCGCGAGGGTCCGCGCGTCGGTCTCGGCGGCGAACTCCTCCTTGTACTTGTTCATGCCGTCGCCGCGGCCCTTGTAGATGACGCCGCGGCTGTCGGTCATCAGGATGTTCTCGGCCTTCACGCCGAGGTCCTTGTAGAGCTTCATGCAGGCGATCGAGGCGGCGCCGGCCCCGGAGACGACGATCTTCACCTCGTCGATCTTCTTGCCGTTGATCTCGAGGGCGTTGATGAGCGCGGCCGCAGAGATGATCGCCGTGCCGTGCTGATCGTCGTGGAAGACGGGAATGTCGAGGCTCTCCTTGAGGGCCTCTTCGATCTCGAAGCACTCGGGGGCGCGGATGTCCTCGAGGTTGATGCCGCCGAAGGTCGGCGCGATGAGCTCGCAGGTACGGATCACGTCTTTCGGGTCGGTGCTGTCGATCTCGATGTCGAAGACGTCGATGTCCGCGAAGCGCTTGAAGAGGACGCCCTTGCCTTCCATCACCGGCTTGCCCGCGAGCGCGCCGATGCTGCCGAGGCCGATCACGGCCGTGCCGTTGCTGATCTCCGCGACGAGATTGCCCTTGGCCGTGTAGCGATAGGCATCGTCGGGGTTGCGCTGGATCTCCAGGCAGGGCTTCGCCACGCCCGGCGTGTAGGCGAGTGAGAGGTCGTCGGCGGTCACCGTCGGTTTGGTGGGCACGACCTTGATCTTGCCCGGCCGCCCCTCGCTGTGATACGCGAGGGCCTTGTCCTTGAGGCTCACTGCAACTTCCTCTCATGGCTCGTAGGGCCCGAAGATGGTGCCCGCGACCCCAGCGTCGGCGAAGCCGCCGATCGGCCGTCCACCCTCCACCCTTCAACCTCCACCGTCAACCGTCCAACGCAGCACGAAGCGACTCGCTCGCAGCGCCGGGTGTTCCAGCTCGATGGGGAAGAGGGGTGCGGAAGACAGCTCGCGTCAGCCGGGCCGGGAGTCTATCAACCCGGTGCATGGGTGTCTAAGAAAAGCCCCGCACATCTGGGGAGTTGCGCATTGCGCACGTACGCCCCCGGCGGGTCTGGGCGGGCACCCGCTCGGTCGCGGATGCCTTCCTGGCTCCATCATCGAGCCCCGGCCCGGGCGCGAGCGCAGTCGGGCCGGGAATACCGGGGCTCGCGTGCCGGGCGGGCACGGTCCCACCGCAAGCCCCGAGCGTCGACCGGGCGCCCCCTCACGAACGTACGCAATCGGCGATGGAGTCCGAGGCGGGATCACCGCCGATGCATGTCGGACGTCGGCGACTGCCCCGCTCGGGCGGCCCCCGAGCCGCTTCGTGGTCCGGCCGGCGGCGCGTGTACCCGGGGGCTCCTCGCCGGATGACCCTCAGCCCGCGAAGAGCTCTCGGGCGATGACCATGCGCTGGATCTGGTTCGTGCCCTCGTAGATCTGCATCAGCTTGGCGTCGCGCATCAGCTTCTCGACCGGATACTCCTTCGTGTATCCGTTTCCGCCGAAGATCTGGACCGCATCGGTCGTGGCCTTCATGGCCGCGTCCGTGGCGAAGCACTTGGCCATCGAGGACTGCTTGCTGGCCCGCATGCCGTTGTCGATCATCCAGGCGCACTGCATCGTGAGGAGCCGACTCGCCTCGATGTCCTTCGCCATGTCGGCCAGCATGAACTGAACGGCCTGGAACTCGCCGATCGCCTGCCCGAACGCCTTTCGCTCGGCCGCGTAGCCGAGCGATTCTTCGAGCGCGCGGCGAGCGATCCCCACGGCCATGGCGCCGATCATCGGCCGTGTGCGGTCGAGGGTCTGCATCGCGATCGGAAAGCCCTGGCCCTCTTCGCCGAGCCGCTGGGCGCTCGGCACCCGAACGCCGTCGAAGTGGATCACCCGGGTGTCGCTGGCGCGCTGGCCGAGCTTGTCTTCCTTCTTGCCCGGCTCGAGACCCGGCGTATCGCGAGGCACCACGAAGGCGCACATCCCCTTGTGGCGCGCGTCGCGATCGAGCGTCGCGAAAACGGTGAAGAGATCCGCCTCGCCGCCGTTCGTGATCCACGCCTTGGTGCCGCTGAGCACGTAGTCGTCGCCGTCCCGCTCGGCGAGGAGCTGCAGACCCGCGACGTCCGAGCCGGCACCCGGCTCCGACAGGCAGAAGGACACCAGAAGGAAGCGCTCAGCACAGGCGGTCAGCAACTCGCGCTTCTGATCCTCGCTGCCCGCCAGCGCGATCGGCGT
>CAZQMY010000179.1:0-11093 GCA_964594405.1 uncultured Spirochaetaceae bacterium | reverse complement strand
GAGGGCCCGCCCTATCCCTCGAGCTTCTACGCCTGGTACTGCGTGATCGTGCTGCTGGGCATCTATCTGAACTCGTTCCTCGATCGCCAGATCCTCGGCCTGATCGTCGGTCCCATGAAGCAGACCATGGATCTCTCGGATTCCGAGGTCGGCTTCCTGATGGGCCCCGCCTTCGCGATCTTCTACACCGTCGCCGGCCTGCCGCTGGGCTGGCTCGCCGATCGCATGAGCCGGCGCTGGCTGATCGCCATCGGTCAGCTCTTCTGGTCGCTTGCGTCGGTGGGCTTCGGGCTCGGGCGCAGCTACGGCCAGCTGATCACTGCGCGCATCGGCGTCGGGGTGGGGGAGGCCTCGCTCTCGCCCTCGGCCTACTCGATCATCGCCGATCTCTTCCCGCCGACCCGCCTCGCCAGGGCCCTTTCGGTGTACGGCATGGGGATCTACGTGGGTGGCGGGCTCGCGAACCTGGTGGGCGGACAGCTGACCGGCTTCTTCGAGCCCAGCGCAGCCTACACCGTGCCGAACATCGGCGAGCGCTTCGGTTGGCAGATCATCTTCTTCATGATCGCGCTGCCGACCATCCCTCTGACCCTCCTCCTGTTGACGCTCAGGGAGCCAGTGCGACGCGGGGTCGGCATGGTGCGCGACGCCAGGGGCGAGTGGGTGACGCGCGCCGTTCCGATGAGCGAGTTCCTCGCCTATGCGTGGCAGAGCAGACGAACCGTGCTCTGCCATGGCTTCGGCTTCGCGTTGCTCTCCTTTTCGGGCTACGGCGCCGCCGCGTGGATGCCCGCCTTCTTCATGCGGTTGCACGATTGGACGCCTGCGCAGGCGGGCACCTACCTCGGGCTCTCGGGCATGATCGTCGGACCGATCGGCTTGATTCTCGGAGGCACCCTCGGTGACGCCCTGGATCGCCGCGGCCATCGTGATTCGAAGATGCGGGTGGGCGTCGCGGCGGCGGCGCTCTGGCTGCCCTTCGGCATTGCGATGCCCCTGATGCCGAGCGGCGAGCTCGCCTATCTGATGCTGCTCCCGGCGACGCTCTTCGCGGCGATGCCCTGGGGCATCGCCCCCGCCGCGATCCAGGAGATCATGCCCAATCAGATGCGCGGGCAGGCGTCGGCCGTGTACCTCTTCATCATCAACCTCGTCGGCCTCGGGCTGGGCCCACAGGTGCTGGCCTGGGTCACGGACTTCGTCTTCGCCGACGAGCAACAGATCCACCTCTCGCTGCTCTCTACGACGACGGTGGCGCACATTCTCTCGTCTGCGCTCCTGCTCGCCGGCCTCGCCCCATTCCGCGAGAGCCGCGATCGCGTCGAGCGATGGCTCGCCGACCACGGGCGTGAGAGCTGACCCATGCTGCCCGAGCTGGTGCTCCAGATCCTGGTGCTCGGCCTCCTGGGCTTCGTGGTCTTCGTCTTCGGATCACTCGGAACGCAGATGATCACCGATGAGCAGTCGAGCGGCTCCGATCGCGCCTACGGGCTGGTGATCGTGACCGCCGTGGTGATCGTGGGGAGCCGTTTCGCCGCGCACTCTGGGCTCTTCGGCTAACGAGCCCGGGCCCCGTCGACGACGCTCACGCCGGCCAGCGCGAAGGGCACGTCCAGGTGCATGCGCGCGGCCTCGATCGGCCGGGTGCCGCCCCACTTCGAACGCAGCTCCAGGACGCGCTGGTACGACTGCCGCGCCGCGTCGCGCTCACCGAAGAGGTCCTGCAGATTGCCGCGGGTCAGGTGGAGCCAGCGCCTCGACCATCGCGCGACGGCTTCGACCCTGGCCTCCAGGGGGGCGAGCGTCGATGAGGCCTGGTCGAGCTCGCCCATGTGGAGCTGAGCGCGGGCGCGCCAGACACGCGCGGCCACTCGGCGCTCTTCTGCGCCGAACTGCTGGCTCTGGCTGCTCTCGAGGCCCTCGGCCGCGCGGATCGTGCCGGCGTAGTCGCCCACGAAGAAGCGCGCCTCGAGCACTTCGAACTGCACATAGGTGTTGTCGGGATACTCGATCGCCAGGGCCTCCACGATGGGATGGGCGAGCGCCGGCTCCTTCTCCATGTACATCAGGATCTGGGCGAGCTTCGTGCGCGCCTCGAAGCGCTGGAGATCGCCCTTCTCGGCGGCCTCGCGAACCAGCTGGAGGCCGAGGTCACGCTCGCCAGTCGGCACGAACCAGAGCCACGTGAGGAACTTGATGTAGCGCGTCGCGATGCTCGCGTAGTAGTAGTAGCTGCCCAGCGCGAGCTTGGCGTCGTGATAGTCGGGGCGCAGCTCGAGTGCCCGCTCGAGGGCCTTGCGGGCCTCCTCGCCCTGGGTGCCGGCCTTGTAGTACTTGCTCGCCATTCCGTTGATCTGCATCAGCTGGATCAGCGTCCGCCCGTAGAGGACGAGCACGTCGGGATCGTCCGGGTCGGCCGCCAGCATGCGCTTGCACTTGTCGAGCGATCGCTCGGCGTGCTTGCGCATCGTGCGATCCCAGCGCGTCTCGGTGAAGTCGAGCGACTTGCGCCACTGCAGGGTCTCGACCGCGTAGAGGTCGCCGGCAGGATGGGTCGGGAAGCGCTCGCGCAGCTCCGCCCAGACGACGTCGGCCGCGTCGAGCTCACCCCGGGCGTTCAGCTCGAGACCCTCGCGGATCTTCTCCTCGAGACTCTCACCCGGCGGGATCGCCTCGATTACCAGCGCCGAGCGCTCCGGCGCAACCTCGGCCTCCGCTACGGAGAGCGGGCCCAACGCGAGCAGCAGGGGCAGTGTGAGGAGGATCGAGAGTGCGCGCACCGAGGGTGGCCTCCGCGGGGAAGGGGTGCAGATACTGTGCCGGATCGCGCTGCCCGGGTCGAGCCGTCCGGCCAGGAAGGGCTGGTCACTAGGCCCGTCCGCCGAAGACATCCAGAATGGCGTGGGCGTTGTCCAGGACGCGTTCGGGGCGCACACCGACGGAGGGTGGGTAGAAGAGGGGCTCGGCGGTGAGATCCTTCCACTGCGCGAGCCGATCGTACGCCTCGTCTGGCGTGCAGGCGATGGCGATCTCGTCCACCAGATGGTCGGGGATCGCTTCGGCGAGGGCCTTCATGTTCATGCTGCGCAGCGCCTTCTGACAGGCTTCACCGATGTGGCGAAGCCCGTGCAGGTCGAGGATCGAGTGGTAGAGCGCCGTGGTGTAGTAGAAGCCGATCTGCCCCTTCGCCTCGGCGAGGGCCTGCTCGCGGCTGTCGGCGATGACACAGAGCACGTAGGGCGCCAGGGCGCACGCGCCGGGGTCGCGGCCTGCTTGTGCCTCGGACGCGCGGAGGAGCGGAAGCGTCACCTCGCGGTGCCACCTGCGCGTGGCGATCGGATGGCCCACCAGGCCGTCGGCGACCGCGCCGGCCGCGCGGACCATTCCCCGATTGACGGCCGCGATCCAGATGGGCACCTCCGGCCGCGCCGTTCCGGGGCGCGCGTACATCGGGACCTCGAGGTTCCAATGCGAGCCTTCGAAGCGGAGGCCGCCGCCGTCGCGCGCGGCGAAGCACGCGCGGATCGCGCGAACCAGCTCCTGCATCCGCGGCGCCGGCTGCGAGAAGGGCACGCCGTACCAGTCCTCGTTCATGCGGCGAGTGGCGCTGCCGAGGCCGAGGATCATGCGGCCCTGCGAGAGCTCGTCGAGGTCCATCGCGGCGCTCGCGTGGAGCAGCGGCGCCCGGGTGAAGGCGTTGGCGATGGCGGTGCCGATGCGGATGCGCGAGGTCGCGATGGCGATGGCGGCGAGCGGAACGTAGCCGTGGCGGTTGAAGAACTCGATGGTGAACGCCGAGTCGAAGCCCCTGGCTTCGGCGCGCCGGGCGAGCTCGACATCGCCGCGCACGCTTCCGCTCATCAGGATCATGCCCATTCGCATCTTGCTCTACCTACCTTCGGCCCGCGGAGCCAGGCCGCCCAGAGTAGGCACCCGGATTAACCTCGACAACCATGTCGGATTTGGGAGGCGCTGCGGTCTCGCGCACGAATCCCGAGGGGTCAGCGAAGTGTGAACTGGCTCACGGCAGTTCAGCCGGAAGGGGGAAAACCCGATACGCGAGGCGCATGTCGGCGAATCCGGCAGGTGGGTGGGGTGGGCGGGTGCGCCCGGGCCCCAGCCCTATAGAATCAGCGGTGACTTTCCAGATCGGCAAGTCTCCACGCAAGGTCGGGAAGAGCGGGGAAAAACGAGCACGCGATGCTATCCGGTTTCAACACCAATTTTCGCCATCGCGGCGTGCTCTTCCACGTTCAGACCGAGGACAGTGGGCGCAACAACCCCCACGTCATCACGCACCTGTTCTATGGCGGCAACATCATCGCCTCCGAAAAGGTCGACTACTCGGCGAAGCTCGGCGTCGCGGATGTGGCCGCTGCGGTCCGCGAGCTCATGGAGCGCCAGCACAAGAAGATGCTGAAGGCGCTCTCGAGGAGTGAGCACGACGCGGTCATCGCGGAGCGGCTCGGCCCAGAGGTCTTCCCCGCTGACGGAGACTCGGAGGTCGAGTTGGACGGCGCGGATACGATTCCGCCGCCCACGGAGCCGCAGCTCGACACGCAGCCGGTGGCGAGGGACGAAGCCGGCGCGCCGGAAACGCCCAGGGAGCGGATAGCCCGCGCCTTCGGAGATGGTGTCGTGAGCCAGAAGCCACTGGACGAAGTGGTGCTGGACTACCTCGTGGAGAATGCGCGCAAGCGGAAACACTCCTCAAAGTGAGCGGGGAGCCGCAGGCCTCGGGACGCGTCTGGGGCACCTTCGGGAGTCGCACGGGCGGTCGCATCATGGGCCGCGGCGAGAGCCCGGTGCGCATGTATCACGTCTCCAAGTCGTACATGGCCGGGAGCCACGCGCTGCGTGATGTGACCCTCGAGGTGGGGCGCGGCGAGTTCGTCTTCCTCACGGGCTCGTCCGGGGCGGGCAAGACCACGCTGCTCGAGCTGCTCTTCGCCGCCGAGCGTCCCACCGAGGGGCAGATCCTCGTGCTCGGTCGGAACATCGCGCGACTGCGCGGCGGGGGCGTTCCGGCGCTGCGTCGGCGAGTGGGCGTCGTCTTCCAGGACTTCAAGCTGCTGCCCGGACGGACCGTGGAGGAGAACGTCTCCATGACCCTCGACGTGGTCGGCACACCGCGCAGGCAGGCGCGAAGCCGCGTCTTCGCCATGCTCAAGCAGGTCGGGCTCAGCCATCGCCGCCACGATCGGCCGCTCTCGCTCTCGGGCGGCGAGCAGCAGCGGGTGGCCATCGCCCGGGCCCTGGTGGGCGAGCCGGAGATCCTGCTGGCCGACGAGCCCACCGGCAACCTCGATCCGGCGCTCAGCGTCGAGATCATGGATCTGATGATCGCCGCGGCCACGCGCGGGACGACGGTGATCGTCGCCACGCACGATCTCGATCTCGTGCAGCGCTATCACCGACGTGTGTTGCGACTCGAGGACGGCAAGCTCGTCGAGGACCGTCCGGCGGCGGGTCGTGAACAGCACGCGGCCTCGGAGGATGGGATCGACGAGCAGCCCGGCGGCGCCGATGGCGACGAGAGCGGGAAGGGCACACCGTGACGCGGGCGCTGGTGATCATCCGCATCCTGGTGATGTCGGCCCTGCGCGGCCTGCGCGACAGTCGGGTCACGAGCGGAGTCGCCATCGCGACCATCGCGATGGCGCTGCTCCTGGTGGGCGCCTTCGCGCTGCTCACCGCGAACATGGGCAGTCTGATGGATCGCTTCGGCGAGGACCTGCGCATCACCGCGTATCTCGAGCAGGGATTGAGCGCCGCCGAGAAGGCCGAGCTCGCCGAGAAGATTGCGTCGGCGCCGGGCGTCGAGCGGGTGGAGCTGGTCGACGAGGACGCTGCGCTCGCGCGCTTCCGCGCCACGGCAGGCGGTGCCGAGCTGCTCGAAGGGCTCGAGGAGAACCCGCTGCCGGCGTCCGTCGAGATCACGATGCACTCGGAGCAACGGACGCCGGAGGGCCTCGCGGTGCTGGAGCGGGCGCTCGATGGGCTGCCCGGCATCGACGAGGTCGCGCACGGCCGCGAGTGGATCGAGGGCTACGCGCGAGCCGCATCACTCTTTCGTGTCGCTACCGTCGTGCTCGCCTGCGTGCTCTCGCTGGCAGCGCTGCTGATCGTCGCCAATACCATCCGCCTCGGCGTCTACGCGCGCGAGGACGAGCTCGACATCCTCGAGCTCGTCGGCGCCAGCCGCACCTTCATCCGGGTCCCCTTCCTCCTCGAAGGCACCTTGCAGGGTGCGATCGGCGGCGCGCTCGCGCTCGAGCAGCGCTGGCACTGCTTCCACCAGGTCGTGCCCGCGCATCGCTACGGCCTCGCCTTCTTCCTCGGGAGCACGGAGCCGCGCTTCTTCCTCGTCCCGGAGATGGTGCGCCTGCTGATCGGTGGCGCGGGGCTCGGCATGCTCGGCGCTGCGGCCGCGTTGGCCGGCGGGCGGGCGGGATGAGGCCCGCCCGCGCGAGGGCCCTCGCGCTGACGCTGGCCGTGGGCCTGGTCTTCCACTCTGGCTCGGCGCGGGCGGAGCTGGAGGGCGAGGAGGATCTCGACGCCCTGAGGGCGGCCATCGCCGAGAGCCGCGAGCGCGTGGGGCGGCACGAGGCCGCCGAGCGCGATCTGCTCGAGCGGCTCGAGGCGCTCGACCGGGGCTTCGAAGCTCTCGAGCGGAGCGTCGACCGCGCGAAGGCCGCGGCCCGCGAGGCGCGCGCGCGGCTCGCCGAGTACGCGCCCCGACTGAAGCAGGTTCGCGCGGACCTCGAGCGCACGCGCCGGGCCATGGCGCGGCGGGCGGTGGCGCTCTACAAGGCCGGCGAGGTCGGACCGATCCGCGTGCTCTTCACCAGCAGCTCGCTGCCGGAGCTCTTCGCCCGGGTCGCCGCCCTCGAACGCCTGCTCGACTACGACGCGGCGCTGGTGCGCCGACACAAGGGCGAGCTCGATCGGCTCGCCCGCCTCGAGGATGAGGCGCGTGACGCAGAGCTGCGTCGGGATGAGGCCCTGCGGGATCTGGATCTGCGTTCGGTGGCGCTCGAGGAGGAGCGAGAGGCCAAGCACGCGCTCATGCTCGCGGTGCGCAGTGATCGCACGAGAGAGCGCAGCCTGCTGGTCGAGCTGGAGCGAGCGGCTCGGGCCCTGGAGGAGACCCTGGCGACGCTCGGTGATCAGTCCCTCGCCCTGGGCGGCCGGCTCGACGGCTCAGGCTTCGCCGGTCGCAAGGGGCGGTTGCCGTGGCCTGCGAGGGGAAGGGTACGGGCACGCTTCGGCAAGGTCGTGGACGCGGAGTATCAGACCGAGGTCTTTCGCAAGGGCGTCGAGGTGGCCTCCGGGCGCGGTGACTCCGTGCGATCCGTGGCCAAGGGGCAGGTGCGCTACGCGGGCTGGTTTCGCGGCTACGGAAAAATCGTGATCGTGGATCACGGGGATGCCTACTTCACTGTATCTGGACATCTGGACGAGGTCTTCGTCGAGGTCGGCGATATCGTCGCCTCGGGCGACACCCTGGGAACAGTGGGAGAGACCGGCTCCCTCTCGGGTCCCGGGCTCTACTTCGAGCTGCGTCAGGCGGGCTCGCCCATGGATCCGATGGAGTGGCTCGAGTAGCATCGCCGCCTCCGAGGCGCCGCCGCTTGCGGGCGCGAGCGACGTGCGCCACCTCGACCCGGGAGTCCCCGCTTGCGAACCGATTGGCACGGCCTTCGATCCTTCCTCCTCGGCGCGGGCGTCGCGCTCCTGGCGGTGCTGCTCCTCGGGGCGAGCAGCACCCGCTATCGCGATCTGGCGCTCTTCTCCAGCGTGCTCGACATCGTGCGTCGAAACTATGTCGAGCAGGTGGACGAGCACGATCTGCTGCAGAGCGCCGTGCGCGGCCTGCTCTACGAGCTCGATCCACACTCGGCCTACATGAGCGCGGACGCGTACGAGGAGATGCAGGTCGACACCAAGGGCGAGTTCCACGGCCTCGGGATCGAGATCACGAAGGAGCAGGGGGGCTTCGTCGAGGTGGTCTCGCCCATCGAGGGCACGCCCGCCTTTCGCGCGGGCATCGAGTCGCGGGACCAGATCGTCGCCATCTGTCCCACCGAGGTGCCCGAGGACTGGGAGGAGGGAGAGGACTGCCGCGGCACGAAGGGCATGACGCTCTTCGAGGCAGTGACCCTGATGCGCGGCAAGAAGGGCACGGAGATCACCATCGAGATCTTCCGCGCGGGCTTCGAGGAGCCACGTTCCTTCACGCTGCGCCGCGACGTCGTCCAGCTCGCCTCGGTGGAGGGCGAGCTGCTGCAGCCGGGCTACGGCTACCTGCGCATCCGCGCCTTCCAGGAGCGCACCGGTGAAGACGTGGGGAAGGTGCTGCGCGAGATCCTGGAGGAGGCGGGCGGCTCCCTCTCCGGCCTGGTGGTGGACCTTCGCGACAATCCGGGCGGCCTGCTCAACCAGGCCGTGGACGTGGCCGACCACTGGCTCTCGAGCGGCCTGATCGTCTATACGAAGGGCCGCGAGGACAGCCAGCGGCAGGACTTCATGGCGCGGCCCGGCGAAGACGAAAACGCCTATCCCATCGTCGTGCTGGTCAATGGCGGCAGCGCGAGCGCAAGCGAGATCGTGGCCGGGGCGCTGCAGGACCAGAGCCGCGCCCTCGTGCTCGGCATCGAGACCTTCGGCAAGGGTTCGGTCCAGACCGTCTATCCGCTCGAGGGAGGCGCCGGGCTGCGCCTGACCACCGCGCTCTACTACACGCCCTCCGGCCGATCGATCCAGGAGGTCGGCATCGTGCCCGACATCGAAGTCCGACCCGGTGAGCGCAAGGCAGGCCAGTCGCCCCGAAGGATGCGCGAGCGGGATCTCGAGGGACACTTCACGCACGAGGCCGCGGAGGGCGACGAGGACGACGCCGACGCGACGGCCGAGGGTGAGCCCGAGGCCGATGCCGACGTGACCGACGAGGATCCGCTCGCGCGCGACGAGATGCTCGCCCGCGCGCTGGAGGTCCTGAAGAGCTGGATCTACTTCGAGCGCCTGAGCGAGCGTCGGGCCGAGGCCGATCCCACAGCGTCCGCCGAGGCGGCGCTCTCGGAAGCGGGCGCTGCGTCGCCGGCCGCCGACGGGGCCGATTCGCCGGCGCCCTCCGCGAAGTAGCTGCACTTGGGACGCGCGAGTGGCCGCGGCGGAGCGGCGCATCGGCGCGTCTTCGCCGTGTCGGAGCTGCTCGGCGGCCTGCAGGGCCTGCTCGAGGATCGGGTGGGTCGCATCTGGATCTCGGGCGAGATCAGCAATCTCCACGAGGCGCGGAGCGGTCATGCCTACTTCACGCTGAAGGATGAGCGCGGGCAGATCCGCGCCGCGCTCTTCCGCGGCGCGGCGCAGCGGCTGCGCTTCCGGCTCGAGGAAGGGCTGGAGGTGCACGTCTACGCAGACGTCGGCATCTACGAGGCGCGCGGCGATCTGCAGCTCGTGGTGCGGCGGGTGGAGCCGGTGGGGCAGGGCGCCCTGCAGCTCGCCTACGAGCAGCTGCGCGCGCGTCTCGAAGCGGAGGGTCTCTTCGACGAAGGGCGCAAGCGTCCCCTGCCCGAGCATCCCCATCGCGTGGGTGTCGTCACCTCGCCCACCAGCGCGGCCGTCCGCGACGTGATCCACGTCAGCGGCCGGCGATCGCCCGGTACGCCGCTCTTGATTTCGCCGACGCGAGTCCAGGGGGAGGGGGCGGGCGAAGAGGTGGCCGCGGCGATCGCGCTGCTCGCCGGCCGGGGCGAGGTGGACGTGATCCTGCTGGTGCGCGGCGGTGGATCGTTGGAGGACCTCTGGGCCTTCAATTCCGAGTCCGTAGCCCGCGCGATGGCGGCCTGCCCGGTGCCCGTGATCAGCGGCGTGGGGCACGAGACCGACTTCACCATCGCCGACTTCGTGGCGGACGCCCGCGCCCCGACGCCCTCGGCGGCCGCGGCGCTCGCCCTGCCGGATCGCAGCGCCCTCGTCGCGCAGCTGCGGCGGGACTGGCTCCGCCTGTGCGCCGCGATGCGGGCGCAGCTCCGAGCGCGGAAGAGCGCGCACGACCGTGAGCGCGCAGCCCAGCGGCTGCTCGCGCCGCGCGCCCGGCTCGCTGCACAACGCGTTCGCGTCGAGCGCGCGCTCCGCGCAATGGCCGCCGCCGCGCAGGCGCTGCATGCCCGGCGACGGCGTGAGCTCGCCGGACTCGCCGGTCGTCTGGACGCGCTCTCGCCGTTGGCCGTGCTCGGTCGGGGCTATGCCCTCGCCACCCGTGAGTCCGACGGACGAGTGGTGAAGATGCCCTCCGATCTCGACGAGGGGGAGGTGTTCTCGCTTCGGCTGGCCGAGGGCCACATTCGCGCCCGGCGCGAGGCAGACGGAGCAGACGGAGAAGGCTGATCCCGCTGCGCGCCGTGGCTCCCGCCACAGACGCGCAGGACACGGCAAAAGTGCTTCAGGATCGGTCATTTCGCCGGACTCCGTGATTGACGCTCGCGAAGCCCATGGGGTAGCTTGATTCATGCATGAGTCGATCCGAGATGCGTTCCGAGGCCGGCGTCGAAGCGGGGAGCGATGTCCCCGGCGACGGAGCTGCGAGCGGTATGGGCTTCGAGTCGGCCATGCAGCGCCTCGAGGCGGTGGTCGACGAGCTCGAGCAGGGCGAGCTCGAGCTTGACGATGCCCTGGCGCGCTTCGAGGAGGGGGTTCGCCTCGCTCAGCGTTGCGCGGGTGCCCTCGATGAGGCCGAGCGGCGCATCGACGTGCTGGTGGAGGAAGGCAATGCCATCGTCGCGCGGCCCTTCCTGGATCCGGATGAAGGAGCAGCCGCGTCCGACGAGCAACACGAAGACGAAGACGATGATGATGACTGGGCCTAGGAGGCGATGAGCGTGGACGCCGAGGGATACCTCGCCGACCGCACACCGTTGGTGGATGCGGTGCTCGAAGGACTCCTGCCCGTGGTGGGCGGGGGCGCCGTTCCGGATGCGCTCGCCGCCGCCATGCGCCATCTCGTCTTCCCCGGCGGCAAGCGGCTGCGCCCGGCCTTCGCGATGGCCGCAGCCGAGGCGGTGGGCGGGCGGCCCGAGCAGGCGCTCCCC
>CAZQMY010000178.1:0-11102 GCA_964594405.1 uncultured Spirochaetaceae bacterium | reverse complement strand
CCGTCGCCGGCTGAGACGACCTGATAGCCGTTGTCACGCAGTCGCTTGCTGAGCAGGGCCTGGGTGTCGGGATCATCGTCGACGACGAGAATTTTGCTTCGGTCGGTCATGTCTGTCCTCGATGGGCTGACTGCAGAGTGGACTCAGTCCCCACATCGGAGAACGGCGACCCGCTGTTGAGTCTCAATGCCGATCGAGAGGGCGATGGCGATCGGTCCGGAATGCGACGCGCGCGGCGTCTGGGCGATTGCGCCCGCATGCCTTGGTGGGAAGGGACCAGCAAGCTGCCGTCGCGCTTCGCCGTCGTTGCCGGCTTCCAGATCGAAACGCAGCGCACATTCGCGAGTCGATTCAGTCGAGCTCGAAGTCGACGAATCGACATAGCGGAATCAAGATCGGCCGTCCGTCGTGGCGCCAGGAGATCGGCGGCGCCTGCATGCGGCCGGGTCGGCAGAGCCGCGATGCGCCGAGCGACGTGAAGAGCTCGATCGCGAGCGCCTCCTCCTCGCCAGCGAAGCCCGCCAAGGCCGCGCAGGAGACGTGGCGGGCATGTGGAGCCAGCACCTCCCGAAGCGCGAGCACGTCGGGGAGCGCGTGAACGCGAATGAATCGCCAGAGTGGCGACCGTCGCAGCGCCGGCTCGGGCTCGACCACCACCGTGTGTGTGGTTCCGGTGCTCGCGAAGACCCGGCCCGATCCGGACGCAGCCGCCCGGAGCTCCGCCTCGGCGCGCTCTGCCGCGATGTCCGCCCCGATCCGGGGATCGACCTCGCCTCGGGGCCACACCTGCTCGAGCGTCTCGAGCGCATGAGAGAGTCGTTCGCCCAGGGCTTCCGCCACGGCTGCGTCGCCGCCCACGCAGTACAGGGCGATAGGAGAGAGGCAACCGCCTTGATTCCAGAGTGCAACATCGCGCGCGAGCGCATCACAGGCCGCATCCGCGGCGGCGCCCTCGAAGGCGCCTCGGCCGAACGCCGCGACGCTGAGCTTGTGCCCGTAGGCGACGAGCCTGCCCGCTCCCATGGCCGAGCGCAGCGCGCCGATGGTCTGATCGGAGCCGCTGGCGACCACGCACTCCGAGGCCAGGAAGCGGCGCAGGCTGGCCTCGTCGTGGGAAGCGAACCCTACGATCTCGATGCAGCGAGCGAGCATCTCGTCGACGGCCTCCAGCGAAGCCTTCAAGAGGCGCGCGCTGACGGGATCCCGCGAGCCCGACCGGACGAGCACCGGTGAACGCAGGATCAGGGGCAGCAGCGTCTGCAGGATGTTCGGCATCGGGATGCTGCCCGCGAGGAGCACGCTCGTGCAGTCGAAGGGCGAGATCCGGGAGCGCCGCTCGTCCTCGAGGCCGAGCTCGTCCGCGACGACGCCCTCGAGTGCCTGCGCGGTCCATGGTCCGAGACCCAGATCGAGGCCGGCGGCGAAGAGCGCGCGCCCCGGACCCGCCGCGTCCGGGTGCTCGTCCAGGATTCGCCTGCGCGAATCGGAATCCGGATCGCGCCAATGCTCGAGCACAGCGCC
Source organism: uncultured Spirochaetaceae bacterium (assembly GCA_964594405.1). Lineage (GTDB taxonomy): Bacteria > Myxococcota_A > UBA9160 > UBA9160 > UBA4427 > CAZQMY01. The sequence goes on along the minus strand of CAZQMY010000178.1, from coordinate 9,581 downwards.
GAGGGCGCGCACGATCTCCGCTCTGGGGCGCCCGCGCATCTGCTCCGCAGCGACCTCCAGGCGGCCCCTCGCCGCCTCGAGCTTCTCGAGGTCGGCGTCCGGCCAGTTGAAGGTGATCGCGCCGCTCATGGCGGCGCGCCGCCGGGCGCTGAGAGCATGAGGTCGGCGGCGATCGAGCATCCACGGGCCTCGGCGCCCGGGCTCCGGCCCAGGATCTCGAAGCCGCCAGCGGAGTCCGCCTCGCCTCCAGCGATGCCGCGGCCGAGATCCGCGGTCTGGATGGCCGCTACGCTGCCTGTGTTCGCGAGATCGTGCACCACGATCATGCCCACCTCTCCGGGCGCCGCGTCGAGGCCGGTCTCGGGATCGATGAAGCGCACGCGGGCCCAGGGCGGACCGAGCTTCCTGCGCGGCCCGGCCGGATCGACGATGACCGAGTCGTAGAACTGACTGCCGAGCTCGCTCATTCCGTACTGATTCACGATGTGGCTGTCCGGGATGCCCAACAAGTGCGTGAGCATGGCGTAGAGGTCCTGTGGCGCGACCTCTCGCGAGCGTCCCTTGAATCCCCCTGTTTCCATGATTCGAGAGCCGCGCGGGAGCGGGTAGCGCAGTCCGTGCTCCTCGAGAGCATCGCAGAGATGTACGAAAGCAAAGGCCGTTCCGCAGAGCGCGATCGGCGAGTCGCCCGAGCAGGCGTGCTCCAGGTCGGTGATGAGCGCGTCCAGGTCGAGCATGGCGCCTCGACTGGAGGAAGCCATGGCGAAGCCGCTCGCCTGGTCGCCGCGGATCCGCAGCAGGACCTCGAACATATGCGAGAGCGAGGAGTCCGGGGCAGCCGCGCCGGAGGGAGCGAGCACCCGGATCCTGAGCCGGGCGCCGGTGGCGAGGTCCGGCAGCAGATAAGTGTCGAGGGAGGCCATCAGCGAGGCCTCGTAGAGGGCGAGCGTGTCGAGGTGCAGCTCCCCGCGTGGCCCGCCACTGGTGCCGCTGGTCCGGAAGGTCTTGATCGTCTCGGACTCGTCGAAGCCGCTGAGCCTCAGCTCCTTGAATGCGCCGGTGGGCACGGCCGGAATCTCGCGCCAATCCCGAAGCGATTCCGGCGTCACGCCTCGTGCATCGCAGAGTCGCCGGTAGGGCAGGCAGGCCGCGTACTGGCACGCGAAGAGTCGACGTGCCAGGCCCTCGAAGCGGTCCTCTTCGAAGCGCAGCGGGCGCTCGGCCATCCACTCCAGCAGCTCGGCCTCGATGCCGCGCCTGTGCTCTGGACTCATGAGTCGGCCGCCCCTTCGCGTTCGAGCAGTGCACAGACGAGGTCGATCGAGGAAGAGAGCGTCTCCTCCTCGATGGTGAGGGGTGGCGTGATCGAGAGCACCTCCCCGGCAGGGCCGGAGGGCAGCAGGATCACGCCTTCGCGGAGCGCCTGGATGCAGACGCGTTGGGCGACCGCGGCCGGCTGGCATTCGATCCCGATCATCAGGCACAGGCCGCGCACATCCCGGACGTTCGGATGCCCGGAGAGCCGATCTCGGAGACGCTCGAGGGCGCGCGCACCGATCCGGGCGGCGCGCGCGGGCAGATCCTGCTCGGCGATGATCGACATCGAGGCGAGCGCGGCCGCGCAGCCGAGGGGATGGCCGATGAAGGTCTGGGTGTGGAGCGCCTCTCCCCTGGAAGCGGGCCAGGACTCCATGATTTCAGCTCTGCCAACGCATGCGCTGATGGGAAGCCCCGAGGCGAGGCCCTTGCCCACGCAGAGCAGATCCGGCACGACACCCTCGTGCTCGCAGGCGAAGAGCCGACCCGTACGACCCATGCCGGTGTAGATCTCGTCGGCGATGAGCAGCCAGTCCTGCGCATCGCAGAGCGCGCGCAGCGCCTTCAGGAAGCCGCGCGGGGGCACGCGCTCACCGCCGCGCCCCTGGACGGGTTCGACGATCACCGCGCCGACGGCGAGCCCCTCTGCCTCGGCGTCTCGGGCGACGGCGGCGACATCCGCCACCTCGCCGAACCGGGCGTGCCGGGTCTTCGCGGGAAGGCGTGCTGCGAAGGGCGCCCTGAAGTCGTTGCGGAAGGTCGCGTCCAGCGCACCGAGGGAGAGTCCGTGGTAGGCGCCGTCGAACGCGACGAGGCCGGCCCGCCCGCTGTGGATGAGCGCCGTCTTGATCGCGCTCTCCACCGCGTCGGAGCCCGAGGAGCCGAGCACGGCCCGCGCGGGCCCGCCGCCGGGAAAGACGGCGGTGAGCGCCTCGAGCATCTCGACCTTGACAGCGGGCGGATGGACGTCCCCCATGCCGTGGAGGAGCCGTCCGGCCTGATCGCGCAGGGCCTGGACGACGGCGTCGGCGGCGTGGCCTGCGTTGGCGACGCCGAACGCCCCCGTCAGATCCACGAAGCGATTGCCGTCGACGTCCCACACATTTGCCCCAGCGGCGCGCTCCCAGAAGATGGGCGCAGCAGGCACCAGGCAGGTGACGTCCGGGCTCTCCACCCGCGCGAGCCTCTCCGCCATTGCGGCGGAGCGTGGGCCTGGAATCGCGGTGGCGAGGGCGGGACGTAGGGTGCGGGGCGTGGCTCCTTCTGAAGCGGGGCTGGACATGTCGACGGTGGCCTTCGGGAGGTGGCGCGGAGTCTAGCGCCGCCCGCCGAAGGCGTCGGTGGCGATCCGAAGCTGCACCGCATCGACTGAGCGCACTTCGAGGTGGCCACCCTGCAGGCGGGGTGGAAGCTCGAAGCCGCGAGCGATGAGCATGAGCGCTGAGGATGCACACGACGGCGCTGCGCGTGCTGCCGAGGCCGGGGCGCTACGCTCTCGTGATGCCTGTGCCCTCGACGTCCGTCGAGCCCGACCCCGGCACCATCGCCTACGTGGCCCTCGGCTCGAATCTCGGCGACCGTCGGGCGCACCTCCGCTTCGCGCGCGCTGCGCTGGCCGACCTGCCCGAGACCCGCGAGCGCGCCGTCTCGCGCATCTACGAGACCGCGCCGGTGGGGCCTCCGGGGCAGGGCACCTACCTGAACGCGGTCATTGCGCTCGAGACCGATCTCTCGCCGCGTGTGCTGCTCCATCATTGCCTCCGTATCGAGGGGCGCGCTGGCAGGCAGAGGCGCCGCGAGCAGCGGTGGGGAGCGCGTACGCTGGACCTCGACCTCCTCCTGCAAGGGCGCTGGCGCTGCACGATGCCGGACCTCGAGCTGCCCCATCCCCGCCTGCACCAACGGGCCTTCGTGCTCGTACCGCTGTGCGAGCTCGCACCCGATCTCGTGCATCCGATCCTGGAGACGCGCATCGACGCGCTTCGCGATCGACGAGCCGACGCCGAGCCGCCGGGGCGCCGGCCAGGCGAGACGGTGAGGGCTGAGGACTGGTAGCCTCGGGGCCACGGAGGGTACTCACACACGAACTCCGAGGAGTCACGCCATGGCCATCGTCGCCGTCAGCATCTCTCCCATGGGCGAAGGCACGTCCGTCTCGGCCCACGTCGCCAGGGCCCTCGAGGTCGCGCGCGCGCAGGACGAAGTCCACGTCGAGCTGGGCTCGATGTTCACGACCCTCGAAGGCGACATCGACGCGATCTTCGCGCTCATCCGCCGGATGCAGGAGGCGGTCTTCGAGACCGGTGCCGTTCGGGTCGGAACCGTGATCAAGGTGGACGATCGTCGCGATCGTCCCGCGACGATGTCGAGCAAGACCGGGAAGGTGGAGGCGCTGCTCGCGGGCAAGGCGGACGAGCGGGCTCGCCAAGATACCGACCGTGTGAGTCAGGAAATTGCAACTCGATTCGCGGAGCTATAATCGTCGGCGAGCCTACCCGCGCCCAGGGATGAGGAATCGCCAACGTGGCCACGCGAGAAGCGCTGAAATTGGTCGGAAATCCGAGCAGATCCAGAGCCATCGGCACCTTCGACGTCGCGGCCATGGAGCATTGGAGTCCCGAAGAGATCTTGACCTGGACAATCGGTCAATATCATCCGAGGCTCGTGCTCTCGGCCTCGTTCGGTGCTCCGGAGGGCATGGTGCTGCTGGACATGATGCATCGCATCGAGCCGACCTCCCGGGTCTTCGTCCTCGATACCGGGCGGATGCATCCCGCCACCTACGACCTCATCGATCGTGTGCGCGACCGCTACGACAAGGAGATCGAGGTGATCTTCCCCAACGCCGGGGCGGTGGAGGAGATGGTCCGCGAGAAGGGGATGAACCACTTCTACGAGTCGCTCGAGAATCGGAAGCTCTGCTGCCGGATTCGCAAGGTCGAGCCGATGCGTCGCTACCTGAAGGACTTCGATGCCTACGTGACCGGCCTGCGCCGGGACCAGAACGTGACGCGCAAGGACACGGGCAAGGCCGAGCTCGACGTCGCCAACGGTGGTCTGGTCAAGATCAATCCCATCGCAGACTGGACCCACGAGCAGGTGATGGAGTACGTGGGCGAGCACCGTGTGCCCATCAATCGACTGCACAGCAAGGGCTATCCCTCGGTGGGATGCCAGCCGTGCACCCGTGCGATCGGCCCGGGCGACGATCCGCGGGCGGGCCGCTGGTGGTGGGAGAGCGCGGACACCAAGGAGTGTGGTCTGCACGTGGCCGACGAGCACGAGGGCGGCGGCGGCATCTGAGACCGCGCCGCCGGCGGGCGGCGCGAGGGCACTGACCGTCCGACCTCAGTCGGCGACCTGGCCCGTGACGTGGTTGCGCAGCCGGCCCAGACGCTCGATCTCGACGTCGACGACGTCGCCCTCTGCGAGGAAGCGCGGCGGGTCCATGGCCGCGCCCACGCCGCCAGGCGTGCCCGTGAGGAGGACGTCGCCGGGCTCGAGCGTCATCAGTTGCGACGCGAAGGCGATCAGCTGGGCCACGGTGAAGCACATCTCGGCCGTCGTCGCCGATTGACGCACCTCGCCCGAAACCGTCGTCTGGAGATCGAGCTTTCCAGGATCGTCGATCTCCTCATGGGTGACGAGTGCCGGCCCCATCGGCGTGAACGTGTCGCATGATTTCCCGATGACCAGCTGCCCTCGCGCACGCTGGAAGTCACGGGCCGTGACGTCGTTGGCGACGGTGTAGCCCGCCACGTGCTCGAGCGCGTCCTCTTCGGCGACATTGCTCGCGGCCCGGCCGATCACCACTGCGAGCTCACCCTCGTAGTCCACCTGCCTGCTCACCGCGGGCAGCACGATGTCGTCATCGGGGCCGATCACCGACGAGCTGGCCGCGATGAAGAGCACCGGCTCCTCGGGGACCTCGGCGCCCCTTTCTCGTGCGTGGGCCGCGTAGTTGCGCATCACGGCCACGATCTTCGGTGGCCTCGGGATGGGCGCACACAGCCGTACGTGGCTTCGAGGGAGTACGACGCCGCCCCGTTGGAGGTCCGGGCCATCGAAGCGTTCGAGCGTGCCGAGCACCCAGTTCATGGCCGAGGCCGCGATATCGAGCGCCTCCTGGCCGTGCTGGAGGAGGGTGATCATGTCGCTCGGCACCAGCGACTCGGCCTCGGCCTCGGGCGCGCCCACGTCCTCGGTCGCGAGCTTGACGGCGAGTGCCCGGTTGAGGTCGACCACGTCGCCGGCGTGAGGGCCGGGCGGGATCAGGGCGCCCAGCCGCCGACGGCCCTGCCGAGTGAAGTCCAGGGCCTCGAATCCGAGCAGGGCGTCGCCCAGGCGCGAGGCGTGCTCGCCCCCGGTGCCCTCGCTCTTCGCTGCGCGCTCGAAGGTGACCAGATGCATGGGATTCCCCCGGGATTCCGGCGCATCGCGCCAATACACACCCCAAGGGTAGCCGCGCCTTCAAGGCATTGCCCGAGGCTGCCGATGAAGGGGGAGAGCGGGCGATGATTGGGAAGAGCCGGCGCGCCCATGGACGTGGAGGAATGCGCATGCACGCTTCGACGCACGGAACACTGAGCACTCGAGTCCTCCATGGCGTGGTGAACATCGGCGGGCTCCTCTGCGTCGTCGCAGCCATCGTGCTCTCCTGGCCCGGCCCCAGGTGGGTTCGCGCCGACGAGCCGGGCCACCACGAGCCCTTGATGAGCGTGCAGCCCCACGCCGCGGATCACGCACCCGCCACGGACATGAGCCTCGCGAACGAGCCGCCCGCCGCCGCGGCCTGCACGCCCGGCAAGACGGACGCGGCGCCCATGCTCGTCGTCGAGCAGCAGCGTGCTGTCGAGCGGGTGCGCGCCCGGATCCGGGCGCAGGCCGCGCCTGCACCCGAGGTGATGGTGCTCAACGGTCGCGGATACAACTACGGACCGGGTCCATCCGACACGCCTCGGGCCGAGGCCGCGCTGCAGCGAGAGCTCGCCGAGCAGCGCAAGTAGGACGCTGCACCTCCGCGACACGCCGCTCGCCCACGGAGCCGATCCCGCTTCGCGGTGATCCGCGCGGAAGTGTGCGATCCTCATGCGCGCGCCTGCTCCAATCCGCTGCCGTATCGCCGTCCGACCCGGATTCCGGTCCACGGGTCGAGAGGCGGCGCCGTAGCCCACCCGTGGCGCCGCGCCCGGGGATAGACTTCGGGCGAGCTCATGAATCCTCTCTACACCCTGCGCTTCCGCCGGATCACCGGAATGATGGCGGCCGTCTGGGCGCTCCTCGCGATCGGGCTGGCGCTCTTCTCGCTGCTCGCACAGGGCGAGGGGCCCACGGTGCCCTTCACCAGCTCCTTCGTGGCGGGTGCGGTGGTGGTTCATTCGGCGAGCGAGGAGGCCGCGCGTGCGGGCGTCGAGCAGGGAGATCAACTCCTCTCCATCGACGGAGCTCCGCTCATCCGCTTCATCGATCCGCGCAGTCGGCGCCTCGAGATGGGCCAGCCCAACGTCTACGAGATCCTCAAGCGCGACGGTTCGGTGATCCGGGTCGAGCTCGAGCCCGTCACCTCGGAGAGCGTCTCGCGCCCGATCGACATGCTGATCCACCTCGCGCTGGTGCTCGTCGCCTGTCTCTACATCACCGTGGGGCTGGCGGTGTGGTGGAGCAAGCCCGGCACTGCGGCGGCCTGGTCGCTCCTGCTCTTCTGCTCGGTGATGAGCGTACTCCTGGCGACCACCATGAGGGCCGACCAGATCCCCTGGTCGGGACCGCGCATCCTCGCCAATCTGCCCTTCCTCGGCGCGACGACCTTCCATCTCTTCACCACCTATCCCATCGAGCCACCGTGGATCGTGCGCTACCGGCGGATCCGCGCGATTCCCTACGCGCTCGCCTTCGTGCTCTTCGCGGCGGTGGTCTTCGAGCAGATGGCGGGGCGCGCGAGCGAGGGGGTGGCCGAACTCTGCCTCTTCTACGCCATCGGCGTCTCGATCCTCTCGATGCTGATCCTCGCCGGCGAGCGCCATCGCGCCGCGCTCGCGGGGATCGGAGACCGCGCGAACCTGATGCTGATGGCGGGCGTCGCCAGCTTCCTGCCGGCACTCCTCGCCCTGGTCGGCGAGTACTTCCTTCAGACGCCCTTCCCCTGGTACGTGGCGATGATCTGGGTCGCAGTCTTCCCGATCGCGGTGGGCTACGGGATGGTGCGGAAGCAGCTCTTCGATTTCCGCATCGTCGCCAAATCCTCGGCTGCCTACGGGGCCGCGACCTTCACCATCACCGGCCTCTTCGCCTTCCTGATCACCTTCGCGGACGAGCTCATCTCCCGTTACGGCGTGAACATCCGCTCGATCCAGGTCGTCTTCCTCTTCCTGGCGATCATCGCCTTCAATCCACTGCGCGAGCGTCTGCAGGGGCTGGTGGATCGCCTCTTCGATCGCGATCGCGCGCGCTATCGGCTGGCGGTGCGGGAGATCTCGGAGGCGATGGTCTCGATGCTCTCCCTGGCCGAGATCGGCGATCGGATCCTCGTGGCGCTGACCGACACCATGGGGGTCTCGAAGGCGATGGTGCTGCTCGTGGACGAGAACGAGAAGATCCTGCGCCCAACGGCCTGGCGGGGTGATTGGGATGACGAGGATACGACCGGCGACATTCCCTCGGAGCACCCGATCTGGAAGAACCTGTGGATGCGGCGCGAGGAGCTGGTCCGCGCCGACTTCGACGACGAGCCCGATCCCGAGGCCCGTGAGGATTGCTGGGACATCTACGACCAGCTCGAGGTGGAGCTGCTCGTCCCCATCCTCTTCGGCGTCGACCTGCTCGGGGTGATCGCCGTCGGGCGGAAGCTCTCGGGAGAGCGGTTGGCCGCCGACGATCGCCAGCTGCTCCGCACGTTGGCGAATACGAGCGCGATCGCCATCGAGAACGCCAAGGCCTTCGACGAGATCGCGAAGCTGAACGAGTCGCTGGAGGCGCGAGTCGAGGCGCGCACGGAAGAATTGCGCGAGACGCAGAATCAGCTGATGCAGAGCGAGAAGATGAGCGCGCTCGGCCAGCTCGTGGCCGGCGTCGCGCACGAGCTGAACAATCCGATCGGATTCGTGCACGCCAACCTGCAGCTGCTCGACGAGTTCATCGACAAGCTCGGGACCGCGTACGAGGGAGGTCAGGAGACCGATCGGATCCGGGACGCGATCAGCAAGCTGCTCTCGCGCAGCCGTGAAGGGACCGAGCGCGTCAAGGAGATCGTGCAGGACCTGCGCACCTTCTCGCGGATGGATCAGGCCGACCTGCAGGAGGCCGACCTGCACGAGGAGATCGATCGAACGCTCGCGCTGATGACGCCGCGCCTCAAGAACAAGATCGAGGTCGTTCGCGACTACGGCGACATTCCCTCGGTTCGCTGCTACCCGGGACAGCTCAACCAGGTCTTCCTCAACCTGTTGATGAACGCCTGCGACGCGCTCGAAGAAGGCGGCGGCGCCATCACGGTCCGGACCGAGCGCAGTCCGCTGGGCGTTCGCCTGGAGTTCCACGACGACGGGCCGGGCATCCCCCCTGAGGTGCAGAGTCGGATCTTCGATCCCTTCTTCACGACCAAGGAGGTCGGCAAGGGCACCGGGCTCGGGCTCTCGCTCTCTCATGGCATCATCGAACGCCACGGGGGGCGCTTCCTCGTCTACTCCGAGCCAGGCGAGGGCACCTCCTTCGTGCTGGACCTGCCTCTCGACGCCACCCCCATCGACGAATAACATTGGCCGTCTGCGGGGCTGCGCGAATCCTGGTCCAGCAGGGGCCTCCCGGCCCGACTCCACACCCCCAGCTCCGAACGCAACGCCTGCGCTGCGTTCACGGAGGCCCCCCAAGCCATGCAGCTCGGAATCGTCGCCGGCTACTCACCGGCCACCATGTCCATCCCGCTCGATCTCATCAAGGAGGCAGAGGGCCTCGGCTTCACCTCCGTCTGGACCGCGGAGGCCTATGGCTCCGACGCCGTCTCGCCCGCGGCCTGGATCCTCGCGCAGACCGAGGAGATCAACGTCGGCACCGCCATCATGCAGATGCCCGCGCGCACGCCCGCTGCGACCGCGATGACGGCCATGACCCTCTACGCGCTCTCGGGCGGTCGCTTCATCCTCGGCCTCGGACCCTCGGGCCCGCAGGTCGTCGAGGGCTGGCATGGTGTCGCCTACGGGCGTCCCCTCACGCGCACCCGCGAGTACATCTCGATCATCCGCAAGATCCTCGCGCGCGAAGCGCCGGTC
>CAZQMY010000177.1:4861-11120 GCA_964594405.1 uncultured Spirochaetaceae bacterium | reverse complement strand
CCCGAGGCGGACTTCACCGACCTGCACGCCTGGTGCGAGTGCCTGATCCCGGGCGCGGGCTGGATCGGCCTCGATCCCACCTCCGGTCTACTCGCGGCGGAGGGCCACATTCCCCTGGCCGCGACCCCCTCGCCCTCGACTGCGGCGCCCATCGCGGGTCTGGTCGAAGACGGCGACACTGAGTTCGATTTCGAGATGCGCGTGACGCGCGTGGTCGATCGGCCGCGGGTCACGAAGCCCTACACCGATGCGCAATGGTCAGACATCCTGGCGCTCGGGGACCGGATCGAGGCCGACCTGAAGGCGGGCGACGTCCGCCTCAGCGTCGGCGGTGAGCCCACCTTCGTGAGCAGCGAGCACCCGGACGATCCCGAGTGGAACTTCGAAGCCCTTGGAGACGGCCGGAAGGAGCAGATCGCCGACCGCCTCGCCCGTCGCCTCATGCGCGTCTGGGCGCGAGGCGGTGTCGTCCAGCATGGCCAGGGCAAGTGGTACCCGGGCGAGCAGCTCCCGCGCTGGGCCTTCGGCTGCTACTGGCGCGCGGATGGCGTCGCGCTCTGGAAGGATCGTGCCCTGATCGCCGAATCGGACCGCGACTACGGACACGACGCCGAAGACGCCCGGCGCTTCGCCACGCGGCTGGCGGAGCGCCTCGAGCTCGATCGCGTGCGGCTGATCGACGCCTACGAGGACACCTGGTACTACCTCTGGCGCGAACGTCGACTGCCGACAAACGTCGATCCCTTCGAGAGCCACCTCGAGGATCCGCTGGAGCGCGCCCGGCTCGCGCGAATCTTCGAGCAGGGCCTGGACGCGGCGGTCGGCTGGGTGCTCCCGCTGGAGTGGGACGAGCGCCTGGGGACCGATGGCGGCTGGCGGAGCGGTCACTGGTTCCTACGGCCCGAGCGCTGCTACCTGATCCCCGGCGACTCGCCCATGGGCTACCGGCTGCCTCTGGACTCGCTCCCCTACGTGAGCGAGGAGGAGCGGCAGGTCGCTCGCGAGCTCGATCCGTATTCGGAGCGCCCCGGCCTGCCGGCGAACCCGCTGCGGGCGCTCTCCAATCGCAACACGCACCTGCGTACGCCCCTGCTCCAGGAGCGCTGCGAGGACTCCGTCGTGGGGACGTCCAGGGTCGGTCGCGCCGACGAGAGCGAAGGGGGCCGCCGGGATTCGTTCCGGATGCCCCGCGCTCAGGAGTCCGCACCGTGGATCGTTCGCAGCGCGCTCTGCGTCGAGCCGCGAAGGGGGCAGCTGAAGGTCTTCCTGCCGCCCCTCACCCTGCTCGAGCCCTTCGTTCTGTTGATCGCCGCGATCGAGGCCACCGCCGCCGAGCTCGGCATGCCCGTCCAGCTCGAGGGCTATCCCCCGCCGCGCGATCCCCGACTCCGGGAGTTCAGGATCACGCCGGATCCGGGGGTGATCGAGGTCAACGTCCCGCCGACCACTTCCTGGCGCGAGGCCGTCAGACAGTCGGAGGAGCTGTACGAGGCGGCGCGGCAGGAGAAGCTGATTGCGGAGAAGTTCGAGATCGACGGGGCGCACATCGGCTCCGGCGGCGGCAATCACGTGGTGCTCGGCGGGCTGACGCCCGCGGACAGCCCCTTCCTGCGCCGCCCCGACGTGCTCGGCAGCCTCCTCCGCCACTGGCACAACCACCCGGCCCTCTCGTTCCTCTTCTCGGGACGCTTCATCGGCCCGACCTCGCAGGCGCCGCGCGTGGACGAAGCGCGCGACGACTCGGCCTACGAGCTCGAGCTCGCGCTCGCGCAGCTGCCCGAGCGCGGTCGACAGGCGCCGCCCTGGAAGGTCGATCGCATCCTCCGCAACATCCTGATCGACGTCACCGGAAACACGCATCGCGCGGAGTTCTGCATCGACAAGCTCTACTCCCCCGACGGGCCGGCCGGACGCCTCGGCCTGCTGGAGCTGCGCGCCTTCGAGATGCCGCCTCACGAGCGCATGAGCGCCGTGCAGCAGCTGCTCGTCCGCGCCCTGCTCGCCCGCTTCTGGCGCATCCCGGACGAGCGCCCCTTGATCAAGTGGCGCACTGCGCTCCACGATCAGTTCATGATGCCCCATTGGGTCGAGGACGATCTCAAGCAGGTGCTCGGTGAGCTGAAGGTCGCCGGGTACCCCATGGACATCGCGTGGTTCGATCCGCACTTCGAGTTCCGCTTCCCCTACTACGGCGAGCTCACCCTGGATACGATGCGCCTCGAGATCCGTGGTGCGCTCGAGCCCTGGCACGTGCTCGGCGAAGAGGCCGCAGCCGGCGGGCAGGCGCGCTATGTCGACTCCTCCGTGGAGCGGATCCAGATCAAGGCCGAGGGCTTCATCGAAGAGCGCTACAAGGTACTGTGCAACGGCTACGTCGTGCCGATGCGTCCGACGGCCACCAACGGCCAGTTCGTTGCGGGCGTCCGCTATCGGGCCTGGCAGCCGCCGCACTGCCTGCACCCCGACATCGGCGTCCATTCACCGCTCCACATCGACATCTACGACGATTGGAATGGGCGCTGCGTGGCGGGGGCGACCTATCACGTCGTCCATCCGGGCGGCCGTGCCAGCGATGTGCGGCCGATCAACGCCGCGGCTGCAGAGAGCCGCCGTCTGGCGCGATTCGAGCAGCGGGGCCACCTGCAGGGCCCGCGCGAGCCCATCGCCGTGCAGCCTCATCCCCACTTCCCGCACATCCTCGACCTGCGCTGGGCCACCGCCCACGTGATGCGGGAGATGCGCTGAGCGAGCGCTCCGGACGGCCTACTCGACGGAGCCCTGCTCCACGCGCACCTCCACCTCGAGCGTCTCGAGGCCACCGCCGCGATAGATGGTGCCGGTGGTAGGCGCGGCGTCCCGGAACTGGCGGCCGCAAGCGATGCGCACGTGGTCCGAGCCCGCCAGGCAGCCGTTGGTCGGATCGAAGCCGAACCAGCCGGTCCACGGGAGGTAGAGCTCCGCCCAGGCGTGGGAGGCGTCGGACTGGATCTTGTTCTCGTAGCTTCCGCCCGTGTAGATGTAGCCGACGCGGTAGCGGGCAGGCACGCCCAGCAGGCGCGCGACGCAGATCAGGATGTTCGCGAAATCCTGACAGACGCCCCGTCGGGATGCGTAGACCTGGAAGGGCGTCGTCTCGACGGTCGTCGAGCCGGGGACGTACTTGAAGTCCCGATAGATGGTGCGATTGATGTCGAGCAGCGTCTCGACGAGATCGTAGTCGTTTCGTTCGACGAAGCTCATCGCGAACTCCGAGAGCTCTCGAAGCTCGGGCTCGGGCAGCTCCGGCGGCATGAGGTAGGCCTGCATCATCTGGCGCTGCCAGGGCATCCAGACCAGCGGGATCTGATCTCTGCGCAGGGGTGAATTCAAGTGCTGCGGTAGGAGCCCCTGCACGTGCACCTTGCTCGTCGAGGTGATGATCATCTCCTGGAAGGGATCGAGCACCTCGAGGATGGTCGAGCGGTTGCCGAAGACGTCTTCGTAGTCCCTGAGCACGCCGTCCACCGAGATCTCGAGCGCGTGCTCGAGGATCTCCTGTCGCTCGTCCTGCATGGGATGGAGACAGAAGCGATGAGAGCTGCGCTCGACAGGCAGCGAGTAGCGATAGCGGGTCTCGTGGAAGACCGTGAGAGTGGCGGCCTCGACGAGCTGCGGCGCTTCCCGAGAGATCACAGGAGCGAAGGCGGCCTGCTGCTGCTCGCCGGCCAGGTGTCGCTCGAGCCCCGCGGCGCGGCTGCGAGGGGACGGCGCGCCCACCAGCGAGAAGACCTGCTCGTCCATGGCGTTGGGATGGCTGCTCCACACCGATGCACCGCGGCGGATGACGCGCAGCTCACCGGGCTCCATCGGCATCCATCGCGCACCGCGCATGGGCAGGGTCGAGACGACCACCAGCGTACGCGTCACGTCGACGGGCCCGTCGTACCCGACCTGGAACGCCTCGCCCTGGAGCGCGGCGGTCTCGTGGGGCGGTGTCAGCCGCGCATAGTGGAGCGGGCTCGTCTCGTCCCGGTCGCGATAGGCGATCAGGTCGATGCCATCGGAGATGATGAAGCTCGTCGTGCCGAAGTCGTTCAGCCGGCCGAGCAGCACTCTGAACTGCGCCCAGCCATAATCATCGATCGTCTTCGCTCCTTCGCTCCTGACCCTGGCGAGCAGCCAGCTGAAGGCGTGCTCGGCAGGCGTCGCTCCGACCGGCGCGATGTCGAAGGAGTCGTCCAGCGAGAGCTCGCTCCTCGTATCCGGCGAGATCTCGCCCACGCTGCTGAAGATCCACTGCCGACTCGCGTAGGACTTGACGAAGGGCTGGGTGTCGCTCTGGGCCCCCGATTCGCTCATGCCCTTCGAGTGCGCGACGAAGATGCTCGATCGGATCTGTCCCCATTTCTCGATGTGGCCAGAGAGAGGCACGCCGAGCGGGAGATCGGGTGCCTTGAGGACCGCTGCGGCCCGCTGATTGTCCGGATACCAGGCGATGCCCCACGACCAGGGCAGGAGATTGGGCTGCTCCTGCGACTGCCCGCGAAGGGCGATGGAGGGCGACGACTGTCCATCGAAGGACAGGGCGACTTGCTCACTGCGAGACCAGGGTCGGTTGGACACGATACCCGAAGGATATCGAATCCGGACGTGCCTGGAATCCGCTGTCCAAATGCGCACCCAGCCGCCAGGATCGGCCCGGGCGAGCCGGTTTTTTCCCGATCCGGCCCTACGAAGTTCTGCGGAGTCGATTCGGAATCCGCGGCGCGGTGTTACCTTCCCGCGCGAGCGAAGGGATCTCTGGGCAGTGAAGGATTCCGAAAAGGCGACCAAGAGAACGACGAAGGCCCTGTTCGACGGCTATCCGCTCCTAGAGGGAACCCGGGACGAGTTCTTCCTGGAAGACGGGGCTCCGCATCCCACGGTGGCGCGGGTGGTCGAGCAGCTCAGCCAGCTCACGCGGCCAGACTTCCGCCGCCTGAAGCGCCTCGCGGATACCGCCTTCCTCAAGGGCGGGATCACGTTCACCCTGTACCAGGGCAACGAGAGCACGGAACGGATCTTCCCCTTCGATCTGATCCCGCGCCTGATCGCGGCCAGCGAGTGGGCGGAGGTGCAACGGGGGCTCGTGCAGCGCATCAAGGCACTGAACCTCTTCCTCTCGGACGTCTACGGCGACCAGCGCATCCTCGAAGAGGGCGTGGTTCCGCGTTTCATGGTGGAGCAATCCCGGGACTTCCGCCGAGAGGTCAAGGGGATCCGCCCGCCGAAGGACGTCTGGATCCACATCGCGGGCGTCGACCTGATCCGCAACGGTGAGGGTCGACTCTGCGTTCTCGAAGACAATGTGCGCGTCCCCTCCGGCGTCTCCTACGTGATCGAGAATCGCGAGACCATGAAGAAGGTCTACCCGGAGATCTTCCGCAACTCGAAGGTGGCGCCGGTCGAGGGCTACACGCACAAGCTGCGCGAAGCCATGAACGCCGTGGCGCCCGGCGAGGGCGGGACCAAGCGGATGGCCGTGCTCACCCCCGGGCCCTTCAACTCGGCCTACTTCGAGCACAGCTATCTCGCACGCCGAATCGGCTGCGAGCTGGTGCAGGGCAGCGACCTCTTCGTGGAGGATGGGCGGGTCTACGCGTCGACGACGCGCGGCCCCGCACCCATCGACGTCATCTACCGTCGCATCGACGACGAGTTCCTCGACCCCAGGGCCTTCCGGGAGGACAGCATGCTCGGCGTTCCGGGACTCATCGAGTCATGGGCCGCCGGTAACGTCGCCATCGTCAATGCGGTGGGCAACGGCGTGGCGGATGACAAGGGCGTCTATCCCTTCGTGCCGGACATGATCCGCTTCTACCTCAGCGAGGAGCCCATCCTGCCGCAGATCGAGACCTATGTCTGTGCCCGCGAGGCCGAGTGCGACTACGTCGTCGAGCACCTCGACGAGCTCGTGGTCAAGCCCGTCAACGAGGCCGGGGGCTACGGAATGCTCATGGGCCCCTCGGCCTCGAAGCGGGAGCGCGCGCGCTTCGCCAAGCTGATCAGGGCCGATCCGCGCAACTACATCGCCCAGCCCCGCATCGAGCTCTCCGCGTGCCCGACCTGGACGTCCAAGGGCGTCGAACCGCGGCGCGTGGACCTGCGCCCATTCGTGGTGACCGGCGACAAGACCTGGGTGCTGCCGGGCGGGCTGACCCGCGTCGCCCTGCGCAAGGGCTCCTACGTCGTGAACTCGAGCCAGGGCGGCGGATCGAAGGACACCTGGGTCGTGGAGGAC
>CAZQMY010000177.1:0-4851 GCA_964594405.1 uncultured Spirochaetaceae bacterium | reverse complement strand
ACTCCGGATGATCTCCCTCGTGGCCGACTCCTGCTTCTGGCTCACTCGCTATCTCGAGCGGGTCGACACCTGGGCGCGTGTGCTGGGCGTGAGCTCCGCCTTCAGCCTCGACGCCGGTCTCTCCGGCCGGGAGCGCTGGCGCCCCCTCGTCATCGTCAATGGACAGGAAGAGGACTTCGTCGAGCGCTTCGGCGAGGAGAAGCTCGAGGACGGCGAGGTCGTCCAGAGCTATCTCGTCTGGGATGCGCGCAACCCCTACTCGCTCCACAGCGCCTGGCGGGCGGTGCGCGAGAACGGACGCACCATTCGCGAAGTCATGAGCGTCGAGATGTGGGAGACGATCAACGAGGTCTGGCTGTGGCTCAACAGCCGCTCGGCCAAGCGCCTCTACGAGCGCGAACGCGACGCCTTCTACGAGAAGCTCTGCTCGCAGTGCATGCTCTTCCACGGCGTCTGCCACAGCACGATGCTGCACGAGGAGCCCTTCACGTTCATGAAGCTCGGCCGCTCCGTGGAGCGGATCGGACAATCGGCGCGGATCATGGACCTGCACCACTACAGCCTGAGGGACGAGATGGTGGACGAGGACTCACCCGAGGAGGCGGCCCAGCTCCTCGCCATCCTGCGATCCTTCTCCGCGTACGAGCCCTTCTTCAAGCGCGCAGGGCACGTCCTCAGCGGACCGACCGTGGCCGAGTTCATCCTCTTCGACCGCACCTTCCCCCGCTCGGTCCTGCACAATCTCGATCGGGTCCGGCTGATGCTCTTCCACCTGCGCAAGGACTCGCCACAGGTCACCAGCCGCTCCTGGGAGCTGCTCGAGCGATTCCGCGGATCGCTCCTCCAGCTCGACATGGACGACGTGATGAAGCTCGGGCTGCACGAGACCCTCGAGTGGGTCGTCGACCAGGACGCACGGCTCTGCACCGCCCTGCACGGCGAGTACCTCTCGCCTTCCCTCGATGCTCTGAAGATGCGCGTTCGCAGGCAGGCGCTCGACGCCGCCTGAGCCCCGCAGCTCCCGGGCGCTGCGCCGGGATCAGGTCAGCCGTTCCTTGAGCTCCAGGAAGGGGCGCTCGATCGCGAAGTGGATCAGCAGCGCGCCTCCGATCGACACGGGGAGATAGGCAGCGAGGAAGGGCCACAGCGAGGGCACCGCAGACTCGTCCGCGCCCGCCAGCCTCGTGCAGAGCGGGATCAGTGGGACGTGCACGAGGTAGAGACTGTACGAGATGCGCGCCAGGAAGCGCAGGGCCGGCCCCTCGAAGAGCAGGCCGGGGCCGCCTCCGAAGAGCAGCCCGAAGGTGATGGCGCCGAAGACCAGCGCGATGGCGAGCGGCTGAAGGGTCTTGTCGAAGGGGCCGATGATCGCCATCAGCTCGCTGCCGAAGAGCAACGCGAGGGCTCCTGCGGCACCGAGCCAGAAGACGATCCGCGCCGTCTGCGGCGCAGTCACCCTCGGGAGCGTCTCACGCGAGGCATGAACGAAGGCGAGGAGGACGCCGATCAGGATCGGATCGAGCGTCATGTGGAAGGGGCTGCGAAACGTGAAGAAGAACGCCTCGTAGGTCGCCACCTCGGGGCGAGCGAAGGCGACGAGGCTTCGCAGCAGCACGACCACCAGAAGCAGCCCCACCACAGCGATCATTCCCCGGGCCATGCTCCTCCCCTTCACCCCGGCGAGCACCAGCATCGGCGCGACCAGGTAGAACTTCTCCTCGACGCCGAGCGACCAGAAGGGGACGACGATGTTCGCGGGCAGGTAGTCCTGCAGGAAGAGCAGGTGATAGGCCACCCGCAGGCCAAGCCCTTCGCCGTCGATCTCGTAGAAGGGGAAGGCCCCGGCCACGGCGAGGAAGAGCACCGCGTAGTAGGCAGGAACGATGCGAAGCGCTCTTCGGGCGAGGTACGTCTTCCAGGGCCACGCCCCATCCATGCGCGCGTTCAACGCCAGGATGTGTCGCGCGATGAGGAAGCCGCTCAAGACGAAGAAGAGGTCGACGCCGACCCAGCCGTTGAGCATGAACGTCCCGAGGTCGATGCCCGGCCCGACCGGGATCGAAACCCGGTCTCCGAGACCGTTGTGCGCCGCATGACGCAACACCACGAGGACGATCGCGAGGGCGCGCAGCCCGTCCAGCGCCGGAATCTGCCCCGGGGTGGGCCCGAAGCCGAGTCGATCCAGCAGGCGCGCTGCAGGGCCCGCTTCCCTCGGCTCGGAGGCTCCGATGCCCACCCGGGCCCCGACCGTCAACGCGCCTTGAGATCCAGGGTCGTCTGAAGCCGTCGGGTGCGCACCTTCCAGATCTTCGAGTCGACGATGTAGTGGTGGAAGTTCAGCGCCTGATAGAAGATCAGCGCCAGCGGAATGCCGAAGATCAGCTCTTCGTGGGTGAGCACAGTCGTCACGCCGTAGATCAGAGTGGTCAGCGAGAGGCAAGCGAAGGCGTAGCGGAGCTTGTTCTTCGGCTGGCTGATCGTCGATAGGAAGCGCGCCTTCGGATCGACGCCATCGCGGAAGCGATTGGTGTTGAAGTGCCAGACGAAGAGCAGGTACTGCGCGTTGTGCCAGACGTTGATCACGAGCCAGCCATTCGTGATGTCTTCGATCAGCACGTATCCGACCAGGAAGATGGCGAAGTGGGAGACCATGTAGGCGGTGTGTGCCAGGGGCAGTCGCCCCTCCAGCCAGGCGCGCAGGCGGAACGCGACGAAGGCCAGCAACGAGATGCCCGCGGCGACGCCGACGCCGTCGACGAGCCATCCGGGCGTCGGCACCACCCGCAAGGGAGCGAAGATGAACTCCTCGGGTGCCTGCCACGACCGATAGAGGATTCCCCAGGTCGGCACGAGATAGAACCAGAGCTTCCCGACGAGCGGGCTCTCGTCGCACAGATCGGGGCACTTCGATCGATAGACCTGACTGACGCCCCAGCTCTGCCGCGTGTAGTGGTACCACTGCCAGTAGAGATAGACGGACGTGATCACCCAGGGCCCGACTGCGTACGCCATCGCGAAGGTGGCCGCGAAGACGATGAAGGGCAGCCCGAAGAGAACGAAGCGGTGCTCGCGCACGCTCTCCCGGTCGAAGGCGATGCGCGTGAAGGTCGCGATCACATGGTGATAGCCGAGCAGCCAGAGGTTGACCGCCAGCACGATGGTGAAGCTGTCCGGCCGCTGCACCACGAGGGCGCCGGCGGCCATGGCCAGCGCCGCGACGCCGAAGATGAAGAGCTGGTCGAAGGCGGCAGAGCGCAGCGTGCCGACGAAGTACGGGGCTGAGGGGGCGTTGGCTACCGACACGGACGCTCCGCGGCTGCTGGGACGGGGACGGGTTGCAGGGCGGGTCGATTATATGCGCGGCGTCGGAGACGGGGGCGCCGAATCCGCCGGGGCCCAAGGGGCGCGGCGTCACGATGCGCCCGGCAGCCCGGACAGGGAGCACAGCCGCGACCCTGCCCAGAGCGGGAGGCCCCGCGGGCCGAGAGCCGCCCTGCTACCCCTCGGCGTCCTGCGGCGGATCCACGGGCAGCACCTCGAACGCGATCTCGGCCGCCTCGCTGCGCGTCAGGCCGAGCGATCGCAGGCCGCGCTCGACGGCGAGCCGCGCGGTCTCGGCCGTGCCCCTGCCGTCGGCGATGCGCCTGATCGTCATCAACACGAGGCCTGCGATCTGGTCCAGCGTCGCCTCATCGGGCCCGAAGTCGAATCGTCCCTGGGCCTCGCCCTCGCTCAGGTCCTCACGCAGGTAGCGCGCGATCTCCAGACCAGCGTCCGGGCGCCCCACCAGGCGCAGCACTGCGCGTGCCCAGGTCTGATCCTCGCTGGCGCACTGCAGCACCCGCGCCGTCGCCAGCGCGAAGCGGCGCGCGGGGTCGGTGATGGGCTCGCGGGCGGCGGCCTCGGCGATCGAGAGGGCGATCTGCTCGGCGACCGCGGCGATCAGCGCCTCTCGATCCACGAAATAGTTGTAGAACGTGCCGCTCGAGACGTCGGCCTCCGTGACCACGTCACTGGCGGTCAGTGCGTCTCCCTTCTCGGCCAGCACACGCAGGCCGGCCTGGATGAGCTGGCTCCGGGTCCTCTCACGCTTGCGATAGCCCCGGGTCCGAGGCGAACGAGGCTCGTCTGACATGGCTGCAACTGTACAGAAAAGTGAGATGAATCCCAATATTGACGATTTTCTCATTTTCTGATTGACTGGTGACCCTGGGCGCAGCGACGAGCGCGCGCCCTCCCCATCGACAGGAGGATCGCTCGATGACACTGCATCGCTTCATGGGCATGACGATCGGCGCGCCCGAGCCGGATGAGCTCGCGCACTGCTACGCGGGGCTGGGACTCGTTGGCGCGGGGGCGCGATGGGGCACCGCCGATCAGCCGGACCAGATCGAGATCGTCGAGGCCCCCTATCGGCAGCTGGTCTCCATGCGCCTCGGCTGTGAGGATGAGCGCGATCTCGCGGCCCTCGGTGCCCGACTCGATCACCTGGGCATCGACGCAAGGGCCTCGGCGGATGCGGTCAGCTGCATGGATCCGACGGGCAGCTGGCAGGTGCAAGTCGAGGTCGCCGAGAGATCGTCGCTCTCGGAGCAACCCGAGCGGAGCTGGAATCGGCCGGGCGCGCGCCAGCGTGCGGGGGCGCGGGCCGAAGTCGTCACCGAGCCCGCCCCGCGGCCCCCGCGACGCCTTGCGCACGTCGTCCTCGGCTCCAACGACCCGCTCGGCACGGCGAAGTTCTTCCTCGAAGGCGTGGGCTTCCGCCTCTCCGACCAGGTCGCTGGCCTGCTCACCTTCATGCGCTGCTCGACGGACCACCCCCACCAGCTGATCCCGCCGGCGCCGGTCCCC
>CAZQMY010000176.1:0-11150 GCA_964594405.1 uncultured Spirochaetaceae bacterium | reverse complement strand
GAGCAGTCCGTAGGGCAACGCTCCGAGCTCGATCAGGGTGTCCGTCTGGCTCCGGAAGTTGAGGTAGAGAAGCAGGAAGATGAGACCCAGGGTCACCGGCACGATCACCGCGAGCCGGTCTCTCGCGCGCTCGAGAGCCTCGTACTGGCCGCTCCACTGGAGCGAATATCCGGCGGGTAGTGACACACGGTCGGCGACCACCCGCCGCGCTCTCTCCACGTAGGTGCCGACGTCGACGCCATCGAGGTCCACGTAGATCCAGGCGTTGGGTCGGGCGTCCTCGGTCCGGATCACCGGAGGACCCTTCGCGAAGCGGAGGGTCGCGAGCTGCTCGAGGGGGACCTGGGCACCGCCCGGCGTCGAGACGAGCACTCGCCGCAGGGAGGAGACGTCGTCGCGGAGCTCGCGGCTGTAGCGCAGGTTCACCGGATAGCGTTCGCGGCCCTCGATGGTCTGGCTGATGTTCATCCCCCCGATCGCCGTCTGGATGACGTCCTGGACATCGCCTACGGTGAGGCCGTAGCGGGCGATTCTCCGGCGATCGATGTCCACGTCGAGATAGTTTCCGCCGACCACCCGTTCGGAGTACACGCTCTGCGTTCCGGGGACCTCGCGAAGCGTCGCCTCGACCTGCTTGCCGATTCCTTCCAGCACGCCGAGCTCTGGCCCGGAGACCTTGATTCCCACCGGCGTCTTGATGCCCGTCGAGAGCATGTCGATACGCGCCTTGATCGGCATCGTCCAGGCGTTCGTCAGGCCGGGAAAGCGGATCAGGCCATCGAGCTCCCGGATGAGCTTCTCCGTCGTCATGCCGGGACGCCAGTCTTGCCGGGGCTTCAGGGTGATCGTGGTCTCGATCATCGAGAGCGGCGCGGGATCGGTGGCGGTCTCGGCCCGTCCGACCTTGCCGAAGACCCGGTCCACCTCGGGGACCGAGGCGATGAGCCGGTCCGTCTGTTGGAGAAGCTCCCGCGCCTTGGTGATCGAGACGCCGGGCAGCGTCGTGGGCATGTAGAGCAGATCACCCTCATCCAGCGGCGGCATGAACTCGGAGCCGATCCGGCTCAGCGGGACGGCGCTCACCATCAGGAGCAGGATGCCGAGCGCGATCGCGGTGAAGCGATGGCGGAGAGCCACGCTCAGAAGCGGACGGTAGATCCGCAGCAGGCCGCGGTTCAGGGGATTGCTGCGCTCCGGCAGGATCCTTCCCCGCACCAGACCGACCATGAGGACCGGGACGAGGGTGACCGAGAGCAGCGCCGCGCCGGCCATGGCGTAGGTCTTCGTGTAGGCCAGCGGCTTGAACAGGCGCCCCTCCTCCGCCTCGAGCGCGAAGATCGGCAGGAACGAGACGGTGACGATCAGCAGCGAGAAGAAGAGCGACGGGCCGACCTCCACGGCGGCGTCGACCAGGATCTCTCGCCGCGCCCTGCGGTCGCCCTCGCGCTCGAGGCGCCGGTGGCCGTTCTCGACCATGACGATGCCCGCATCGATCATGGTGCCCATCGCGATCGCGATCCCGCCGAGTGACATGATGTTCGCGTTGATGCCCTGGTGGAACATCACGATGAACGAGGAGAGGATGGCCAGCGGCAGGAGCAGGATCGCGACCAGCGCACTGCGTACGTGCCCGAGGAAGACGACGCAGATCAGCGCGACGATGAGTGCCTGCTGGAGGAGCTTCGAGCGGAGGTTCGTGATCGCGCGCTCGATCACCGGAGCGCGGTCGTAGACGGGAACGATCTCGACACCCGGAGGCAGGGTCCCGGCCAGCGAGGCGAGCTTCTCCTTCACGGCGTAGATCGTCTCGAGCGCATTCTCACCGGATCGCATGATCACGATGCCAGCGGCGGCCTCGCCTTCTCCGTCGAGGTCCGTGAGTCCGCGGCGCAGCTCGGGGCCGAGCGAGACGGTTGCGACGTTGCCCAGCAGGATCGGCGTGCCCGATTCGCTCGCCCCCACGGCCACCTGCTCGAGGTCGCGAACGGCAGTGACATAGCCGCGGCCCCGCACCATGAACTCCGTCTCGGCCTGCTCGACCAGCTTGCCGCCGATGTCCGCGTTGCTGCGTTGGATCGCGTGCCGGACCTGGGCGAGTGGGATTCCGTAGGCCGCGAGCTCGTTCGGGTCCACCTCGACCTGGTACTGGCGCACGTGGCCGCCCACGCTCGCGACCTCGGCGACGCCCGGGACCGCCTGCAGCTCGTAGCGGAGCAGCCAGTCCTGTAGCGAGCGAAGCTCCGCCAGATCCCGGGACCCCGTTCGGTCGACGAGCGCGTACTCGTAGATCCATCCGACACCCGTCGCATCGGGCCCCAGCGTCGGGGTGACGCCCTCCGGGAGGTCGCCCGATGTGGCGTTGAGCGACTCCAGCACGCGGCTTCGCGCCCAGTAGAGGTCCGTCCCCTCCTCGAAGATCACGTACACGAAGGAGAGCCCGAAGAAGGAGTAGCCCCGAACCACATCGGCTCGCGGGACACCCAGCATCGCCGTCGAGAGCGGGTAGGTGACCTGGTCCTCGACCACCTGGGGCGCCTGACCCGCGAACTCGGTCAGGACGATCACCTGGACGTCGGAAAGGTCGGGGATGGCATCGAGCGGCGTGTGACGGACGGCGTGGAGGCCCCAGGCCAGGAGTGCCGCTGCACCGAGGGCCGCGAGGACGGGGTTGCGGGCCGAACCTTCGATGATGCTTCGGAGCATCCGCTACTCCTCGTCCATCGGCATGGCGTGGTGTTCGTGCGCGTGCTCGCCCTCGCGCTTCGACTCATCCGGCATCGTGTGACCGTGCATCGAGTGGCCTTCGGGCTCGGGCTCCTCGGACAGCAGGTTCCGAACGGCTTCCTGCAGGTTGCTCTCGCTGTCGATCAGGAACTGGCTCGAGACGACGACGCGTTCGCCCTCGCGGAGACCGCTCAGAACCTCGAGCCAGCCGTCACCGGTATCGAGCCCGAGCTCGAGATCGCGCGGCGCGAACCGGCCGTCGCCCAGCGAAACGATCGCGACGTTGCGCGCGCCCGAACGAATCACTGCGTCCGTCGGTATGGCCAGGACGTCCTGCCGCGGCGTCCCCTCGATGACCGCGTTCCCGAACATCTCCGGCTTGAGCGTGCCGTCGGCGTTGTCGAGCTCCAGCCGAACCTCGGCCGTCCGCGTCTTCGGATCGAGGAATGGAGCGATGTAGGTCAGCTCGCCCCGCATCTGCCTTCCCGGCAGGTAGCTGATCTCGACAGTGGCCTGCTGCCCGAGCGAGAGCCACGGAAGCTCGTACTCGTACACTTCGGCCAGGATCCAGACCTGGGAGAGGTCGGCGATGGTGTAGAGATTCGCGTTGGGCGCGACCTCCATGCCCGAGCGGACGCCGAGCTCGGTCACCACCCCGGATGCCGGGGCATACAAAGTGAGCGTTCGCTCGACCTCCCGCGAGCGAAGGAGTCGCTCGATGTCGCGCTCCGGGATGTCCCAGAGGGCGAGGCGACGCCGGGTGGCCTGGAAGAGCGACTCTCCTCCGCCGCGTACGTCGTCGAAGGGGCTCCCGCCCGTCGCATCCCGATAGCGTGCGGCAAGCAGGAGCTCCTCCTGGGTGGCCACGAGCTCCGGCGAGTAGATCTCGAGCAGCGGCTCGCCGCGCTGCACACGCTGGCCGACGTAGTCGACGAAGAGCTGCTCGACCCAGCCCTGTACCTTCGTGTGGACGTGGGCCACGCGGCGCTCGTCGTACGCCACCCGGCCGACGGCCCGGACGGAGCGGGTGAGGTCACGCCTTTCCACGGCCGTGGTCCGCACGCCGATGTTCTGCACCGTGGCCGCGTCGACGACGACCGCGCCATCGGGCGCTGCGCCCCCGGCCGGTGGGCATTCGGGAACGAGATCCATGCCCATCGGCGATTTCCCGGGCCCGTCCCGCACGTAGCTGGGATCCATGGGCGCCTTCCAGTAGAGGGGCGCGGCGCCACCGGGGCACGGTCCTCCGGCCACGCGGGCCGCATCCATGGGCTCCTTCTTCGCTCGCTCCGAGAACAGCGCGCGCCCCCACCAACCGGCCACCACGGCGACCACGAGAGCAACACCGACGAGGAGACTCTGTCGTGTGTTCATCGCAGCTTCTCCCCGGCTGCGGCTTCGAGCGATGCGAAGGCGACTCGCCTGTCGGCGCGAGCACGGACCAGGCGAAGCTCCGCGTCCAGCAGGCGGACCTGGCTGTCGAGCAGGCTCGGGAAATCGATCCGCCCCACCTCGTAGGCCGTGCGACTCGACGCGAGCGACTGCCGGGCCTGGGGGAGGAGACCGGTCTCGAGGAGGTCCTCCTCCGATGTGGCGCGCACGAGCTCCGCGTGTGCGGCGCGCGCGAGCGCGCCGAGCTCAGCGCGAATGCCCCGAAGCTCGGCCTTGGCGAGGCGAACCTCGGCGCGCGCCTCGGCCTCCCGTGCGCGCCACTTCGCGCGGTGGACCGGGAGGCGGATCGTGAAGCCCGCGGAGAAGAAGTCGTCCCCCTCCACGGGATCTCCCGGGACCCGCTCGCGGACTCGGTAGCCGACACCGAGGTCGACGACGGGGAGCCCCTCGAGCTCGGCCGTACGACCACGAGCCTCCGCCGCCTCGGCGGGCTTGCGCGCCGCCTCGATCCGCGGACTGTGCCGCTCGAGTTCCGCGAGAATGGACTCGAGCGACGGTTCCTCGGCCTCCATCCGAAGATCGCTCGTGCGCGGAAGACTCGTTCCGATCGGCAGGTCCAGCAGCTCGAGCAGACGCGACTCGGCCCTCGAGACGGCTTCCCGACGTCGCAGCTGATCCTGAAGCAGCGCCGTGAGCTCGACCTGTGCACGCAGGACGTCCTGCTGGAGACCCGTTCCGACCCGGTAGCGGGACTCGGCCGTCGCCGCGAGCTGACGGAGCAGCGCGACGTTCCGCCCCGTGATGTCGAGCGCACGCTGGGCAAACCCCAGCTCGGACCAGGCCCGCTCGACGGCACCAGCCGTCGCGAGCGTCTGGTCTTCGTAGAGGAGTGCAGCCGCATCCGCGTCCCGCCCGGCTGCTCGGCGACGATTGGAGAGCAGGCCCGGGAAGGGCAGCTTCTGGCGGAGGCCGAGCTGGTGACCGGAGAGGGGCGTCGAGTTGAAGTCGAAGTCCCCGATTGGCAGGTTGCTCGCTTCGTACATGAAGCGTGGATCCTCGAGCGCCCCTGCCGGCACGACGCGGTGAGCGGCCGCCTCGGACCGGGCGGCCGCGCGCTCGAGCGCCGGGCTCGCCTCGCTCGCTCGGCTCGAGCACCACTCGAGCGTGAGCGGGCTCGGGATCAGCCGGGAAGCATCGACTTCGGCACTGGCGGGCGATACGAGGACGCCCGCCAGAAGGGCCGTCGGCCAGGCCCTCCGTGATCGCGCACGAAGCTGAGAGTCCCTCCACGATCTTCGCGTGGAGGGCATGGGTCCATGCCGCATGCTCCATCTCCTGCTCTCGATTGGATCCAGGTGGCGATGCAATACACCGCCAATACACCGCCCATGCGCGATCTGGAGATGCGCATCGCCGATTGCCCTCGAACGGATCGACCGCGGCCGAGTCGAGGGCGGGCAGGGCGACTGGATCAGAGGAGCAGGGTGGACTTGAGCAGCAGGATGTCCGGGGGCGGCAGGTTCCGGTATTCGTCCGGCAGGTGCAGCGCCGGCGCACGGGCTGGATGCGACTCGACGGCTGAGAGCGTCGGCAGAGTGCCCGGCGCTTCGACGACGGTCAGCGCCTTGTGTCCGTCACCCTTCGAGAGAACGCCCCGGAGCTCATCGCAGCAGCATTCGTGTTGGCCGGGATCGGGAGATCGGGAGGAGACCGGCTCCGTGCCGTGGCACGGCGCCTCCTCGGGGCCGTGGTGCGACACCTCGATCACGGCTTCGGCAGGCCCGGTGGAGGCGAGGCAGGCGAAGGCGCACAGGGGGCCCTGGGTCCCGACAAGGACCGCGACGGAGAGGATCAGCCATGTGCGTGCTGCCATCAGTCGTCCCTGGGTGAGTGCTCCAAGGGGTATCGGCAGCGCCCCTTGCCACCTTCATCCCTGCGACGGATATAGATTCTTCCCAGGCCGGACGCAAGCTCGGCAGGCACTCGAGAGCTCGCGCATTCTTCTCCACCGGCTCTCCGAGCCGGGATCGAATTCCGCTGTGCCGTCTCGCCCTCCTTCGCCACCGCGCCAGCCCTCGCCGCAGACGAGCCAGGCCCGCCAGGTGCCGCCACAACGGGCGAGCCCAAGGGGCACGATCGAGGGCTTCCTGCCATGTGGCGCGGGATCGCGCGCCTACCCGTGGGAAGCCGTGCACCGAGCGGTCGTTCACCCGGGCACGGCATGCCCGCATGCGACACGACACCCTGTCACAAGCTCGAGCGCCAGCTCGTGTTGACCCCCTGGCCGCAGTCATGCGAGCATCGTCGGCGAATCCGGCCAGAAGGCGCAGTGAGCGTCCGGCGGCTGAGCAACGCCTGCCCCTCATCGTGCGAGTGATGGCGCTTGCCTTGTTGCAGCATCTCCTCGAGCGCTTGGAGGGGCGGGAGCGGAGGGCGAAGAGGACCATGAACCGCCATATACGGGAGTCCGCTGCTGATCTCCGCGTGCTCGCCATCGGCGTCGCTGTCCTCGCCGCTGCGGGGCCGGCCGCGAGCGACATGGTCGAGGTCGTGGTGCCGGACGACCTTCCCGGCTTCTCTCTCGACATCGACGGCGACGCGATCCCGGAGATGACCGCGATCGACGCCGGCGAATCTGGCCTCTACGCATTCTTGTTCGCCGACATCATCCCGAACTCCACGATGCCGGGTGGACAGAACGAGATCGGCTTCGGCGCCTTCGGCTCGCTCGAGGAGCTGATGATGGCGCCGATTTGGTCAGGTCTCGTCGACACGAACCTCGGCCGCACCAACACATGTGGCGGCGTCAGCGAGCCGACCACCTACGGCTACGTGGACGGGCAGCTCGCGACGACGCCGGTCCTCGCGGTCTGGCAATGGGCGAGCTCGGGGGAATGTGCCGGGGACCCCATGACGCTGGTTGGCTGGATCGTCGACGCGTCTGCTCATGCCGCGGACCCCGCAGAGCCGATCAGCGTCTACTACCACGACTACGGCGAGTTCCTTGCCGGCCAGATCGGACGCGCCTCGCTCGCGAGCACCGGCGTACCCGAGCCCGGGATCGCTCCGACGATGACCGCTGGCATCGCGCTCCTCGTCCTGCTCAGGCGGTCGCGGATCGCGTAGTCCGTCAAGCTCCTTGCGCTCGACGAAGGCCGGAGGGGTCAGCGATCGCCGGGCTGCGAATCGCCGCGCGCCATCCCAGGATCATCCGGGAGAACCTCGGGTCGGCCTTGGGAGCGATCGTTGCTTCGCTCCTCCTCATGCCGCAATCCTTCACTTCCCGCGTCCCCAGAGCGGGTGCTTGGAGCGCACCTCGGCCTCGATCCGCCGCCAGCTCAACGTCTCGCGCACCTTCTTGGCCTGGCTGCGACACTCTTCGGCGCGCTTCGGGTCCTTGAGGCGCTCGTAGCAATCGGCGAGCGCCTCCCATCCGGGCACGAACATCAGGTTCGCCGAGACGCAGTGCTCGAATTGACGGCTGGCTTCCTCGGTGAATCCGTTCTTCAGGAGCTCGGCGCCGCGCTCGAAGTGGGCTTCGATGTCCGAGAGCTGGTGGGCCGCCTCGATCCGGAAGGTGTCCTCGGCCTTCATCAGGAGCATCGAGGACGGCATCTCCTCGAGGACACGTTCGGCGACGCTTCCGAGCAGCATACGGGACAGTCCCGTCCGCCCGACCGATCCCATGATCGTCAGATCAGCCCCGACATGTGCGATGGCTCCGAGAATCTCCTTCACGGGCGACCCGTTCCTGACCAGCTTGTGCATGCGAAGGTCGTGGAAGTCGAACTGGTGCAGGAACTCGTCGAAGGCCTGCGCGTGCCGCTCCTCATGGGCGCTCTGAATACTCCCCTTGTCTCGGCCGAGCGGACCGTAGAGCGCGGACAGGGGGGGGACGACCGTCAGCACCGTCAGCTCCGCATCGAAAGCGCGTGCGAGGAAGACCGCGTTCTTCAGGGCGCGCGACGAGGGCGGGGAGAAGTCGACGGGGCAGAGGATCGAGCGCGGGGCGGCCGAGGAGCCCGGCCTCACGAGCCATACGGGTCGGAAGGACCTTCGACACAGCCGTTCGGGCGTGATGCCGAGCTCGGTCCGGTTCTCGCTCTCGGTGGAGTTCGCCCCCACCAGGATCAAGTTGGCGCCGACCTCGTCCGCCTGGGAGAGGATCTGCTCGAAGGCGGCGCCCTCGACGACCACGGGCTCGTCCACGGACAGCCCCTGCTCCTCGAGCGCGGCCTTGTGGCCAGCCAGCTGCTGGGCTGCGCCCTCCTTCCCCAGATTCACGAGGGTCTCCACGTCGGCCTGGTCCGCGTCCTTGGGGAAGGACGGGAGAGGCGGCGTCACGTGCAGCAACGAGAGCTTGGATCCCAGCTTCTGACCCAGCACGGAAGCTGCGGCGAGGACGTCTTCCGTCTCCGTCCGCAAGCTCAAACCAACCAGAATTCGTTCTACCAGCTTCACTCGACTGACTCCGCAATCGTGGGCCTTCTCTGCGAATGACACGGACCTCATGTCGTTCCCTGCGATCTGCCCGCTCGTGGCCGCTCCGGCGAGGCCGCCACCCGACGAGGTCGGTGGTGCAATCGCCCGGACCATCGCGCATAGCGTACTTTCCCCCTGCGATCATCGCAGGTCGGGCGTCCCCGATCGGCTCGAGGCCCCGGCCGAGGGGCGGACGAGCGTGTTGATCCCTCGTGATCCCCGCATCGCGCCACGGGGGAATGCCTTCGCCCCGCGACGTGCAGCGCGGCTCCGCCGCTCTACACAACGAGCTCTCCGGCCCACAAGCGCTTCACGAAGCTCATGACCGGCAGGATCTCGATGCCTTCCTCGGTCTTGCGCGCCCGCGGCTCCCGGCACACCACGATGCGACGACCGACCCGGGGATGGTCCTCGACGAGGCTGCGAAGACCTTTCAGGTGGTCGCGCGTGATGCGCTCGCTCGACTTGGCCTCGATCGCGACCTGCATGTCGCCCAGGACGAAGTCGACCTCGATCCCGCTGGCCAGGCGCCAGTAGGAGAGCGTTTCGTCGACGTCGTGATACGAGACGTACGCGGTGAGCTCGTGGAAGACCCAGCTCTCGAAGGCCTTGCCGTAGAGCTCCGAGCCCGGCAGGAGCTCTCCCCGCTTGGCGAGCCGGTTCACGATCCCGACGTCCGCAAAGTAGAACTTCGGCGCCCCGATCACGCGGCGTTTCGGGCGCTTGCGATAGGAGGGCAGCCATCGCCCGAGCAATGTGTCCTCGAGGATCTGGAAGTGATTCCTGGTCGTGTGGCTCGACACGCCGCACTCGCGCGCGATGTTCGAGAAGTTCACGATCTCGCCGTCGCTGAAAGCAGCGACGTCGAGGAAGTTCGAGAAGACCGGGAGGTTCCGGACGAGCCCCTCCGCCGCGATCTCCTCCTTCAGGTAGTCGGCCACGTACGCATCGAGCAGGCGCCTCGGTCGGCTCGACTCGTAGATTCTCGGCAGGAAGCCGTGGTTGAGCATGCGGTCGAGGTCGAAGTCGCGACCGAGCTCGGCGGCCGTGAGGCCGTGCAGCTCGTAGCGCAGCGCGCGGCCGCCGAGCAGATTGGCCGAGCCGCGCCTCACCTTGCGGGCGCTGGAGCCGCAGAGCGCGAAGTGGAGGCCGCGGTTCTCGATCAGCCAGTGCACCTCGTCGAGCAGGGCAGGAACCTTCTGGATCTCGTCGATCACGACCTGCTGGCACTTGCCGGGGGGCTCGGCCTCCAATTCCTCGCGCAGCGTCTCCGGCCGGGTCAGGTAGCGGCGAAAGACATCCGCCTTGAGGAGGTCGACCCAGAATCCGTCGCCGTAGGTCTCGCGGAGGAGCGTGCTCTTGCCCGTCTGGCGGGGGCCCCACAGGAAGAGGGTCTCGGTTCCGGGGGCGGGAAGGGGTAGGGCTCTCCTGAACATCAACTTCAATCTATCATGATAATATGAAATGACAAGTCAGTATATCGAACCCTCTGCCGCGGCACTCCTGGCGCGGCCGCTACGTCGCTGCCGCCATGCAGTCTCTCGGCTTCTCCGACGGACAAGCCATGCCCCTCGGAAGAACCAGAGGAAGCGATGGCCGAAACAGGCATGGATGGAAGGATGGTTCCCACGATCCCGTGCAGAGCTCCGCCGCTCACGAATCGCGATGTGCCCGGGTCGCCTCCGAACTCGACTCCAGGCCCGATCGGCTCGTCTCCGCTCCATTGATGCTCCGATGGAGTGACGAGCCTGAGGTCTCGACGCGAGACCGCCAATCCGGAACGGGGGCAGACGCCCGGATCAGAGAATCTGGCGCGAACGGGGAAGTGCGTCTTGCGCTCCAACTCTATGGAACGATCGACCCCATGAGCGACGCACGGTCGGGCGCCGCTGTCGACCCGCGCGGTCGTCGGGACGAGATCGGTTGCTCTTCCGGGCGGGCCTCAGTGCCTCCGACGCGCCGCGAGCATCGCCAGCCCGGCGCCCATCAGCAGAGCGGTTCCGGGCTCTGGGATCTCGACGAGGTCGGCGATCCAGTACTGACCATCGCCGAGCGTGTTCTCGCTCTGGCCCAGCACGAATCGACCATCGCGCGACATGTCGAGGATCTCGACCGCCTGCTCGAAGTCGCCCAGATCGAGTCCCAGAGCCACCAGGACGTCATCGATCGCGTCGAAGTTGCCCGCCGTGTCCCAGAAACCGTGCAATCCATCGCGTGAGCGGATCTCCCTGGTCGCAGACCTCCGGAAGGCGGGGTCTATCGGGCCGGGGGTTCGACGAGCGCGCCCAGCGTGCGCGCCCTCCCGAGTCGATGAGCACGATCCGTCGCCCAGGAGGACTCGAGTCGACGAATGAGACACGCCCAGCGCGCAGTGGACATGCGCCCTGCACCGCGGAGCGCCCCCCCACCCCCGGGGGGCCGCGGTCGAGGCGACCGAGGAGAGGAGCAGAAATCGCTCGGGTTGCCAGCGCCGCTGGCGCCGCGTTCGACGGGGGGATTCATGAGACCGCGATCGGTCACTTCTGTCAATCGCGAAACGTGTTGCGGAATTG
>CAZQMY010000175.1:0-11320 GCA_964594405.1 uncultured Spirochaetaceae bacterium | reverse complement strand
GGTCATCGGCGCCGGTACGCCGGGCGAGCCCGGGATGCCGAGGGTCGCCACCCCG
This sequence comes from uncultured Spirochaetaceae bacterium, assembly GCA_964594405.1. Classification (GTDB taxonomy): domain Bacteria; phylum Myxococcota_A; class UBA9160; order UBA9160; family UBA4427; genus CAZQMY01. Next base: position 11,265 of record CAZQMY010000175.1, on the reverse strand, counting down.
CTGCCGGCGCCGACCAGCAGCCCGTCCGAGTGGCCGTGGTAGCAGCCGTCGAACTTGAGCACCCGGGGCCGGCCCGTCACGCCGCGCGCCAGCCGGATCGCGCTCATGGTGGCCTCGGTGCCGCGGCTCACCATGCTGACCATCTGCACCGAGGGCAGGGCGCGGGTGATCGCCTCGGCGAGCCGGGTCTCGACCTCCGTCGGCGCGCCGTAGCTGGTGCCGCGCGCCATGGTCTCACGCAGGGCCTTGAGGATCGCGGGGTGGGCGTGGCCGAGGATCATCGGCCCCCACGAGCCGATGTAGTCGATGTACTCGTTGCCATCGACGTCCCAGAGGCGGCAACCCTTCGCGCGTTCGATGAAGCGCGGCGTCTCGCCCACGGAGCCGAAGGCACGAACGGGAGAGTTGACGCCACCGGGGATCAGCTTGCGGGCGGCGGTGAAGAGGGCTTTCGAGGTCTTGGTATTCATGGGGCGGAGGATAGCGACGCGGCGGGCTGACGGTGGGGGCGTTCGGATCGGGGAGACGCGCGCAGCACCGCCCGGCGGGTGCGCGGTCCCGCAGCTGTCACTCGCGACCCGGGCAGGCCAGGCTGGACACATCCCGCTCGAGATCCAGGCGGATCAACGACTGCTTCTTGTCGGCGACGCGCAGCGCGACCGGTCCGAGGGCGCCCAACGCAGGCTCGTAGAAGTCGTAGGCCTCCTTCACGTGGGCGCTGTAGATCCAGACGCGTGTCCCCGGAGACATGCCCGCCGCGATCCGGCGAAAGCCCTCGCAGAGGACCTGGGGGTTGCGGTCGATGAGGGGCTGTATCTCGTCTACACGTGTGAGGGCGTCGTCGATGAGCTCGCCATGCGCGGGGACGATCGACTTCCCATGCAGGCGCGCGGGATAGGTCGCGCCGTAGTTCAAGACGAGCAGGTCGCCCGCTCGGACCTCGTCGCGGAGCGTCTCCAGCGCGAGGCGGCCCTGATCGGCCGGGCTGTTGCGCGATCCCTCCATTCGCAAGAGGCCACCGACCAGAGCCACGAGACCCAGGATCACGAAGGTGCGTTGCTCGACCGCACGCCTCAGATCTGCGCGCTTCAGGCTCTGCGCCGTCGCGTGGATGCCCACCGCGGCCGAGACCGCCAGCAGGCCATAGGCATAGTAGGCAGGCCGTTCGAGGACCGGGTATCGGCCCAGGGCGCTCGCGATCATGTGGAGTGCGAAGGGCGGCAGGAGGAGCATCCACAGACGACTCTGCGCCCGCCAGGCGGCGGCCGGGACCAGGATGAACGTGGAGAAGACGACCACGGGCCACACGTAGGGGACGTAGCGATTCAGGTACTTCGGGGCACGCCCCAGCAGAGCCAGCGCATGATCGGCGCTGTCGAGATAGAAGTCGGCCCAGAACCCCGTCAGGAACCCGACCCCTTGAGGCCGCAGGAAGAGGAAGTACTGCCCGAGGATGAGCAGCCCCGGGACGAGGATCGAGGCCCACTCCAGACCGTCCCGCGGCCACCGCCGCCAGAAGCGAAACAAAGCCACCCCGGGCAGCACGAACACCACGGTCAGCGACGAGAGCGCCGCAAGGCTCGAGCCGACGAGAACACCGATTCCGCCCCGGCGATCGCGCTCGAGGGTCGCGAGATAGAGACACGCCATGGTGCACGCGAGATCCACCCCGTAGGGCTTGAAGTGCCTCGACTCGGTGATGAAGAGGGGGCCCGTGGCGATCAGCAGGCACGCGAACAATGCGCCGGACGACGAGGCGACCCGGCGCAGGAAGAGATACGCGAGGACCAACGCCACCATCGAAGCGGCGAGGGGCCAGATCCGAAATGCGGTCTGGACCTCAGAGGTGAAGGGGAGGATCAGTCGTGGCAGCCACCACTCCGAGAAGGTGAGCACGCCGCCGACTTCGCGCATGCGCTCGATCAGCTCGGCCACCGTGGACGTCTCGAGCACCGCGGCCACCCGCCATCCCTCGTCGAGCCAGAAGAGCCGGGCGGGTGACGCAGGCCAGCGCGCATAGAGGGCGAGGCCGGCGATCGCCGCAAAGAGCAGATGCGGAACCGCGGACCCGCCCAGCCATCGCTCCTCGATGTCCGCGCGGGCGGCGGGCTCGGTCACCATGACTCCGGGAGGCGCACGCCCGTGGCGTCGCCGGGGCCGTCCGGGGCATCCAGCGGAAGCCCGGCCGGGCGGCCGTTGGAGAACCTGTGGGCGGGTTGAGAGTCCAGCGTGATGGCGTGTCGGTTCGGGGACGCTTGGGCCGAGGGGGCGACGGACGCGGGTGGGTCTCGAGGCGGAGCCGAATCGGATCGCAGCAGCATAGCGTGGGAATGTCCCGCTCGTGGCCGCCGGTCCGCGGACGGGGGCGATCATGATTCCGGGCGCTCCCGCCCGCCGACGGGGAAATGGAAACCCGGAGCGACCTGGCGGGCACTGACCCTCTGCGTGCCGGGCCCGATCGGTCGTACGGGCACCCTGCCGCACTCGCGCGAGCCACCGAGCGCTCGGCGATCTCCGACCGATCGCGAAGCTGACAAGGAAATCCCCTCTGAGTATGATGGAAGTCCTCCGATCCAGCCCCGTCGTCCTCAGCGCGGCCGTCCCAGGTCGGCGCTCATCGAGGGCTTACGCCGTCGTCTCCGAGCGGGCGTCGGTCGGGGTCGCGCGCCGTGAAGGGAGCCAGTCGTGATCACCATCTCGGCATCGGTGGGATGGCGGGGCGTCAACCGCAAGGCGGACGTCCTGAAGATCCAGCGTGCCCTCAACGCGGTCGGGAAGAAGAAGGGCCAGCGACTCCCGCGGCTGAAGGAGGACAGCCTCATCGGGCCCAACACCATCGGGGCGATCCGGAAGTTCCAGAAGGCCAACGCCAGGCTGATCCGCGACGGGCGGGTCGACAAGAGTCACGCCACGCTGGCCCGCATCAACGCCCTGCTGGGACACAACGTGCTCTTCTCGGACATGAACCTCTTCGGTCCGAGCGGCCCCTCGGTCAACGACATCAAGCAGGACGCCTTCGGCGACTGCTACTTCGTCGCGACCCTCGGCGCCGTCGCCCAGCAGGCGCCGATGACGATCCGCAGCGCCATCCACTACGACGTCGACAAGTCGCAGTTCCGGGCGCGGCTCTTCGATCTCAAGGGCCAGCCGCAGCAGATCTGGGTCACCCAGGCCGAGCTGCAGGACAACGTCAGGCGCCGCGGCGGAAGCTACGTGGACAACACCGGAACGTACGCCCGGACCTGGCCCGCCATCATCGAGACCGCCTACGCGAAGATGCACGACACCAATCCCGCCGATGGACTGGGCCAGGGCTACCAGAAGATCATCAACGGCGGCTACGCGAAGGACGCCATGATGGCGATCACGGGCAGCTTCGGCCGGGCCCTCAGCTACACCTTCTATCCGACGCTCGGCCAGGCGGGCTCCGTGGTGGTGCTGGGCTCCCGAGTCAATCTCGCGCTCAGCCAGAAGAAGAGCGTCACGCTCGTGGCCGTGGCCGAGCGGGATACACGCAGCCTGTGGAAGTGGCTCACCGGCGCTCCGATCCCCCAGGACGGCCTCGTGGACAGCCACCTCTATTCGGTGGTCTCGATCGTGCTGAAGCGCACAGACTGGCAGCTGACGCTGCGCAACCCTTGGGGCACCAACATGGGCGTCGGTGAGGGAATGGACAACGCGTCGGCTACCATGACGTTCTCCCTGCTGGACCTCGTGAAGAAGGGCGGTCTGCATTCCTTCCAGGTGAGCAATTGAATAGAGAGAGACATGCGAAGATGGGAAGCGTCTCGAATCCTGCTGGCCCTGGGTGTGATCACACTCATATCGGTGGCCTGCGTGGCTGAGCCGAAGATCTTCGAGCCCAGGCCCCTCGACGCCATGGACGAGGTCGCGGCCTCGGCCTCGACCGAAGCGCTCGACGCCGAGGTCACCGCCTTCCTGCGAGGCGAGTACGCGATCCGCTCCGGGCGCTACTACCGCGCCCCGGGCGAGATCCCCTGGATCGCCATCTCGAAGTACGTCAAGAACCAGATGGCCGAGAAGTCCGTCCAGCAGACGATGTTCGAGTGGTACGAGCCCGGCCTCGACTTCATCGAGATCTACCCGCAAGGCAGCCAGGGCGCCGGGTTTGCGCTCGCGATGCCGAAGGGGAGCGATCCGAGCGGAGAGAAGCTGGTCGGGTTCTATGCGTTGGGGGCGCCGTAGGGGGGCCTGGCACGGTGCCCGTCAGCCCGGCCCGTGTGCGGCCTGTGCGGCGGATCCGGGCTGGGCGATCCGTGTCCCGAGCATCCCGTCCCAGATCGTCGTCAGCGATCCGTAGTTTCCCGATCGCGCGGACGAATGGTGGAGGTCGTGGTGCTCCGCCTCCGCCATGAGAGGAAGCCTCGGCAGGATTCTCGATCTGAGGCCGGAATGGCTATCCACGGCGTGGGTCAATCGAATCAGCGCCCAGACCCAGAGCGACCAGCCACAGAGGACGCCGAACACGAGTACACACAGTGTGCCCACCACGACAAACCCTGCACCCACTCCGAGCGCCTCGGCCGGATGCACGTAGAGATAGTCGGACGCCAATGGGCTGTCGACTTCGTGATGTCGACGATGGATCCGCTCCCATAGCCATCGGTTGCGATGCATGAGCCGATGAATCAGGTACTCGTACAGGTCGACACCAACTACGAGAATCCCGAGCTGCGCCAACCCCGCAGCGAGTCCCAGATCAGTCGTCACGAACTTTGCGACGGGACTCGACAGGATGATCAGCCCGAGAATCATCGCGAGATTGAGGAGCGTTCTTCTCGTGCGTCGATGAAACTCTGACCAATTCGGGAGCTCGGAGGCAGTCTGAATGCGAGACTCAGCGAGACGTCGAGATCGAAGGGTCGCCGCACCCATTCCGCACGCGGCGAGGCCGAAGACCAGCTTCAGGAGAAACGCTGTAACGATGACGTGATCCATGAAGGTCGTCCTCGCCTTGAGGTATCTAGGCAAGCCAATCTTAGGCAATTCTAGGCGCTCGCGGTCGCGACATCGGACCGATCCGGGAGCTCGATTCTGACGGTCGTTCCTTCTCCAACGCGCGACCGGATCGACAGCTGTCCCCCAAGCCGATCGAGAATAGAACGACATGACGCGAGTCCCAGCCCGTGGCCGTTTCCTCCGCTCCATCGCGGCGTCATCGCCAGTGTGCTCTCGCGCGTCCCCATCCCGTGGCCGAAGTCGATCACCTCGATGATTGTGGATGTCCCCTCGCGTGCGGCTCGTACTTCCACGATCTCGTCGGCATCTGAGGCTTCGATCGCGTTGTCGATCAGGTTACGGATCGCCCGCTTCAGCCCCGAAGGATCCGCGACTTTGGGGAGTTCGCCGATGAGTCGGAGAAGGACTCGGTCGCTCTCAGAGCCGGCCGAATAGGGGCCCGCTGCTTCAGCCAGCACATGCTCCAAGGGTAGCTCGGCGGCCGTCGAATTCGTCAGGAAGCCGTCGATGATTTCCAGCCCCTCCGTCGCGATTCTGTCGATGTCTGGCGAACCGTTCCGCTGTGCACTGCGCCTGATCGCGTTGAACGGATTCTTCAAGTCGTGCGCGACCTCTGTCGCAAGCTGACCCCGCGCCGCGAGATAGCTCTGTGACCTCGCCTCTTCGAGTGCATACGTGCATTCGAGAGCGATCGCCGCCTGTCCGCAGAGGCTTCTGACATTCTCACGATGTACAGACGTCGTACCCGGCCATCCACGAGGCGCTTCAACGATCAGAAAGATCTCCCTACTCTCCCGTATCCAGAGTCTAGAGATCAACTCGATACCCAATGACATCATCGCGGAGCCAAGCTCTGACTCGAATGGATCGATGGAGAGACTTCTCACTTCTCCGACACCCAGATCCTCAGCGAGGGATGCGGCGCTGGTTGCTTCTTCGATCGTCAAGAAGCCTCGACTCATCCCCGGAAGCAAGCGAGGAGGTTCGGTATCGCAGCGAACCAGAGCCGCTGATCTCGCGCCCGAGAGCGCGCCAGCGATTCCCCGAGACAACGAGTCGCCGATCGCCTCCTCTGCAATCGAGGCCGTGATGTCATCGCCAAAGATGTCCGACATCGGGGTCGTCGCACCAACATCATCCCCTCGAAGGGTCCAGAGCAGAACGACGCCAACGAATGCCGAAACCACCCATATTGCTGCGATTGTCGACAGATCAACGCCAGGACTGAACGCTGATGCTACGACATAGACACCAAGGGCACACGCACTCGACGAGATCAGGCTACGAATCACGATGCCAAGCAGGCGACGCCCCTTGACCCCCATGTCCAGGAACGCCGCTCGCGTAGTCAGCAGCCCGAGTGGAATCGGCGCAAGGATCAGACAAAGGGCAACGAGCTCAGCAAGCGGAACGTCGAGCCAGACTCGAAGGATGAGCGACGTGGGCACCAGCCCGATTCCCAGCACCAGCACTATCAATACCGCTCGAGCCTGGGCGCGGCAGAGGGGATTGGTCGGGGCAACAATCGCGGTCCAGCATCTCGTTGCCAGGTAGGCAAAGGCGGTCGCCAGCGCGGTCATCTCGACCACTTCTGTCAGGCCGAGAAATCGACCGTCCGTGGTCAGGAAGGCAGCCGTGAGCTTCGTTACCGAGCTTGCGCCGGCAAGGGCATAGAGCGCCGGGACAGCACCAGGAACGAGCTTGACCAGACCTGCCGCGCCTGGGAAGTGGAGGGATAGGTGCCACAAACCAACTGTGAGGATGCTTGTCGCGGCGAGAGCGAGACTCAGAAGTAGCCTCGAGGAACCTCCTGTGAGCAGTGCGACAGATATGATACCGAAACAGCTCGTCAGGATCACACAAGCCAGAGACGCGTGACTACGTGACGATGCGAAGACGGATACCGATGCGACTGCAGCAATGACCGAAAGGAAGAGCGCCACGAGGAAGTAGCCGATACGATCAGCACCCACGCTCGCCAGCTGGGCCGGCAACCGCAGCGTGAGGGGCTCCCTACCCCTTCGCAGACGCACGTCGAGCTCATTTGAGTCGACACTCACCAGGGCGACACTGAGTACGGCGTCGAAGGGCCGGAGTTGGCAAGTCGACGAGAGCGAGGAGATGAGAGACACCTGGCCGCCGCGAGTGAGCGCACAACCGGAGTCAGCGCTCTCTGCCGGACGCGAGAGTTCCAGGGTCGACGAGATCCATGCCGCTCCAATCGAAGCGATCGCAACGCATACTACGATGATCGAACTCGCCGACAGGCCTTGGTCCAGCTGTCGCGGATCGCCTCTAGGACTTTCGATCGTGGTCACATCGCCGCTCCTCCTGCAGCCGACTACCTCGGCCACGGAGGAGGTCCGAGGGCCCGAGTCAAGTCACGCTTCGGCTTGATTCTTCGCCAGCGACTGAAGAACACGAGGAGCGCTGGAAGCACGAATAGGTCTGCAGCGAGCGCGCCGATGATCGAGACCGCCGTCAAGTAGGAGAGATTCGAGAACGTCGTCATCGAGGATGCAAGTGCCAATCCGAGGAATCCAGCTGCGAGTGCAGCGGACGACGTGACGACGGAGCGCCCGATATGCGCGACTGCCAGGCGAATGGCCTCCGACGAAGGCTCGCCTGCCCGTTTTCTCACCTGGTACTGCCAGAGCAGGTGAATCGTATCGTCGGCAGCGATTCCTATCAGAACGGCGGCGAACATCGTCATCGCGAAGTCGAAAGGAATCTCGAGGAGCCCTAGCGAGCCCGCGATGACGAGAACCGGCAGCAGATTCGGAATCATTCCTAGCGCGGCCAGTTTCAGTGAGCGAAGTCCTGACCATAAGCACACGAAAACCAGCGAGAATGCGAGAGCGAACGTCTCGATCTGGGCTCCCAGAATCTCCCGCGCTACCTCGTAGGCCATGGGTACCGTCCCTGTGAGCTCCCAATGAGAGCCAGATGGCGCTTCCTCGTCGAGAATCCGGTGAACTGCGGCAAGGACTACTTCCGCCTCGCTGGTGGACAGCGTTGGGGCTTCCACTGAGATCCGCACACGGTCCCGAGAGAGGCTCATCCAGCTGGAAAGGAGGCTGGCCGGAGCAAACATCAGGCTCTCGGCGATCGCTGCAGTCGTGTTCGGCAAAGGATTCAGATCTCGAGTGACCGCCGGTCGAGCCTTGCCCTCTTGGGTCAAATAGTGGTTCACAACCCGAAGGATCGAGAGGACCGAATGACTTGGTCCCAAGGGCCCGATCTCGTCGAATCGCAGTGTGATCGATTCGATCGCTTCGAGGATACTCGGTGACTCGAGAGTCTCCCCATCTGGAAGCCTGAGGTCGATCTCGATGCTCTTCGGTGCACGAAGATTCCTGTCCACCCAGGCTGACCATTCAGTGACAGGATTGTCTCTGCCCTGTAGTTCCTCATCATCGACTTCGACGAAGATCCTGGTGGCGCCGAATGCGCCAAGCAGAGCCATGGCGCATGCGATTGCGACGATCGGCAGGTGCTTCGCGGCGGCGAGCTGTGCCAACCACGTCGAGAACCCGCTCCAAGACTCGGAGTTGGAGCGCGAGAGCCAGTTCACACCGAAGGATCTGAGGAGGATGGGCAGAAGTGAGAATGTCATGAGCAGCGCCGCGGAGATTCCGGTAGCCGTGCTGATCGCGAAGCCTACGAAGCTCGCGTATCCCGCGAACGCGAAGGAAGCCATCGCAACGACTGTCGTCAGAGTAGTGAATAGACAAGCTCCTCCGATATCAGACGCCACGCGGTAGAGCGCATCGGTGCGGTCCATGGCAGAAGGCGATGGGACCGAGCTCAGTTCGTCTGCGTACCGCGCGAGGAGATGAACAGCATCACAGACACCCACAACGAACACGATCATTGCTGCATTACTCGACACAGCGTCGAGTGGTATTTCGAGAAGCCCCATCAATCCTTGAGACCAGAGTGCTGGCACTCCCATGGTTGCTAGAGCCAGGACGGCAGCTGTGAGTGAGCGAAAGAGTGCGTAGATCACTCCGGTGAGCAGGAACACCATCACCGGAGCAACGCGACTGGTGTGATCGTTGACGAAGATGTTCGCAATCACGAACTCGACCGACTTTCCGACGAGACGGAACTCGAATCCATACTCTCCTTCGAGGCGTTTGGCCGTCGCGTATGCCGCGCGGGTGACTTCATCCTGTACCGCGGTTTCAGTCGTACTGAGCTGAACGACGATCGCGCCCACCTCCCCGCCCCTCGCGAGTACGTTGCGATCCCAAAGCGGATCGATCGCGGCGGTCTCCACGAGTCCTGGAAGCTCTGTCGCGGTCTCTCCTCCTTCGATCAAGGTGCGGGTCTCGAATCCGCCATCCGAGTAGGGAACCAAGAGGGTGGCGTTGGCTGGGCTGAGAACAGTGTCAACACCAGGCAACCTGGCGAGCTCTGTGCTGAACCGATGGGCCATTTCGAGCGGTCGCGGCTCCAGAACGGACTCGCAGGTCGAATTCCCCGCACATGAGTAGGCGATCAGGATCGGGTAGCCTCCGCCAAACCGCTCGACGAAGCGATCGAAACGCTTCAATTGAAGGTGGTCCTCCCCGAGAAACGTCCGGTAGCCCGTCTGGTTCCTGAGACTGAGCAGGCCGGATCCCATCACCAAGGTCGCTACGACGATCGCGGCAATGGTCCAGCGGGGATGTGAGAGCGAGAAACGAGTGACCGTGTACAAGGACAGCCTCTAGCGGAACAGATCGCGATCGACCGCGAGGGCCTGTTGACTGAAGAGCTGGCTCTTGATGCTCGGATTGACAGAGATGCGGTCGATTGAGATTGCCGTTTGCGATCCCCGCTCCAGGTGTCGCACATAGGCGCGCATTCCAATCGGGTAGTTGTCTATCAATCGAACCGACTCGCGTGGAACGATGAGCTCTTTGAAGGGAGAGGCTGATTCGCCCTTGAAATATCGGATCCGTAAAATGCAGAAGTCGTCGGTCGAGATCGCGTACTCCATGCGCGAGTATCCGGATTCATAGAGCGGAACAACCTGGACGGCGAGCGCCGGTGCTGCATCGATCTCGATTGTCTCCGAACTCGCCACAGTGAAGTCGGTGAGCTCTCGCCGCTCCATATCCTCCATACTGAAGTCGGTCCCCATGAAGGCGTCTTTGCCCGTTGCACGGATCCGGCGAATCTTCTGTTGGCTCTTGAGGTAGAGGAAGTGATCATCGCTCCGCCCACGCGCTTCGATGCTGAGCACTCGTGTGCCGCGAAGCGACTCGGGCTCCCGGAAGCGGACCAAGGCGTGGAGGCGAGACTCGATCGACTTCTGCGCGAGTTGGAGCACGATTGTGCGCTCGTCGCCGAATCGGTCTGTCTGAGTCATGGAGATATGCTGGACCAGATCATATTCGTGCCTCCGGCGAAGCGCCTCGCCAAGGACGCCTGAAGCCGTTGGTTCACCTGCAGTTGCCGGAGGAGAGTGAAGAATCGCTACTCCCAGAGCGAAACCACCAGCCGCCAACAGGACAGACCACAAGAGCCTCGGAAGCATTCGCTGAGTTGTCGTAGCCAGAATACGCACTTCACGCTCGGGAGGCGTCATAGGCTACCGACAACTCACGTACCTGTTCAGCCAGAGCACTCCACTCGACCGTCTGATACTCGATCACGTCGGCGAAGCCACGCTTGAACGCTTGCCGTGCCAATGGAACCGTGGCGCAGGCGGTCAGCATCACAACAGGCAGCTTCGGATGGTCTTTGAGGAGTTCCTCCGCGAGCCGAAGTCCATCCATGCCATCTGTCGCGTGCCGCATTCGCTGATCCGTAAGAACGCACGAGAATGAACGGTTCGTGAACAGCTCGAGGGCTTCGCTACCACTCCCAACCGCAGTCGCGATCAGTCCTTGCTCGAGCAGGCTCTGCTGGATCTCGTGTCGTTTGAAGGCCTCGTCATCAACGACGAGCACTCGAATGTCGAGAAGTTGCTTGAGCTGAGAAAGATTCGCGTTCGCAAGGACGCGATAGAAAGTCGACTTCGAAACGCCCAGCTTCTTCATCGCACCCCTGGCGCTACCTGCGTCACGAAAGGCTTGAAGGAACTCGCTCCGTCGGCGGCGCTCTTCATCAATGCGAACGAGCTTGAGACTCCAATCATCGCTCATCGCCGAAGTCGTTCTCCTCGATTTCATTGGATGGGCCAACTGACCCAATCATACGCACGAGTTCGTGCCCTATGTGAAAAAGGTTGGCGTGTGCCGGAATCTTCAGCGCCGTGGGACAGTTTCGGGACCATCCAATTGGAGATCTCGG
>CAZQMY010000174.1:0-11434 GCA_964594405.1 uncultured Spirochaetaceae bacterium | reverse complement strand
CCCCGCGTGCAGCAGGTCGAAGCAGCCGTTGGTGAATACGACCGTCTGCCCGTTTCCCTGAGCGACCGAGAGATGCTCGCGTGCGGCCTTCTGCGAGAGGATCTTCTCTCGCGCGGTGCGCGGTCGTCGCGCTGCCGCGCCCTTCGATCGACTCATGGTCTCGCCTCGGTGATTGCGTCACTCGGGGCTTCGGCGGTGGAGACGGCCTCGGGTGGGCCCGAATCGTCGGGCTCTCGGGCGGTTGCGCCGGCTTCGGGGATGGCGGCGGGCTCCGCCGGCGCGGCGTCGGTGAGGGGCGGATCGGGCGCTTGCTCCGTCTCGGCCGGATCGGGCTCGGAGGCGCTGCGCGTGCCGGAGAGCCTCCGCCAGCCCTTCGGAGTGGGGCGGTTGCTCCCGGGGCTCCGTTGACCCTCTCCGACGATGGAGCGAAGGATCTTGAGCGGCGTCGAGAGGACGTCGGGCAGGTCTTCGGTGATCGAGCGCTCGGTCATGGTCACCACCTGCGGATCTGCGAGCTCGCCGCCGAGCCTGTAGTACGCGCCCACGAGCCCCTTCTCCGAGCCCGGCAGGATCGCCTTCACCAGCGGCACCGTCTCCATGAGGTTGCCCGCCCGGCGGAACAGGAAGACGCCGATGATGCCCGTCAGCTGCGGATTCGGCGTGTGGACGTCCTCGAAGTTCGCCCAGCCGAAGATGCGCAGCGGGCCTTCGAGATGGAAGTTCTCCGTGGTGATCTGTCCGCGATCGAGATGCCAGTCCGCGCTGACCACCTCGTAGGGGATGGCATCGCGGGCACTGTACCTGTTGAACCCCTCGCTCGCCTTCGCGATGGCCGCCACCAGCGGCAGCCGGCGGAAGACCTGTCCGTTGCGCGCATCCATGTTGATCTCGCCGCGAAGGTCCGCGATCAGGGGCCGATCGGGATGGAGGTAGCCGTCGAGTGCGCCCGAGAAGTGTACGTCGCCCTCGGCGAAGCCCGGCGACATGCCGAAGGCCGCGCCGACGGAGGGGATGTCGGCCGCGATCAGCGAGAAGTTCGCGTCCATCGCGACCTTCTCGGGATCGGCGAGGTTCAGCGTCGTCCGCGCGACGAGCTTGCCCGTGGGCTCCACGTCCGCGCGCACCTGGGAGATCTGGACAGTCTGCCCGTCGATGGTGAAGCGCGCGCTCAGCCGATGGAGCGGGAGGAGCGCGCCTTCGACGACGTTGATCTCGAAACGCCCGGCGGCCCAGCGATCGCCGCGCGCGCCAGGGATCGAGCTGGTCACCTCCTGGTTCTCGGCCTCGAGCCGGGCCCGCTCATCCTCCTCTTCGGAGGGCTCGGCGGGGCGTGCGGCCAGGCTCACCGAGAGGGCCTGCTCCGGGCGACTCGTCCAGGTCGCCGTCCCGTCGATCCGGGCGCCTGCCCACTGACCCTCGAGGATCTCGATCTGGCTGCCCTCGTTCTCCGGCCTGATGACGAGGCTCGCGTTCCGGATCGGCCAGCGAAGCGCGGGGTGGTCGAGCTGATCGAGTCGCAGCTTGATCTTCATCGGCGTGGCGCGCGAGGCATCGTCCTCCGCGGCCACCATGATGGGGGCGCGCGAGCCGGCCCCGCCGACCAGCGCCGGATCCCACTCGTCGGGGCCGCCCGAGATGATCTCCCAGAGTGGCTTGAGGCCCGGCAGCATCGAGGCCTCGGCCGCGAGCACGCGCCGGTGTCTCGGCGCCTTGAAGAGGTCGCTGATCCCGTCGATGGACAGATCGAAGGCCGGCAGCGGATCCCCGTTCCAGAGCGCCGTGGTCCGGCGCAGCTGGAGGTGATCTCCGGCGAGCTCGACCCGGGCACCCACCTCGGTGAGCAGGCCGTTCGCGCCGGCCTTCACGCTGATGCCGGAGACCTCGCTCGTCAGCGTGAAGTCGTCCGGTAGGGCCTCCACGTCCCTTCGCAGCAGGCGCTGCCACCCGCTCATGGTGGTGCGCCCCATGCCGCCGATGCTGTCGACCTGCCCCGAGGCGACGGTCTCGAGCAGGAAGCTGAGCGTCTCGGGGTCCTGCCCGGGCAGGCTCTCGGCGATGGCGCGGACCTCCTCGAGCTCGAGTCCCTCGACGGCCGTCTCGAGGCGCGCCACCGCGCCCATGCGCAGCGGCCGGGCCATCGTGCCGGACAGGCGCGTCACGACGCCATCCGCGTCGACCGAGCTCTCGAGCAGCCGAAGTCGCCCGGGATGGATCTCCATCACCGCCTCGACGGCGAGCTCCGGCTGACGGATCTCGAGCGGTCCCTCCTCGAGCGGGATCTCCGCCGAGAAGTCGGCGACGATGCCTCGCAGACTCATCGTGCCGTGATCCCTGACCTCGGTGTCGAGGGTGAGCTCGCCGCTCAGCGTTCCCCCCGCGTTCACGGGCGAATCCTCGTTCACCACGTAGAACTCGAGCAGCCGCATCGGAACGTCTTCAGCGTTGGCGGACAGGTGGAGCTCGCCATTCCTCCGCTTGTGCCCCGTCACGTGGATGGGCACGGCGCTCGGGACGCCCTCGATGAGCACGCCGGAGATGTCGAGGTCGGCGTCACCCGAGAGCCAGTGGTGGATCAGACGCCCTTCCACGGCCTTGACGTCGAGGGTGAGCGGGTTCGGACGCCCCGCCCGGGGGACCCAATCCCTGAACACCAGTCGGCTTCGCTCGAGCTCCATGCGTCGCGCGATCATCGGCTTGCGCAGCAGGAAGCGAGCAGCCGACTCGAAGGTGCGGAAGAGCACCAGCTTCTGCTCCAGGTCGTCCTCGAGTCGCTCGGGCTGGCGGTCCTGGAGGATCTGGAAGGGTGCAGGGGCCCAGTCCTCCTCGGTGAAGCGGTCGATCTCGAAGACGACCCCCTCTCCAGTCAGACTGGAGAGCTTGAAGCGTCCAGTCAGCATGGCGAAGACGTCGAGCTCCGCGGCCACGTGCTCACCGAAGAGGGCGAAGTGTCCCGGGACGTCGTCGCGCGGATAGACGCGGACGTTCTGGGCCTCCAGGAAGAGCCCGCCGCGAATCACGATGCGGATCTTCTCGATCTCGACCTCGCCCAGCAGCAGCTTCTCGAGCTGCTTCTCCGTCTCCGCGCGGAGGGCGCGTACGCCGATGCTCGCGGTCGCGAAGTATCCGGCGGCCAATGCGCCGGCCAGGCCGATCACGAGAATGATTATGCGGATCCAGCTCCGCAGCAAAGGGCATCCCCCCCCAGCACACCCTCAGCGCGCCGACGCCGAAGTCGTAGCAAAGGCACCGCTGGCATGGTCCTGGTGCCCTCTGCGACGCGGATGAGCTGCCGGCTCCGGGACCCTCACTGAGGGTTCCTGATGCTCCCTGCGGACGCGCCTTCGCCGCGCAAATTACGGTGCCGCCACCGCTTGTCTGCCCTTCCCCGAGTCGGCGCCCGGCTCGCTCGAAATCGCGCAACCGACCATTTTCTCTAAAGAAAACGGGTGGTCTTCCGAAAATTTGAGCGTGTCCAGACAAGAACTCCGGGAGCAACTCCCGGAGCATGCGTAAGGAAGGTCAGGAGTGAGTGACATGGCTGATACCGCCACCAACGTCGAACACCACGGCAACCGCGTGCGCGAGCTTCGCGAGAACAAGTTGATGACGCAGGCCCAGCTGGCGCGGAAGGCCAGGGTGGCACTGCGCACGATCCACAGCGTCGAGAAGGGCATGAACTGCCGCATGGATACCAAGCGGAAGATCCTCCTCGCGCTCGGTCTCCGATTCGAAGACAAGGACCTGGTGTTTCCCCCCCGAAAGCCCAGCGTCTTTTCGGCCCCCCAGTAGAGCGGCGTCTTGCTACGATGTGGTGACCGTCCCCCTGAGCGCTAGGCCCAGGTCCCGGAGGTTGCCATTCCGGATCGCATTTCCATCCTTGCGGACGTCGCTGAGATCGTCTCTCGATCTCACGACCTGCAGGAGACGCTGGCCAATGTCGCTGACCTGGTCGCCAAGCGTCTGGATGCGGATGTCTGCTCGGTCTATCTGACCGATACGGACTTCGAGACACTCACGCTCAGCGCGACCATCGGACTCGCTCCGGACGCCGTCAGCAACGTTCGGCTGCCCTTCGGCGAAGGCGTCGTCGGTCAGGTGGCCAAGCACGGCGAGTCGGTCGCGCTCGAGCGCGCAAGCGCCTACCCGCACTATCGCTACTTCCCGGAGACCGGTGAGGAGCGATTCGAGTCGATGCTGGCGTCGCCCCTGGTGGTGCAGGGCGTCGTGATCGGCGTGCTGGCGATCCAGACCGTCGAGCCACGCGCCTACGAGCAGTCGGACGTCGAGCTGCTGCAGACCTGTGCTCAGCTGATCGCACCGGTGGTGGTCAACGCGCAGCTGCTGGCGATGATGACCGGCAGCGAAGAGACGCGCGCCCGGGTCGTCGCCGACCTCGCCGAGTCGAGTATCGCGCGGCCGCGTTCCGAGGGCGCGCCGCGCGCCGAGGCCAACGTCGAGCTGCGCGGCCTGCCCACCGCGCGCGGTGTGGCCATCGGGCCCGTCTATCGCGTCGAGAACCCCGTCGATCTCGACAACCTCGAGTACACGCCCAACGAGTCGCTCACGCAGGAGCAGGCCGATCTGCGCGCGGCGCTCGCCGAGGCGCGGCGCGAGATCGAGGAGATGCGCGAGGTGGTGGGCGAGCGATTCGGGCCCGAGTTCGCGGCGGTCTTCCATACCCAGATCCAGATCCTCGAGGACAAGGGGTTCGTCCAGAATCTCGAGCAGAGCCTGGAGCGCAAGCGCAACGCGCTCCAGGCCATCCGGAGCGTCCTCGATCAGTACGTGGCCACCTTCGACCGGATGGAGGATCCCTACTTCCGCGAGCGCGGGGCGGACATCGTGGACGTGGGCCAGCGGATCATGGAGAAGCTGCTCGGTGTGCGATCTCAGCACGCGCGTATGGCGCCCGGCAGCGTGGTGGTGGTCGATCAGGTGCTCGCCGGGCTCTTCGCGCGGCTCGAGATGGATCACGTGGCCGCGATCGTGGCCGAGCACGGTGGATCGACCTCTCACGGCGCGATCTTCGCCCGCACCCTGGAGATCCCCGCCGTGACGGGCGTGGGCGGCATCACCGCCGAGGCCCGCGAGGGCGAGACCTGCATCGTCGACGGCGCCACCGGGCGCATCTATCTCGCGCCGGACCAGACGCTGATCGCCTACTACACAGAGGCCCAGCACAAGTACGAGGTGGCGGTCGAGCACCTGGACGCCATGCGCGATCGGCCCTCGGAGACGCGCGATGGCCGTCGCATCCGGCTCTCGGCCAACGTCGGCCTGCTCAATGATCTGCGCCTGATCGAGCAGCACGGCGCGGAGGGCATCGGGCTCTTCCGCACCGAGCTGCTCGCACTCGCCCATCGGGGATTTCCGAACCAGCAGGAGCAGGAGGAGCTCTACCGGCGCGTCACGCTGCAGATGGGCGGGCGGCCCGTCACGATCCGCACGCTCGACCTCGGTGGCGACAAGGGGATTCCCTCCATCGGCTACGACGACGAGGAGAACCCCCAGCTCGGCTGCAGATCCATCCGCCTGACGCTGGAGAACCGGCGCGAGTTCCGCGCCCAGCTTCGCGCGATCCTGCGCGTCTCCTCGGAGCATCCCGTCCGCCTGCTCTTCCCGATGATCTCCTCGCTCGAGGAGCTGCGGGAGGCCAGGAGCCTGCTGGCCGAGGTGCGCGAAGAGATGGATGTGGAGGGCGAGGAGTACGACGAGCGACTGCCGGTGGGCATCATGGTCGAGGTGCCCTCTGCGGCGATCCGCGCCGAGGTCTTCGCGCCCGAGTGCGACTTCTTCAGTATCGGGACCAACGATCTGACCCAGTACGCGCTCGCGGTCGATCGCGGCAACGAGCGTGTCGCGCATCTCTACGACTCTCTGCATCCGGCGGTGCTTGCGCTGATCCGGCATACCGCCGCGACCGCTGCAGGCCACGGCATTCCGGTCTCGGTCTGCGGCGAGATGGCGAGCAATCCGCTCGGGGTGCCGATCCTGATCGGGCTGGGAATCGACGAGCTCTCGTGTGTGCCCGCAGCGGTTCCGGTGGTCAAGGAGATCGTTCGTGCGATGGACTCGCACCTGGTCGAGAAGGACGCCCGGAAGGCCCTGGCCCAGCCGACCGCCGAAGGCGTACACCGTGTCGCGGCCGAGCGATTGCGCGAAGCGGGGCTGCTCTCGCATCCCGACATCGGCGAGTGGCTGACCGAGCTGGTGCGTCCCACGCTGGGCGATCTCGTCTAGCGGCCTGTCCTGCGACCGCCTGACGTCGCCAAGCACCGGCTTCGGGCCCGGCCCTGCGTGGCGGATCCTTGCCCTCATTCGACTCCGCCTGCCCCTCCACGTCCCGATCTGGGCCGGGCGGGTGGGAGCGGGCTCCAAGAGGGTTCTCGGGCGGGCGGCTAGCCTCGCCGCCAGTCCCCTTCCTGCATCGAGCGCTCGACGCGCGCGGCGGTCGCGGCCTCGTCGAGGGCATCGGGCGGTACCCGGACCGGCGCGCAGTAGCGCACGCGGACCCTTGCGAAGGGCAGGGGTAGCACCGTGCGATCCCAGCTCCCGAAGCGGAGCGCTGGCGCCGCGTCGAAGGTGACAGGCTGGATCGGCACGCCGGCGAGCCGGCCCAGGCTGCCGATGCCGGGCTTGGCCTTTCGCGCCGGGCCGCGCGGGCCATCGAGCACGAGCGCCACCGTCGTGCCCGAGCGCACCCTGCGCACCAACCCCAGCAGGCTCGCGGCCCCGCCCCTCGAGCTGCTTCCACGCGCCGGGGCCGCGTAGCCGAGTCGCAGGAGCAGCGCGCTGATCAGGTCGCCGTCCCGGCTGCGGCTCACGGACACGGAGAAGCCGCGGTCGCGATAGAGCCAGGTCGCCATCAGGATCGCCTCGTGCCAGAAGACACCGACATGCGCGGGGGGCCGTTCGGCCGAGGCGGAGGCCGGGTGGGCTGCGAGCGGGTCGTGGCCCTCGACGTGCACCCGCCAGCTGGCGCCGAGCGCCCGGAGGAGCATCGCGGCGAGGGCGGGGAGCAACGCGCCGGCAGTGGGGCCGGCCCCTGAAGCCGTCGCAACGCGATCCGTCGTCGCCGGCGTCGTGCCGGGCCGATCTGCGTCGGGACGCCTCGCCATCCCTACCCTTGGGGTAGCGCGTCGCCGGGGCGCCAGACGCGTGCCCGCGCCTGCGCCGAGATGTTGCACCCGCGACCGCAGCGGGCGGGGTGAGATCGACGCCTCATCTGGTAACCTCCCGCGCCCAGGGGCCTTTCGTTCCGTGCACCTCGAGCTCCCGGCGCGCCTGCAGCGCCCCGCGCCGGGCGCAGGCCGCGGCCCCAGGACCCGAGTCATCCTCCATCCGGCCTTCGGCGCATCGGCGTCGGCCGGCACAGGCAGCGAATGGCAGCCCGTCCCCTCACAGTAGCGCGCAGCTACATCGATCTGACGAAGCCCCGGCTGCTGCCGATGGTCCTCTTCACCGGCCTGCCGGTCATGGGCATGGCGGCGGGCGGCTGGCCTCCGCTCAGCCTGGTGCTGTGGATCCTGCTGGGCGTCTCGTTGGCCGCCGCCTCCGCCAACACGCTCAACGCCTACGTGGAGTGGGAGAAGGATGCACTGATGGAGCGCACCCGCTCCCGGCCGATCCCGGCCGGTCTGATCTCGCCCCGCAACGCCCTGTGGTTCGGGCTGCTGCTCGGCGCGCTCTCGGTCGTGCTCCTCCATGCGGTCTCCGGACCTCGCGCCGCCGGTGTCGCCGTGGCGAGCATCCTCTTCTATGTCTTCGTGTACACCATCTGGCTCAAGCCGCGGTCCATCTGGAATGCGGTGATCGGTGGCGCTGCGGGTGCCGCGGCGCCGATCATCGCGGACGTCGCCATCAACGGGCAGATCGGCCCGGCGGGCCTGGCGCTCTTCGCCATCGTCTTCTTCTGGCAGCCCCCGCACGTCTGGGCCATCGCGCTCTACCGCAAGGATGACTATGCGGCCGCCGGCGTACCCATGCCGCCGGCGGTGATCGGTGACGAAGCGACGCGATGGCGCATCCTCCGTTACACCATGGGCCTCGTCCCGGTGACCCTGGCTCCATGGATCCTGGGCCTGGTCGGCAACCTCTACCTCGGCGTCACCATCGCGATGAACGGCTGGTTCCTCTTCACGGCCTTCGAGCTCCTGCGCAAGAAGGACGACGAGGCCGCGCGCAGCATGTTCCGGGTATCGCTGATGTTCCTCTTCGCCATCTTCCTGGCGATGCTGGCGGATCTGGCGCTGGCCTAGTCGCTGCGCGGCGCTGGCAATCGAGGGCGCCGGGCATCGGCGCGTCGGCCACGGACGAGGTCCCGAGGCGCCGTCGCTCAGGAGCGCCGCGTGCCCTCGAGCTCGGAGCGTACGTGATGCAGCATCCCGGCCCCCTGCTCGGAGGCGGTGACGATCGCATCGAGCGCAAGCTTCGCCCGGCCGACGAATTGCAGCCGCAGGATCTCGCTCCGCGGGCTTCCGGGCAGCAGCGCCCCGAAGATGAAGCCTCGTGCCCTGAGCGCGGCAATCGCGCTCGGGGCACCGGGATCCGCGAGCGGCACGTCCGCATGGACGACTTCGGCCGATCCGTTCAACGAAGCGTCGATGGCCGATTCCATCGTGGCCGGTCCCCGGTCATCGGCTGCCGGCGTGAATCGCAGATGGGTGACGCCCGTACGGGGATCGAAGGACGATCGCGCCGTCAGCCGCGCCTCGTGACCGGGCCCGTGGACGGGCAGCACCCGGCGATCGTGGCCAAGCGCTTCGTAGAGCGTACTCACGATCGCCTCGTCGCGCGGGCCGGGGTAGACGGTCAGGGGCGGGAGCGGCGCCCAGCTCTGGTAGTAGGTCACCACCGCGATCCGCGCACGCCCGAATCCATGATCGAGGCCTCGGTAGTCGGTGGTCGATGGAAGCTGTGCGAGCAGCACACCCGTGGCGATGCCGCCCGCCGACGCGATCAGCTTCTGCGTGCGATCGTGGGCCGCCGTGGCGGTATGCCGAGCGCCGCGGATGCCCCGCGCGCGGTCCGCGGCGAGCATCGCAGCGCCGATCTTCGGCACCAGCCCCTGCCGACGGTGGGCCGGGTCGACGATGCCCGCGATGGTGTCGACCACGGGCTCGTCCCGCGCCTCACGGAGCGAGCCGATATGTCCGACGATCCGGCCGTCGGGCCACGCGGCCACGGTGGAAGAGAGCCGGCCCGACTCGAGGCTGGCTCGGATCCAGTCCTCGCCGTAGAGCTCGAGATGCGGATAGGTGTCGCCGTAGCATCGGCGGATGCATGCGATGAGGGCGCGGGTATCGGCCGGCCCGAGCGGACGGATCTCGGGGCCGAAGCTGTCGCTCATGGGCGGGACCTCTGTGAGATCTCCTCAGCGCCCGGCATCGCGGGCGCCCGCGATCCATCCTCGGCGCGGCATCGGCGAACGCGGTCGACCGCGCGGCGCGAGCGATGGGCTAGCCGTCGACGCCCGACGACTCCCCGGTGATGTCGTCGGCCCGCATGGCGATGCGTGTGTAGACCGAGTAGCGGTCGTCTTCGTCGAGGTCCATGTCGTCGAGGGTCGAGAGCAGGTGCTCGAGGAAGCGGCGGAGATGCCGCGGGCGGATGCCCATCCCGTCGTGGATCTCGCGAATCGGGCGGCCGGGGTAGGGAGCGGGGCCGTCGAGGGCCGCGGCGAAGAAGGCACCCTGCATCCGCCTGAGCTTCTCCACGGGCACGTCGGTGAAGAAGGGCGAGAGCTCCGGATCGGCGAGCACCTGGTTGTAGAAGGCGAAGAGCAGGTTGGCGACGGCCTCTTCTCCGCCGATTCGTTCGTAGAGCGTTTGCTCCGGCAATGCAGCCCCCCTCGATCCACTCGGTTGTACGGCGATGCGCGTCCCCGCCGCCTGGCTCGAGTCTAGCAGCGCGCGCCCGGTGCTTGGCGCCCCGTGGCGGCCCGGTCCTGGGCTCTCCCGAGCCCGTGGTCGTCGTGTGCTCGAACGGGCCGCGGCGGCCGCGCTCGCGGCCGCCGCGGCCGCCCCGGCGGCGAGAGGCGCCCTTCAGCCGACGATGTTGACCAGGCGCCCCGGAACGACGATCACCTTCCTGGGCTCGCGACCGCCGAGGTGGGCCTGCACCTTCGCGTTGGCGAGGGCCGCCGCCTCGATCTCGCCCTTGTCCGCGTCCTTCGCCACGCGCAGCTCGTCGCGGCGCTTGCCGTTGACCTGGATCACGAGCGTGATCTCGTCGTCCACGAGCAGCGCTTCGTCGGCGGTCGGCCAGGGCTCGTAGGCGAGCGTCGATGCGTGGCCGAGCCGTTGCCACAGCTCTTCGCCCAGATGAGGCGCCATGGGGGAGAGGAGCAGCACGAAGGCCTCGGCCGCCTCGCGCGGCAGCGGCGCGTCCTTGGCGATGTCGCGCGCGAAGACCATCAGCTTGCTGATGGCCGTATTGAAGCGCATGGACTCGATGTCGGTCGTGACGCCGTCGATGGTCTTCGCGAGCAGGCGTGCCTGCTCGTCGGTGCCCTGGCCCCCCGCGAGCTCGCGTAGGGTCTCGCCGCCCTCGCCGTCCTCTTCCAGGAGCAGCCGCCAGGCGCGCTGCAGGAAGCGATAGATGCCCTGGATGCCGTCGGTGGACCAGGGGGCGGCCTTCTCCAGCGGCCCGATGAACATCTCGTAGAGCCGCATCGCATCGGCCCCGTAGTCGCGGATCACGTCGTCGGGGTTGATCACGTTGCCGCGGCTCTTGCTCATCTTCTCGGTCACGCGCTCGAGCGGGACGTCGGGCAGATCGCGCGCGTAGGGCTGACCGGTGTCCTTGTCGAAGACCACGTCCTTGGTGGGGACCCAGCGCACCTTCACCGGGCGGCCGTCGTCCTTCGCGACCAGCCCCTCCTCGCCGCCGGGCTCCACCTGCGCGTAGCTGTAGATCCGGGGCTCGGCGTCGGGGCGATCGCCGACGTTGTCATCGAAGTAGCGATAGCTCTCGCCGAGGATCATCCCCTGATTCACGAGCTTCTGGAAGGGCTCCTTGGTATGCACCAGGCCGAGGTCGTAGAAGACCTTGTGCCAGAAGCGCGAGTAGAGCAGGTGCAGGACGGCGTGCTCGGCCCCGCCGACGTAGAGGTCGACCGGTCCCCAGTAGTCCTCGGCCTCGCGCGACCAGGGCTCGTGCTCGTTGCGCGGATCCATGAAGCGCAGGAAGTACCAGCAGCTTCCGGCCCACTGGGGCATCGTGTTCGCGTCGCGGCGAGCGGGCTGCCCGGTCTCCGGGCAGGTGGTCTCGGTCCAGTCGCTGGCCCGCGCGAGCGGCGCCTCGAAGTCGTCGCCCGTCGGCTTGAAGTCGTCGAGCTCGGGGAGTGTCAGGGGGAGGTCCTCCTCGGGCACGAGGCGCATGCTGCCGTCCTCGAGATGCAGCACCGGGAAGGGCTCGCCCCAATAGCGCTGTC
>CAZQMY010000173.1:0-11480 GCA_964594405.1 uncultured Spirochaetaceae bacterium | reverse complement strand
GGGCCGTGACTTCGTGCGCGCGACGAGCGCGCAGAAGTGCATGCGGGTTTCGGGCAAGCACAACGACCTCGAGAACGTCGGCCGCACGCCGCGCCACCACACCTTCTTCGAGATGCTCGGCAACTTCTCGTTCGGCGACTACTTCAAGGAGGAGGCCATCGAGTTCGCCTGGGAGCTGCTCACCGATGGCATGGGGATGGAGCTCGAAGGCGAGGATTTCGGGCTGGCGGTGTCGGTCTTCGAGGAGGACGACGAGGCGTACGACATCTGGCATCAGAAGATGGGCATCCCCGCCGAGAAGATGTATCGGCTGGACGAGAAGGAGAACTTCTGGGCCATGGGCGATACCGGGCCCTGCGGACCATGCTCCGAGATCCACGTCGACTTCGGCGCCCGGGACGACTGCCCGAGCGAGATCTGCGATCCCTCCTGCGACTGTGGCCGCTGGATCGAGATCTGGAATCTCGTCTTCATGCAGTTCAATCGCGACGCCTCGGGCAGGATGGATCCGCTTCCCAGGCCCAGCATCGATACCGGAGGCGGGCTCGAGCGATGGAGCGCCGTGCTGCAGGGCGTCAAGAACACCTTCGACACGGATCTCTTCGCGCCGATCATCGCCCGCGCCTCCGACATCTCGGGTGTGGCGCCGGGCGACGATCCGGAGAAGGACGTCTCGCTCCGCGTCGTCGCCGACCACGTGCGCGCGCTGACCTTCCTGATCGGCGACGGCATCCTGCCGAGCAACGCCGGGCGCGGCTACGTGCTGCGTCGCATCCTTCGCCGGGCCTCGCGCCACGGCGTGCTGCTCGGGGTCGAGCGTCCCTTCCTCTGTGACGTGGCCGATGCGGTGATCGATGAGATGGGCGGCGCCTATCCCGACATCGTCGATCGCAGCGCCTTCATCAAGGAGCGGATCAAGCGCGACGAGGAGCGCTTCCTCACCACCCTCAGCAAGGGGCTCTCTCTGCTGGAGGACGAGATCGAGGCGCTGAAGGGCCAGGGCGCCGAGGTGCTGCCCGGCGCGACGGCCTTCAAGCTCTACGACACCTACGGCTTTCCGCAGGACCTGACCGGAGACATCCTGCGCGACCGCGGGATGCGCGTCGATCAGGAAGGCTTCGACGCAGCCATGAGCGCGCAGAAGGCTCGCGCCAAGGCGAGCTGGGTGGGTAGCGGCGACCAGGGCATCGCCGAGGTCTACTCACGCATCGCCGCCGACGTCACCACCAGCTTCCTCGGCTACGAGAGCACCGAGGGCGGATCGCGCCTGGCCGTGATCCTGAAGGATGGCCAGGTGGTGGAGCGGGCCGGGCAGGGGGATGCCGTCGAGCTGGTCTTCGACGAGACGCCCTTCTACGGCGAGAGCGGCGGTCAGGTGGGCGATCAGGGGATGGTGCGCACCTCGACGGGGTGCGTGCAGATCACCGACACGCAGAAGCCGGTGGAGGGGCTCTTCGTCCACCACGGCAAGGTCATGGAGGGCGAGGTCGTCGCCGAGAGCGACGCGGATCTCTCGGTGGACGTGGCGCTTCGTCAAGCGACGGTCCGGAACCACTCGGGGACGCACCTGCTGCACGCCGCACTGCGCGAGGTGCTGGGCGAGCAGGCGATGCAGAAGGGATCGCTGGTCGGTCCGGATCGCCTGCGCTTCGATTTCACCCACGACGCGCCGCTCACCGATGACGAGATCGAGCGGATCGAGGATCGCGTCAACGAGTGGATCGAGGCCAACAGCGAGGGCACCACACGCCTGATGGCCTACGACGACGCCGTGAAGGCCGGCGCCATCGCGATCTTCGACGAGAAGTACGGCGATCAGGTGCGCGTGGGCTCCTTCGGCGAGTGCAGCACCGAGCTCTGCGGGGGCACGCATGCGCGCGCCACCGGCGACATCGGCCTGCTCAAGGTGGTGAGTGAGAGCGGCATCGCCGCTGGCGTTCGCCGCATCGAGGCGCTGACGGGGCTCGGCGCGATCCGGCACATCCGCGAGCGCGAGCGGCTCGCCCAGCAGGCCAGCGATGCGCTGAAGGTGCCGATCGCCGAGCTGCCCGCCCGACTCGAGAAGGTGCTCGAGGAGAAGCGCCAACTGGAGCGCGAGCTCGAGCAGGCCCAGAGCGCGAAGCTCGGCTCGGCGGCTGGTGACCTGCTCGCGGGCGCCAGGGACGTCGAGGGCGGCAAGGCGCTCGCGGCGCGTCTGGCGGACGTGGACGCCAAGGCCATGCGCGCGATGGTGGACGATCTGCGCAATCGGCTCGGGTCCGGCGTGGTGATGCTGATCGGCGAGAACAAGGGGAAGGTGCTGCTGGCCTGCGGCGTCACCAGGGACCTGACCGACCGCTACAAGGCGGGCGACCTGATCCGCGAGGTGGCTGGTGTCGTCGGTGGGGGTGGCGGCGGGCGGCCGGACTTCGCGCAGGCCGGGGGCAGGGATCCCGCCAGGATCGACGAAGCCCTGGCGAAGTTCGAGGCCCTGGTCGGCGCCTGATTGGAGGAGCGGCGAGGATCCGCTAACCGCTGCGCCGAGGGGGGCGTGTCCGATACCCTCCCCGAGTCTTCTCTCCCGCCGAGACCCGAGGTGCAGACCGTGTCGCTCTACGATCGAATCGATCCCTATCGCACGCGCCGTCGCCCGACGCGGGAGGTGCGCATCGGCGATGTCGGCGTGGGCGGCACCAACCCGATCCGTGTCCAGTCCATGACCAATACCGACACCATGGACACGAAGGCCACCGCGGATCAGATCGAGCGGCTCGCGGACGCAGGCTGTGAGATCGCGCGCGTCACCGCCCCGAGCATCCGAGACGCCGAGAACCTCGCGGAGATCATGAAGACACTGGCGGCGCGAGGCGTGCGCATTCCCGTGGTCGCGGACATCCACTTCACCCCGAATGCGGCCCTGATCGCGTCGGAGTACGTGCAGAAGGTCCGGATCAACCCCGGCAACTACGCGGACAAGAAGCGCTTCGAGGTGCGCGAGTACAGCGATGCCGAATACACCGCGGAGCTCGAGCGCGTGGCCGAGCGCTTCCGGCCGCTGGTGCGCCGCTGCCGCGAGAACGGCGTCGCGATGCGCATCGGCACCAATCACGGCTCGCTCTCGGATCGCATCATGAATCGCTTCGGGGACTCGCCGCTGGGCATGGTGGAGAGCGCCCTCGAGTTTCTCGATGTCTGCGAGGACGAGCGCTACCGCGACGTGGTCTTCAGCATGAAGGCCTCCAACTCGCTGGTCGCCATCCAGGCCTATCGGCTGCTGGCCGAGCGCCTCGCCGATCGCGATCCCGGACCGAGCTATCCCTTCCACCTGGGTGTCACGGAGGCCGGCGACGCCCTCGACGGCCGGATCAAGAGCGCCATCGGCATCGGTGCGCTGCTCGAGGACGGGATCGGTGACACCGTGCGCGTCTCGCTCACCGAAGACCCGGTCCGAGAGATCCCGGTGGCACGCATGCTCGCCCGCCGCAGCGACGCCCTCTGGGCGGAGGACGCGCAGCGGCCGGGAATCGAGATCCGTCGTGACTTCGTGGAGGATCCGATCGCCCACCGTCGCCGCCCGAGTCGCGCGCTCCCCCTCGGTCCGCTCGAGTACGGCGCTGGCGAGCCGATTCGCGTCGAGCTGGACCTCGGTCCCCTGCCGCAAGATCCCGACGCGTTCGCGGAGGATCTGGCCAGCTCGCTGCGCCGGGTACCCGAGGTGCAGTGCGAGGGGCTCGGCCTCGCGTTGGCGACACCTTCGGAGCTCGCCGCGATCCCCGCGCTGCGCTCGGCGCTCGGCGCGGTGGGCGTCGACCTGCCGCTCGCGCTCCGAAGCGCGCCGACGGTCCTGCTGGGGGCCGAGGCGCTGCCGGGTGCCTCCGCACGCCACGTCCTCACCGTGGACAGGGCGTCCGAGGCATCCGATCTGGCTGCCGCGGCGCACGCGGTGGCCGCGGCGGGGGCGACCCTCGAGTGGAATCTGACGGGCGAGCTCGACGCGATTCCCGCCCTGCTCGAGGCCGCGCTCGAGGCCAGCCGCGCCGGCGGAGCCGACCGGCTGGCCTTCTCGGTGACCGCCTCCCGCCCGCTCCACGGCACCCGCCTGCTCTCCGTGCTGCTCGCCGATTCCGAAGCCTCGGACTCGCCGATCGTCCTCCGCTACCTCGAGCCCGCCGAGAAGAGCGACGACGAGGGCCTGCTCGAGTCCGCCACGCTCATTGGCGCTGCCCTTTGCGACGGGCTGGGAGATCTCGTCAGTCTCGGCGGCTTCCAGGAGGCCGGCAGCACCGTCGACGTGGCCTACCGAATCCTGCAGGGTGCCCGGCTTCGCACCACGCGCACCGAGTTCATCTCCTGCCCCTCGTGCGGTCGCACGCTCTTCGACCTCGAGGAGACGACGGCGAAGATCAAGGCGCGGACGGAGCATCTCAAGGGCGTGAAGATCGCCATCATGGGCTGCATCGTGAACGGTCCGGGCGAGATGGCCGACGCGGACTTCGGCTACGTGGGCTCCGGTGTCGGCAAGATCACGCTCTACGTGGGGCAGGAGATCGTGTCGCGCAACATCCCCGAGGCCGAAGCGACCGACCGACTCGTGGACCTGATCAAGGAGCACGGACAGTGGGTCGAGCCGCCGGCTTGATGGGCACGACCGGATCTCGGCTACGCGTCGTCCGCCTTCACCGGCTCGATGATCAGGGTCGGCACGCCGTGGGTGCGGGACTTCACCGTGAAGACGCGCGTGCCGGGCTTGTTTCCCGCGCGCACACGGGATAGATCGAAGCCTGCCTCTGCGAGCCGCGCGTGTGCGACGTCGGCGTCGGGCACCTGCCAGGCGATGCCCCAGAAATCATCCACGTCGCCCTCTGCGGCGGGCAGGTCGCCTTCAGTCTTCGGCATGCGGGCGCCGATCTCCACGGTGGCGCCTCCGATGCGGAAGAAGATCAGCCGCACGCCGCGCTCGGGGAAGGTCTTGTCGAGCGCCAGGCGCAGGCCGAGCTTGCTGCCGTAGAGATCGAGCGCGCGCTCGGGGTCCGGCGTCATCACCACCACATGGTCGAGTCGGTGGCATACGCCGGCTTCGTTGCCGAGGGGCTGGCCGGGGGTGAGGATCTCCGGAGGCGACTCGTGCTCGATCACGATGATCTGCACGTCGCCGGTCTGCTCGAGGGGCAGGTGGACGTTGGAGAAGCGCCGCCATGCGCCGGAGGGCCGGTCCTGCCCGAGCCCCCGCTGCGGATCGGAGACCGAGAGCCCGCGCTCGCGCAGCGTGTCGCGAGCGGCCTCCGCATCATCGCAGCCGAAGGCGAGGAGCCCGGGGCCTTCACCCTTCGCCGCGATGCGGGTGCGGATCACGTCACCGAAGAGCCCCTCTCCAGTGGGCGAGAGCAGCTCGAGATAGCTGTTCTCGAGCTTGAAGAGCGTGTTGGCGGTGCCGCGTCCCGGATGCTCTCCCTGCCAGGAGGGGGTCAGCCCGAGCAGGCGCGCGTAGTCCCGTGTGGCCGCTTCGAGATCGTTCACGAAGACGGCCACGTGATCGAGGCTGTGGATCATGCCTCGATGATAACGCGCCCGCGCGGGCCCTCCCGAGGGCCGGCTTCAGTAGCAGCTCACGAGCTCGCCCGTGATCAGGTCGTAGGTGGGGAAGGGGCAGTCCGCAGGGTCGGGATCCGGCGAATCCGGCGGCTCCTCCACGACGATCGGCGGCTCCTCCTCCGGCTCGGGCGCCTGCATCATGCCCCCGAAGAAGCGAGGCCAGTAGAAGGGGCGGCGATGACGGCTCCGCTTGTGGCCCTCCCACACCTTGACGGCCAGGTGCACCTCGTGGCCCCTTCGCGTGGTGGTCGGGACCAGCAGGTCATCGATGGACAGCGGCTGGTCGGCACTGAGCGTGAAGCTCACCGTCTTGAGCTCGCCGTTGCCCCGCCGCCCGTGGATCCGTCCGAACCCCACCGTGAAGTCGAATCGGCGGTGGCGATGGCGTCGGTCGCGTAGCTTGTAGGGGCGTCTGACGGGATCCGTGGAATGCAGGGCCAGCCCCGTCGCGTCGGTCTCCAGGTTGAAGAAGAGGCGCTTGATGTGGGCGTGCTCCGGGAAGAGCAGCTCGTCGAGGGTGATCTCGAAGACGAGCCCGCCGGCGCCGTCCTCCTCGACCATCGCCGTGGCGAAGTGATCTTCTTCGCCCGAGCGCAGGTCCGTGAAGAGGTGGAACTCCGATGCGCTCGCGGGCATGGCCAGCGCAAGCGCGCAGATGGCGAGGAAGGTGCGGACTCCGTGCATGAGGGGCTCTCCTTGTGCGATCCCCGCTGCAGGTCGGCCCCTCGTCGAGCTGCCCGGGCTTCGTTGTCTCTCATCGACCCGGCGCCTTCGCGCCGATCTTCTCGATCGGCAGCAGCTCCGGTGTGAGTGTGCGCGAGATCACACGACGCGATCGCCGAGCAGAAAACCCAGGGAGATCCGGGTTCGGACCGGCAGCCCGCTGGGAGGAGAGAGGCAAGAGCGTTTCGCCAGCCCGGCCAGCCCGTCGTCGCGCCGTCAGGAGCCGGGCGTCGAGACGTGCGGGAGCTCGCCCTCGCCCGTCCTGACATCCTCCACCCAGGCGACGGCGCGGTCCCAAGCGAGCAGGCTGCGTGACTCGGCGACGGCGGGATGCTGGCGTCCCACGGACAAGAGCGCGATCAGCATGATCACCGCCGAGATCAGCGTGCCTTCGGCCACGCCGATGGCGGCGCCGCCCATCCGGTCGGCCCACGAGAGCCCGGCGAACTCCATGGCGCGGCGCACCAGCCGCCCCGCCATGCCGACAGCGATCACGCTGCCGATGGCGATCATCGTGCCCGCCAGCCACGGAGCGATCGCGCTGCCGATCTGCCCGTGGCTCACCTCCACGAGCCAGGCCGCGGCCGGCTCGGTGAAGTAGCGTGCGGCCAGCAGCCCGGCGGCGAGGCTCGCCATGCTGAAGGCCTCGCGCACCAGTCCGCGATAGAGGCCACGTGCGATCGCGAGCGCCAGCACCACGAAGATCACGCCATCGAGGGCGGTCAGCGACTGCGGGATGACCATGTCGGCTCCTGGCACGATCGCGACGAGGTCAGATGACTTCGTCGGGCTCCACGCCGGCGGGGTTGGCCGGCGCTGCGGTGAGGGCCTCGGGCACGACCTTCCGTTCCGTGACCAGGCGCACGTACATGCGCACGTCGTCGCGCGATGGATCCTGATCCAGAGCGGCCTTCCAGTGGCCCAGCGCCTCACCGGCGCGGCCGAGCGAGTAGTACGTGAGGGCCAGCTGGACCCGCGCGTCGATGAGGCTGGGGTTTGCGCGCAGGACACGACCGAACTCGCGCGCTGCCTGGTGGGGAAGTCCCGCTTCACGGAGCACCACTCCGAGCCGATAGCGGATGTCGTGGAAGTCCGGGCAGCGATCGAGGGCCTTGCGATAGGCCTCGATGGCCTCGCGGCGCTCGCCGGCCTCCGCGTATGCATCCGCGACGGCGGCCTGCAGATTGGCGAGCTTGCCGCGCGTCGTTGCGTCGAGACTGCCTTCGCTCGCGCGCGAGACCTCTGCGGCGCGCTCTGCCAGGTCGCGCGAGCGATCGAAGTCGCCCCGGCGCTCGTAGACGGCGGCGAGCGCGAGCAGCGCCTCCGCGTAGGAGGGATTCAGTCGGATCGCCTTGCGCAGGCTCTCGGCCGCGGCGTTCAGGTCGCCCTTGCTCTCGAAGAGCACGCCTACCATGTAGTGGATGTCCGCAAAGTTCTCGCGGGTCTTGAGGAGCGTGGAGAAGGCTTCGAGGGCTGGATCGATCTCGCCATTCTCGAAGTGGGTGCGCCCGCGCTCGTAGGCTTCCTGCTCGATGGCGGTCATCCGTGCCGTGTGTGCCATGATCACTCCAGCCTCGCGCGGCTTCCCCGCGAGCAGCCGTGCTGCGGCTACTCGGCCGCGGCGATCCGCTGTGCCGCGCGGGCCGCGTGTCTGTCCGTCCTGAAGTTCTCCATCACAACATGGTACAGCCGAAGCGCTTCGTCTTCCCGCTTCAGGTGCTCGTAGCAGACGCCGAGCTTGAAGAGGGCCTCGGCGTCCAGGCCGAGCCCGGGATACTCGTCGATCACGCTCCGATAGCGGGTCGCGGCCGACTGATACTGCGTGCGATCCAGGTAGAAGTCACCGATCTCGATCACGTTCTTGGCCAGGCGCGTTCTGAGCTGCTGGAGGATGACCTCGCCTTCGCGGGTCTCGGGCGCGAATGGGAAGCGCTCCGAGAGCAGCTCCAGGTAGCGCAGAGCTTCGCGCGTGGAGGTCTGATCGCGGTTGATCGACTTGATCTGATTGTAGTGACAGAGCGCCGATCGGAGGATGGTGTAGGGCACCCGCTCGTTCTGGGGATGCAGCTCGCTGAAGTCGCGGTAGTAGCTGAGCGCCTCTTCGTAGCGCTTGTCGTCGAAGTAGGCGTCGGCGATCTTCAGCTGCGCCTCGATCTCGTACTCGCTGTAGGGATAGTTGTCGACGATGGCCTGGAACGTCTCGATCGCCTTGGAGTAGCTGATCCAGGTCCAGAGCCCTAGAATGCGGCGCCCCTCCAGCTGCTCGAGCCCCGTCGCATAGAGCTCGTCGGCCGGGGGGACCTCCTCGAAGTCCGGTGTCTTCTCGGAGCAGGCCGAGAGCATCAGGGTCGAGGCCAGCAGGCCGGGGAGGCTCAGAGCTCTCAGGAGCTTGGGGAGGTTCAAGGGCGTCAGGAGGCCCAGCGGCAGGCAGCGAGGGCGGATTCGGGCGACGAGGCTGCGCCGACCACGGCGCGCAGGAGACTGATTCGGCTGGTGTTGCAAGTCTGGCCCCCTCGTTGCGGCGAACCCTACCGGCCCGCCCTATCCGTGTCAATTTGCTAGGTTTTCAGGCTCTTCGGCCGGGCCGATGCCGCATCGCTCGCGCACCCTGGCCGGATCGGGAGCCCTTGGTTCCACCCGCAAGTCCGCAGTTTCCGGACGGCGGCAGGCCCGACACCGCGCCGCCATCGATCCGACTCCGAGCATGAATCAATCGATCCGTTGGAGGTCTTCATCATGAATCTCACCGCTGAGCAGCGCCTCAAGTACGACCGCCGCATGCAGGGGCGACCCGGCTGGATTTCCGAAGAGGAGCTCCAGGCCGAGCTGGACGCGCTGCCGGACGTCTCCGAGAAGATCGCGAGCGCGGAGGACGAGCCGGCTGAGGCCCAGGAGGCCGAGCCCGCCGCCGATCGCTTCGCCCCGCCGCCCGCGGTGGAGCCCGCGCCCGGCCTCGGTGCGCCTCAGCTCGGCTTCGGACAGGCGCCGGCACCGAGTGCACCTGCACCGGGCTTCGGAACGCCGGGAGACGAGGACGGCTGGAAGGATTAGGGATCGACGATCGAGGGGGACCCCTGGCTCCCCTCGTTCCGGCCCGTTGCGAAGGTCTCTGGGAAGGGCGTCGGCCAGGCCTGGGGCGCCCCGAGGCGCGGAGCGATCGACGTGATCAAGGACAAATTCGGCGACCGCCTCGACGGCTGGATCCACGCAGCCTTTCCCTTTCTCTTCAGCCGCCGGATCGATCCGAACCTGCTGACGATGCTCGGCACGCTGATCTGCTGCGGCGCGGCCGTGGCCTTCGGCGTCGGCCATTTCGCGCTCGGGGCCGTATTGCTCGCCCTGGGAGGCTTCTGCGATCTGGTCGACGGCGTCGTCGCCCGTCACTGGCAGATCCAGACCATCTTCGGCGCCTTCCTCGACTCCACCCTCGATCGTCTGGTCGACCTGGTCGTGATGCTGGGACTGGCGATCCACTTTGCCCACGCGGGCGACGTGGCCACCGCGGCCATCGCGGGCGTGGGGCTGACCTCGAGTATCCTCACGTCCTACACGAAGGCGCGCGCCGAGGCGCTGCAGCTCCCGCTCGAGGGCGGCATCTTCGAGCGTGGCGAGCGCGTGGGGCTGCTGATCGCCGGTGGGCTCTTCGATCTGATGATTCCGGCGCTCTGGATTCTCGCCTTGGGATCGACGGTGACCGTGGTCCAGCGCTTCCAGAATGCGCGGCGCGGACTCGAAGGCCGCGAGCGCAAGACGGAAGAGGGCGCCGGCGCGGAGCAACTCGTGCATGGCAAATAAGAGTAATGAAGAGGCAAAGGGGCCCGTCCCCGGGATCGACTTCGCGACCTTCGTCCTGTCGCTCTCGACGACCGGGTTCTACCAGATGGGCCTGGTCGCGGATCCGGAGACGGGCGAGCGCGCGGAGCCGAACCTGGTGCTGGCACAGCAGACCATCGAGACGCTGCAAATGCTGCGGGCAAAGACCCGCGGAAACCTCGACGCCGAAGAGGAAAACCTCTTCTAGAGCCTGCTCTACGTGCTGAGGATGCGTTACGTCGAGCTCACGAAGTGAGCGCGTCCCCTCGCCACCGGGACGTGGAGACATCCCTTCGTCTCACTGCCCCCGCCAAGGTCAACCTTGGCCTGCGCGTGCTCGGGACCCGCGACGACGGCTACCACCTGCTGGAGAGCCTCTTCGTGCCGTTGGACCTCGCGGACGAGCTCAGCGTCACGGTCGCGCCGGGAGCGCCCGGCGTCGCTCTGAGTCTCCGCCACGAGGAAGGGGGCGCGCCGAATCGCGCGGGGATCCCCGACGACGAGCGAAACCTCGCCCATCGCGCGGCCGCCCGCTTCCTCGAGCGGAGTGGGGCTCAGGCGTCGGTGGAGATCGAGCTGACCAAGCGACTGCCCGCCGAGGCCGGTCTGGGAGGCGGCTCGAGCGACGCGGGCGCGGTCCTCCGCGCGCTCGACGAGCTCTTCCCTGCGGCGCTGAGCGAGGCGAGCCTCTTCGACCTAGCCCTCGGCCTCGGGGCGGACGTCCCCTTCTTCCTGGATCCGCGCCCATGCCTGGTCGGCGGAATCGGCGAGCAGATCGAGCCCCTGGACGGACTCCCGAGCTTCGTCCTGCTGCTCCTGAACCCGGGAGAATCTGCTTCTACGCCGCAGGTCTACGGCGCCTGGGACGCGGGTCCAGGCGCGTTGACGCCGGCCCCCCCAGGCTCTACGATGCGAGCGCTCGCGGCCCTGCTGGATCGGGAGCAGGGTGAAGGTGGCGAGTGGGTCGCGTCCTCGCGCGAGGCTCTGGCCGACCTGCTGGTCAACGACCTCGAGGCCGCGGCGCAGCAGCTCTGTCCCGGGATCGGGCGGCTGCAGGCCGAGCTGCGCGCTCAGGGCGCGCTGGCCTGTGGCATGTCGGGGAGCGGCTCCACGGTCTACGGCGTCTTCGCGGACGAGCCAGCCGCCAGCGCGGCGGTCGGGCTGATGAGACTCGAGCCGGGTGACTGGGCCCGGGTCGCCCGAACGATGGGCTCCTAGTAAATTCACGGATCGACCGGCATCACGAACGAGGATCTTCCCGGCTCGGCCAACCAGGCGGCGGCAGGCCGGGTGCAGTGCTTTTTGGTGCGTCGCCAAATGGTAAGGCAGCGGCCTTTGGAGCCGCCATTTGTAGGTTCGAGTCCTACCGCCCC
>CAZQMY010000172.1:0-11566 GCA_964594405.1 uncultured Spirochaetaceae bacterium | reverse complement strand
GCTCGTGCTCGACGAGCCCACCAACGGACTCGACCCCACTCAGATTCGCGCCATCCGGGCGCTCATCCTGCGCCTGGCGCGAGACACCACCATCATCCTCTCGACTCACATCCTGCAGGAGATCGAGGCGGTGTGTGATCGCGTGCTCGTGATGATCCAGGGCAGGCTCGCCGCCGACGGCAGCCTGGAGTCGCTGCTCGCCCAGAACCAGGTCGCGCTCTCCCTGGAGCGCGGCGACGTCGCCGATCAGGGCGCCCGCCTGAGCGGGGTGGCGGGCATCACCTCGGCGACCAGCGAAGGACCCGATCCGGAGCGCGAGGGCTTCACCCTCTGGCGCCTCGATTACGAGGCGGCGCAGGCGCCCGTCCCCGAGCTGATCACGCTCTGCCAGGAAGCGGGATGGGCGGTAGCCAGCGCTGCGCCGGTGCGCGCCAGTCTCGAGCGCCTCTTCGAGGATCTGCAGAGCGAGGCCGCGGCGCGCAGCGGGGAGGCGAGCGCATGAAGGCCATCGGCATCGTCGCCCGCAAGGAGCTCCGCACCTACTTCGACTCGCCCGTGGCGCTCATCTTCCTGGCGGTCTTCCTGCTCGCCTCGCTCTTCGCCGTCTTCGGCTACTCGGGGTTCTTCGCCCGCAACATCGCGGACGTTCGACCTCTCTTCGCGTGGCTCCCGCTGCTGCTGATCTTCCTGGTGGCGGCCATCACCATGCGTCAATGGGCCGAGGAGCGGAAGATGGGGACGCTCGAGGTGCTGCTGACACTTCCGGTGCGCACCAGCGATCTGATCCTCGGCAAGTTCATCGCCGGCGTGTTGCTGGTGGGCGTCGCCCTGGCCCTGACGCTGCCCCTGCCCTTGATGGTGGCCCGGCTCGGCGATCTCGACCTCGGCCCTGTCGTGGGCGGCTATCTCGGTGCCATGCTCGTGGGCGCGACCTATCTCGCCATCGGCCTCTGCGTGAGTGCGCGCACCGACAATCAGGTCGTGTCGCTGATGATCACGCTGCTGATCGGCGGCGGCCTCTACCTGCTCGGCAGCGACCCGGTGACGCAGCTCTTCGGGAATACCGGAAGCGAGCTGCTCCGCGATCTCGGCAGCGGCTCGCGCTTCCAGAGCATCGAGCGGGGCGTCATCGACGTTCGGGACCTCGCCTACTACGGCAGCGTCGCGGCCTTCTTCCTGCTGCTGAACGCCTACTTCCTCGAGTCGGAGCGCGTGGATGCGGCCGCCCGCGAAGGCGGTCGGCAGCTCGCCCGACGACGCCTCGTGCTGGGCCTGGCCGGGGCGAACCTGCTCGTCCTCAATCTCTGGCTCGCGCCGATCAACACGATCCGCGTCGACCTGACCGAGGGGGGCGAGTACTCGATCAGCGGGGTGACCCGCCAGACGCTTCGCGAGCTCGGGGACCCGCTCCGGATCCGCGGCTACTTCAGCCAGCGCAATCACCCGCTGCTCGCGCCCCTGGTCCCCCAGATCGAGGACCTGCTGGACGAGTACGAGATCGCCGGGGATGGCCGGGTCAGCGTCGAGATCATCGATCCCAATCGCGACGAGGCCATCGAAGAGGAGATCGGCGAGCGCTACGGCATCCGCAGCGTGCCCTTCCGCGTCTCCGACAGGCATCAGCAGGCGGTGGTCAACGCCTTCTTCCACCTGGTCGTGGAGTATGGCGATCAATTCGAGGTGCTCTCGTTCGCAGAGCTGATCGATGTCCACTACGACGAGAGCGAGATCGACGTCCGCCTGAAGAACCTCGAATACGACCTGACGCGCACGATCAAGCGCGTTTCCCAGAACTTCCAGAACATCGAGTCGCTCTTCGCGCTGCTCCCGGAGAGCGCAACGCTCACCGCCTACGTCACCCCCGAGACGATGCCCTCGGACTTTGCCGACAAGCCAGAGCAGGTGCGCAGCCTGGCCGCCGACCTCGTGGAGAGCTCGGGCGGCAAGCTCCGCTTCGAGGAGGTCGACCCGTCCGGGGATCCGCAGCTGGCCCAACGGCTGGCCGACGAGCTGGATGTCCGCCCCCTGGCCGTGGATCTCTTCGGTCGGCAGACCTTCTACCTGGATCTCGTCCTCCAGGCAGGGCCGAAGACCGAGCACATCAGCGTGCTGAGCGCCGCCGACGAGGGCGAGCTGCGTCGCGCGATGGAGGCCGCGGTCCGCCGGGTCACGCCCGGGCAGCTGAAGGTCGTCGGCCTCTACACCGACATCCCGGATGCGCCGCCACCCAATCCTCAGCTCCCCCCTCAGCTGCAGCCTCCCCCGCCGCAGCCCGACTATCGCGGGCTGAGCGAGCTGCTGGGCGAGGACTACGACGTGCAGCCCGTCGACCCGAGCGACGGCGTCATTCGCGACGACATCGACGTGTTGATCGTCGGCAAGCCCGGCGCGCTGGACGAGACCTCGAAGTTCGCCTTCGACCAGTTCCTGATGCGAGGTGGCAAGCTGATCGCGCTGGCCGGTCGCTACACCATCGATCCGCATCGCGGCGGGCTCCAGGTCCAGCCGCATCCGACTGCGTTCTACGAACTGCTCGAGAGCTGGGGCGTCAGCGCGCCCATGGCGCTGGTGATGGACGAGCAGAACGCCGCCTTCCCCATCCCGGTCAGCGAGACCCGCGGCGGATTCCGTCTGCAGCGCATCCGCCTGCTCCCCTATCCCTTCTTCCCGGACATCCGGCGCGATGGCTTCGCCGAGGACGCCGCGGCTCTGGTGGGCCTGCAGGGCGTGACGATGCCCTGGGCCTCGCCGCTGGAGGTGACGCCGAACGAGGCCGTCGAGGCGCAGGTCCTCCTGCAGACGTCGCCGGGGAGCTGGCAGGACACCAGCGGGAGCATCGAGCCCGACTTCACGCGCCATCCCGAGTCCGGCTTCGCCGTCGGCGCGCCGCAGGAGCGGCAGACCGTGGCCGTGGCGCTCTCGGGCCGCATCCCGAGCCACTACGCGGAGCGGCCCTCGCCGCTCTTCACCGCGAAGGACGACGAGGAGCCCGTCCCCGACGCCGAGCCCGACGCAACGGGTCGTACGCTCAAGCAATCGCTCCCCGATGCGCGGCTGGTCGTGCTCGGCTCGGCCGAGATGACCTCGGACCTGATGCTTCAGCTGGCTGCCCAGCCCGGCGGAGAGATGCACCGCGGCAACCTCCAGCTGATCCAGAACCTCGTGGACTGGAGCACCGAGGACACGGCCCTCCTGCAGATCCGCAGCAGCGGCGCCTTCGCCCGCACGCTCAGGCCGCTGGCGGACGGGGAGGCCCCGCGCTGGGAGTGGGGCACCTACACCGCCTGTCTGCTGCTGCTCGGTATCGTCGTCTGGACGCCGCGCGCCCGCTCGCGGAGTCGCACGCCCATCGCGATCCCGCCCGAGCTCATCGCTGTCCGCGACGCCGATGCGCGCGGCGAGGAGGCGCAATGATGAACCCGACGAGGCTCGGCGGCCTGCTCGCCCTCCAGCTCTTCCTGATGGCGCTCACCTGGTGGCCCACCAACGATGCCACGACCAGTGAAGCCCCTTTCGGCGACGACAGCTCGGCGATCTCGGCCGTGCACATCACGGTCAATCCCGACGAGGGCGCAGAGGCCTCGACCCTCGTGCTCGAACGGGACAACCAGATCTGGCGGATCGCCTCCGAAGCCGGCTACCCCGCCGATCCCGCCAAGGTCGAGCGGCTGCTCGACAAGCTCACGGCCATGCGCCTCGGGCCGGTGATCGGGAGCAGCAAGAGCAGCCACAATGCCCTCGAGGTCGGCGACGAGAGCTGGGGCCGCAAGCTCGAGGTCGTCATCGGCGGCGAGGCGCCCCGACGCTTCGTCGTGGGACCGGCACGCAGCGATGCGATCCATCTGCGCGAAGAGGACTCGGACGTTGTGCACGAGGTTCGCGGGCTCTCGGAGTGGGCTCTCGACGGCAGTCCATCCAGCTATTGGAACGGGCTCTATGTCGATGCCGACCCGGACCGGCTGCTGGAGGTGCGCGTCGAGAATGCTCACGGACGATTCGCGCTCGTGCGCAGCACGACGGACAAGGCCTGGGCGCTGGCCGAGCCGGAAATGCCCGAGGGCCGCTCGCTCGACTCGGCGGCCGTGGAGAGCCTGCTCGGCGAGATCACGAAGGTGAAGCTGGGACGCCCGCTCGAGGCGCCCAGCGCGAGCTTCGGGCCCGAAGCCGACCGCGTGAGCTGGGTGATCGCAGCGGAGGACGCCACCGTGACGGGCGGCTTCAGCATCGCGCCGCCGGCCGAGGGAGAGGGCCTCGAGGTCCGCTCCGACACCGGCAACGCCGTCATCCGCGCCGCCGAGGACGACGTCGGCGCCGCTGCGCTGCGAGACGTCGCGCTGCAGAAGCTGCTGAGGGTGACCGGTCCAGGAGACGAGGGCCGCGAGGACGGGTAGCGGAGTCCTCGCAGCCGCCTGCTAGACTGCGATCGCTGATGTCACTCCCCATCCTCGATCTCTCCGACGACTGCGATCGGCAGACCTGGTCCGGCC
Source organism: uncultured Spirochaetaceae bacterium (assembly GCA_964594405.1). Taxonomy (GTDB): domain Bacteria; phylum Myxococcota_A; class UBA9160; order UBA9160; family UBA4427; genus CAZQMY01. The sequence continues at coordinate 7,079 of CAZQMY010000172.1, read as the reverse complement.
TCTTGACCCGACTGCGCGCGACGGCCTCACTCGGCGGGGAGGCTGCGGACACCGTCGCCCAGATCGTCGAGGCCGTGCGCACGGGCGGTGACGACGCCGTCGTCCAGTACATGCGCAAGTGGACGGACCCGGAGTTCACCGCCGACCACATCCGCGTCGCCGAGGAAGCCTTCGACCGCGCCGAGGCCTCCCTCGATCCGGCGCTGCGCGCCTCGCTGGAAGAGGCGATCGGGAACGTGCGCGCGTATCAGGAGCACATCCTCCCCCGCGACCCCGATCCCGTGGAGATCGCCGGCGCGACGCTGGGCCTGCGCTTCTCGCCCGTCGAGAGCGCCGGGCTCACCGTACCCGGCGGCACGGCGGTCCTGGTGTCCTCCGTGATCATGCTGGCGGTGCCCGCCATCGTCGCCGGGGTCGATCCCGGAAGAGTGCGCATCGTGCATCCGCCGCCCACGCGCCAGGGGGATGCCGCGAGCCCGGACATCCGCTCGGAGGTGCTCGCCACGTGTCGATTGCTCGGCATCGACACCGTCTACCGCATCGGCGGCGCGCAGGGCGTGGCCGCCCTCGCCCACGGCACCGAGCGCGTCGAGCCCGTCGGCTTGATCGCCGGCCCCGGCAACGTGTACGTGCAGCTGGCCAAGCAGATGGTGAGCGGCACGTGCGGTACCGACGGCGGCTTCTATGGCCCGAGCGAGATCGTCACCGTCGCCGACGAGCACGCCGATCCTGTCTGCGTGGCCTCGGACCTGGTCGCCCAGGCCGAGCACGATCCCGGCAAGTGCTTCCTCGTGGCGTGGTCGCGCGCCGTGATCGAGCGAATCGTCGCCGAGCTCGAGCGGCAGCTCGAATCGCGCGGGCGGATCGCGGCCATCGAGGCGGCGCTGGCCAACGAGAGTGCCTGCCTCCTGGTGGCAGACGAGGACGAGGCGGCCAGCGTGGCCGACGAGATCGCCGCCGAGCACGTGAACCTCGCCGTCGCCGATCCCGACGCCTGGCTCGCACGGCTCCGCAACGGGGGCGAGTTCTTCCTGGGCGACCAGACGCCCGTCGCCGCGGGCGACTACTACGCAGGCCCGAGCCACTGCCTGCCCACCGGCGGCACCGCGCGCTTCGCGAGCGGCGTATCGGTCCACACCTTCCTGCGTCGCAGTGGCACGGTGCACTACCGCGAGGGCCTGCCCGAGCAGGCGGTCACCTCCATCGCGCGACTGGCCGAGCTCGAAGGGCTCGACGCCCACGCCGAGTCGGCGCGGGTCCGCCGGCTCCACCGCAAGCCATGACCGACACGGGACGAGAAGCGCGCTCGCCTCAGGCCCCGCCGTCGAGGTGTTGGCGGAGGAAGGCCGCGAGATCCTCGATGGACTTTGCGCCCCTGGCGTCGATCCGCGCCAGCATGTGCCAGTCGTGAGGCATCTCGGGCTCGCGCTCGAGGGTGACGTCGACGCCCGCCTTGCCGGCCTTCGCTGCGAGCTCTACGCCATCGTCTCGCAGGATCTCCGCCTCGCCCACCTGGATCAGCAGCGGAGGCAGCCCGGCCAGATCGGCGTGCAGCGGCGACAGGGTCGGACCGTCGAGGGCTGCCCCAGCCGCATAGTCTGCGGCCCAGATCTTCAGCACCCACGCCTCGAGATAGTCCGTACCCGCGTTGGCCTCGATGCTGGGGAGGCTCAGGGAGAGGTCGACCCAGGGACAGACCAGGGCCGCCGCAGCGGGCATGGGCAGGCCCGCGTCGCGGATCGAGACCAGCAGCGCAGTGGTGAGGCCGCCACCGGCCGAGTCCCCCGCGATGGCGAGGCGCGCGGCCGAGTGCCCGAGCTCGAGGAGCCATCGATAGGCCGCGAGCGCGTCCTCCAGCGCGGTGGGATGAGGATGCTCGGGCGCCAGCCGGTACTCCAGCGAGAAGAGATCGAAGCCCCCGGCCAGGACGAGACGGCCCGCGAGATCATGGTGGCTGTCCACCGAGCCGACGACATAGCCACCACCGTGCAGGAAGAGGACGACCCCGCCTTCGGCGCCGCCTCCGAGCGGCCGGATCCAGGCCCCCCGAACGGGCGAGCTCACGCGCTCGAAGGGCAGCTCGGCCACCGCCGGCGAGGGCGCCAGCCCGCCGCCCGAAATCCTGCGGAGCGCGGCACCGCGTAGCCGGGCCATGAGAGCCACGACGGCGCGCTGGACGGCCACCGCCATCTCGAAGCCGAACGACCAGCTCGGCTGTGTGCGCCCGCGCACGATTCGCCGAAAGAGCCCGGTGAACACGCCCTTCAGGACCGCCAGGATCATCTGCATCATGCGGGCCAGCATAGCCTGGCCATGGGCGGTGGCGGGGCGGAGGCGCGGATTGCGCCCCCTGCCCGCATCGCGCAGGATCCCCTCGAGCCCATCGCATTCCGGAGATCCAGGCATGAAGGCCATCGTCTATCAGGGCCAGCGCGACGTCCGCTATGAGGACGTGCCCGACCCGAAGATCCTCGCGCCCACGGACGCCATCGTCCGCATCGAGCGCACCGCCATCTGCGGCTCGGATCTCCACCTCTACCACGCCGAGGCGATGGGCGGACCGGCCTTTCCCCTCGGCCACGAGTTCCTCGGCACCGTCGAGGACGTGGGGGGAGACGTGCGGCGCTTCAAGCGCGGTGATCGCGTCCTCGTCTCCTGCACCATCGGCTGTGGCCACTGCAGCTTCTGCCACGAAGACCTCTACAGCGGCTGCAGCGAGACCAACGGGCTCGGCCCGGTCACCAACATCTTCGGCACCCCGATGAATCCGGGGGGTCAGGCCGAGGGGGCACGGGTGCCCCATGCCGACACGAACCTCTTCGCCATCCCCGCCGGCCTCGACGACGAACAGGTGCTCTTTCTCACCGACATCCTGCCGACCGGCACCCTCGGCGCGGACCTGGCAGAGGTCGGCCCCGGCGATGTCGCCGTCGTCTTCGGCTGCGGACCGGTGGGGACGTTCGCCCAGGAGGCCGCGCTCCTCCGCGGGGCCGCGTGTGTCGTGGCAGTGGACCTGGACCCGGGCCGGCTCGCCCGGGCGGAGGCCCAGGGCTGCATCCCGATCGATCCGAAGGAGATCGACCTCAAGACGAGGATCGCCGAGCTCACGCACGGCCGCGGCGCGGACTGCGCCATCGAGGCGGTCGGCAGGAGCGCGCTGGTCGGAACGGCGCTGGACATCGTGCGCCCCGGTGGCCGCGTCTCCGTGATCGGCGTGATCGCGGGTGAGGCGGTCGACATCGACTTCGTGCCCACGCTCCTGGGCAAGAACCTCACCCTGCGCAGCGGCATCGTGAACCCGCAGGCCTACTTTGCGAAGCTGCTCCCGATGATCGAGCGTGGACGCATCGACCCTGCCCGCATCATCACCCACCGCATGCCCCTGGCCGAGGGCGGGCGCGCCTACGAGATCTTCGACAACCACGAGGAGGACGTCCTCAAGGTGGTGATGACACCCTGAGGTCCCGACCGCAGACGAGCTGGACTTCGAAGCCGGGAGTTGGAAGGCGACGTCCAGCAGCTCGTCGGAGACGGCCCACCGGCGACGCGCGTTCGCTTCGTCCATCGCATAGGCGGAGTCACCGTCGCTCACCGCGCCCGACTCCCGCTACCGGCCGACCCACAGTCCCCCAGCGGAGCGCCCCACCGCCAGAGTCCGGTCTTCGCCCCAGGACCCATGAGCGATCACCCAGGGCCATCGCACGGACTGCAGCCGCCCATCCCGCGCACCGATGGAGGGAGTGACCCCGATGAGGCGACAGCGACGTTGGTCTCGGCGAATCGACCTCGGATGCCCGCGCCTCCTCGATACCGCCAGGAGCCACAATGCGCGTCATCGCCCTCCTCATCCTGCTCGTACTCTTCTGGACCGGCTGCGAGCAGGAGCCGCGAAAGAGCCAGTACATGCGAGCTGCCGTCAAGGACATGTGCGGCGACAAGAAGGGCCAGGACAAGCAGACGTGCCGGCTGATGGTCATGCGCAGGTACGCACACGCCACCGCCGAGGACATGAAGAAGGAATACCCGAACCCGCCGCCCATCGGACGCAGCAGCTGCGCCCATCAGAGCTGAGGAAGCTGCCTCAGAGACTGTGGGCCTTGGCGAGTCCCTCCACCACCGCGCCGAACTCGCGCACCGTCTCTTCGATGATCTCGGCGACCGGCTTCACCGAATCGATTCGCCCCGCCACCTCGCCGGTCAGCGCCAGTCCGCCTTCGAGATCGCCCTCGAAGTAGACCTTTCGGACGCCCCCGGCCAACGCCGCCATCGCGTTGCCCCCGCCGGCCGCGAGCTCCTTCGCGAGCTCCGTGCGCAGCACGCGCAGAGCGGGCCCCCTTCCATCGTTGAGGTAGAGCGTGCCGGTCTCGGGCGCATCGACGATGGCCTGCTTCCAGTTGTGATGCACCGGGCTCTCGACCGCCGAGACCATCCGCGTCCCCATCTGCACGCCCTCTGCCCCGAGCGCGAAGGCGGCCGCCATCGACATGCCGTCGCAGATGCCGCCTGCGGCGATGATCGGCACGTCGAAGCGCGACTTGATGAGCGGCACGAGGACCATGGTCGAGACCTCGAGCGGGTTCTTGAAGCCGCCGCCCTCCCCGCCTTCGACCACCAACCCATCCACGCCCACGTCCATCGCCTTCTCCGCCGCGCGAAGTGAGGGCACGACGTGGAAGACCTTGAGTCCCGCCTCCTTGAGCGGCGGCACGAACTTCTTCGGGTCGCCCGCCGACGTCGTCACGAATCGCACGCCGCTCTCGATCACCATGTCGATGAGGCTCGGATCGCGCAGGAAGGCGTGGGCGATGTTCACGCCGAAAGGCTTGTCCGTCAGCTCGCCCATCTTGCGGATCTCTGCCTTGATCGCGTCGGTCTCGCCCGACGAGGTCTCGATGATCCCGAGCGCGCCCGCGTTGCAGACCGCCGACGCCAGCGGCGCTCGCGCGATCCAGCCCATCGGAGCCTGAACGATGGGGATCTCACAGCCGAGCATGCGGGTCACGGCGTTGTCGAACTTCTTGGGCGAGGCTCCTGGGCGGCTCAGGGATGGTGGGCGGTGGGGGGCGGAGATCACAAAATGCTCTGCCAGCCGAGCGATGGCAAGTTCGCCCAGCAAGGGGCCGAGCGCGTGTGTCTGCACGATTGCGCCGCGATCCGGCCCCAAGCTAGTGTTCCACCGCCTTGCTCGAACACGGAGCATCGGCGCAGCGAAGTACTTCGAACAGGGACCTCACGACCCACGAGGGGATTTCAATGAAGATCGCGCGACTGCTTCTGATCCTTGGGCTCTCCATCCTGCTTCTCAATGCCTGCGCGAGCGGCGGCGATGGAGGCTCCGACTATCCTGCCGGCTACTCGGCGCCGCCGGACGGCCACAAGCTGGCCAAGATCGAGATGTACGCCAGCGAGTACGATGTCCGCAAGGTGATGGGTGAGCCCGACGATTCCAACGCCTACATGACGGGCAAGGCCTGGATCCCCTTCTATTAAGGGACCGACGTGGCTCGCACCGACTGGATGTACTCCGGGCAAGGACGGGTCGTCTTCTCACGCAACCGCTACACCGGCGCGCTCAAGGTGATCAAGGTGCTCTACAACCCGAACGAATAGGCGCTTTGGCGCCTCTGCGCAGCCCGTCGATGTCGGTACGGAACGGCACAACGCGCGGATGGCACCGTCTGGGGGCAGGGGCGTCGAGCCGACCGAGGCTGGCCGCCGCCACGCCCCTGTGACACCTGAGGGAGCAGAGCCCACGCGCTCTGCTCCCTTTCTTGCGCATGGCCGAAGCCCGCGCGCATCTCGTGTGCCATCAAGTTTCATCTATCCGACGCCGATCCTCCAAGCACGACGTCCACAGGGGCCAGCCCCGAGGAGCGAGCCATGAGCGCCGAGGCCACCAATCCCTACGCCACGCCACGCTCCGATGTCGGGACCCGCGTCGTCACCTCCCCCGAGGCGGTCGAGATCCGCCGGGCGCACATCAGGCACGAGGCCTCGGTGCGCTCAGTCGGCACGCTCTACTACGTCAGCACCCTCGGCTTCGTCGGCATCGCGTTCGTGGGCTTGCTGGCCTCGACGAGCGAGGTCGATGGCAGCGGGCTGGTGATGATCGCAGTCGGCGCGGTCGGGGCCGCGGCCCTCGGCTGGTGCGGCTACGCGCTGCGTCGCCTCGATCCCCGGGCAAGGCTGCCGGTCGGCCTTCTCTCCGGGCTGGGCCTGCTCAACGTGCCAGTCGGCACCCTGATCAACGGCTACATCCTCTACCTGGTCTTCGGAGAGAAGGGCAAGATGGTCTTCTCCGAGGACTATCGGGACGTCATGGACCAGACACCAGACGTGAGGTACGAGACGCCGATGATCGTCAAGGTCATCGCGGGACTTCTCCTCGCCCTGGTCGTCGGCGGAATGATCGCGGCCATCGTGCAGGGCTAGGCGCGTCCCCGCCGCACCCCCGAAAAGCAAAGGCCCCGCAGCCGTTTACGACCGCGGGGCCTTCAGGAATCTGGAGCGCGAGACGAGAATCGAACTCGCGACCCTCAGCTTGGGAAGCTGATGCTCTACCAACTGAGCTACTCGCGCGCACCCGCAATCTAGCAGCCCGCACTGGCGGTCCGCCAACGGGGCTACGGCGTGACGGGTACTACTCTTCGATCAGCTCCACGAAGAGGTCGTCGAGATCCTGCACCTCGCCACTGCCCCCGGCGGTCGTGCTGGGGTCGTCTCCCAACGCGACGCGGGTCACTTCGGCGGAAGGGTTCGGATTGGCGTTCTGACCGCTGAATTGCGGAAGCGGCTCGGGGGCAGGCCCCGGAGTCGGGGCCGCCGGTGCCGGCGGCATCGTGTGCTGCGGCGCCACCGTCGACTGGGGCTGCTCGGAGAGGACCGCCTCGACCTCGGTGTCGAGGTCGAGGGTGCCACTGCCCATGACCGGGTCTTCCGCCAGCTCGGCGGCCAGGTTGGCACTGGAGTCGCCCCCCGGTGCGTCCAGGAGCGCACCGAGGTCTGCCACCACCCCCCCGCTCTTGCTCATGCTGGTCCCGGGATCGATGACGGTCTTCTCCTCGAAGACCTGCGCGTCG
>CAZQMY010000171.1:7290-11592 GCA_964594405.1 uncultured Spirochaetaceae bacterium | reverse complement strand
GGCCGCGTAGCAGTCGTCAGGGGCCGCGGGGTAGCGATGCTCGGGCGCCAGTCGGTAGTCCACCGAGACCACGCAGCATCGGGCACCGTTGGCCAGATCGCGGCAGGTGGAGTCGTGGGTGTCCAGCCCGCCGATCACGAATCCGCCGCCATGGAAGAAGACGAGCGTGGGCATGGGCTCCGCCGCCTCGGGCGTGTAGACGCGTACCGGGATGACGCCCGCCGGGCCCGGCACGCCTCGATCCTCCACTCGGGCGACCGCGGCGACGCTCTCGGCGGGCGCAATGGACATCTGCTCGTACATCGCGCGAACGGCCGCGACGCCCATGTCCGAGAAGCGCACGGTCGGCGCGGCGTTGAGCGGGGCCAGGAGTGCCTCCGCCTGCGGATCGAGCGGCATCTTCGCTTTCGACCTCTCTTCATCGTGGCGAGCCCACGTGTTCGCCCGGCGTCGGCGCTTCACCGGCCCTGCCGGTTCGGCGCAAAGGGTGCGAGTCTACCCGCAACGGCTTCGGCGATCCAAGCTAAGATCGCGGCATGATGCCTTCCAGCCAACCGGGCTTCCGGCGCCCGCCCTGCCGCTACGGAAGCGGAGGTCTCATGCGGCGCGGAAGCATTGTGTCGCCGTGCGTGGTCCTCGCCACTGGATGCGCCCGGATCGCCCTCGCCGCGCTGACGCTTGGCGCCTCCATGACCCTCGCGGAGTCATCCCGCCCGGGCCTCGCCGATGCCCTGATCGAGGAGCAGCTGGAGGAGTCGCTCGTGCTCTATCGCGATCTCCACCGACACCCCGAGCTCTCACTTCACGAGCGGGAGACCGCGGCCCGGGTGGCCCGTGCGCTCGCGGCGGCCGGCTACGTCGTTCAGACGGGCATCGGCGGACACGGGGTGGTGGGGGTGCTCGAGAACGGCGACGGGCCGACGGTCCTCCTGCGCGGCGACATGGATGCGCTGCCTGTGACCGAAGAGACCGGGCTCGAGTATGCGAGCCGCGTTCGACAGGTGCGGGAGGATGGAAGCGAGGTCGGGGTGATGCACGCCTGCGGACATGACATCCACACGGCCAACCTCGTCGGTACGGCGAAGCTGCTGGCCCGGGCGCGCGCCCGCTGGCGCGGCACGCTCGTGATCCTCGCGCAGCCCGCCGAAGAGCTCGGTCGCGGGGCCAGGGCGATGATGAGCGATGGCCTCTGGCTCAGGGTGCCCAGGCCGGACTACACGGTGGCACTCCATGTCGAGCCCGAGGTGCCTGCGGGCAGCGTCGGGCTGACTTCGGGCTGGGCCTTCGCCAACGTCGACGCCGTGGACGTCCATATCCACGGCCGGGGCGGTCATGGAGCGCGGCCGCATCAGGCCATCGATCCCATCGTGACCTCGGCGCACTTCATCACGGCGCTGCAGACGGTGGTGAGCCGTCGGCTCGACCCGCAGCGCTCGGGCGTGATCACCGTCGGATCGATTCATGCCGGATTCAAGCACAACGTCATCCCCGACGAGGCGCACATGCAGCTCACCGTGCGCTCCTACAGCGACGAGACGCGAGCCCTGCTCCTCGAAGGCATCCGGCAGATCGCGGAGGATACCTGCCGCACCTTCCAATGCCCGAAGCCGCCCGAGGTGGAGACGCGCGAGCACTATACGCCGGCGGTCTACAACGATCCCGAGCTCACGACCCGTGCACGTCGCGTCTTCGCCAGGCTGCTGGGGAAGGAGGGCGTCATGGACCGGCCGCCCTCGATGGGCGGCGAGGACTTCGGGCGCTACTCGCGCGACCTCGGAGTGCCGGGACTCCTCTACCGGCTCGGCGCCGTCTCGCAGGCGCGTTGGGCGGACCATCTCCGGGGTGAGGGCGAGCCGCTGCCCTCTCTGCACTCGAGCCGCTTCGCCCCGGATCCCGAGCCCACTCTGCGTACGGGGATGCGCTCCATGAGCGCCCTGGCCCTCGAGCTGCTGGCGCCGTCCGACCCGCCTGGGAGTACGGATGCGGCTTCGGGCGTCGATGGAGGGTGAAATCCGCGCACCTGGCTGGGGCCGGAGCTCTTCAGCCGCCTGCTGATTGCGTGCGAGGATCTCTTCGGTCTCGGGGAATCGGCCGACCTCGCGCCTCGAGAAGATCAGGTCTCCGTCGCGTCGCACATCGAAGACGCCATCGTCTCCGCGCACCAGCGTCGGTGTCACGCCGCTTCGACGCTCGAGCTCGGCCGCCAGACCGGAGGCCCTCGGCTCGTCCTTTCAGCGGCCGCAGTATGTGATCTCGATGTGCATGGTCGTCTCCGGGCACGCCGCTGCGGGCGGACGGCGATCATGACACGGGAGGGTGCCCGGCGGCTACGCCCTCGGGTGTATCCCCGACCGCCGCGATCTGCGCTTCGAGCGAGGCGACTCGCGCCTCGAGGGCGCCCAGCGGACGCGCTCGCTGGGCGAGTCGTCGCCTGAGACCCGCCAGCCCGCGAAGCAGCTGGGCGATGATGATGGCGAGCAGGCTGACCAGGTACACCGTGGTCCGAAGGAGGCCCTCGCACAGCCCGACCACTCCCGGAAGCAGGGCGGCCTCCAGGGGCCCGACGGGCTGGGCAGAGTCGCTGCCCGTGCGATCCGCGGCGTGGGCGGGGACGGGTGCTGGGGGGGCCTCGTCGCCAAATCCGAGGCGCGCCTTGATGTCGGCCCACAGGCGCTCGGGCAGCGACTCGACGGCGGCGATGCGCGCATCGACATCGCGCACGGTGGCGGGCAGCTCGGTCTGCTCCACCAGCGCGATGGCGACCCGCTCGAACGGAGCCGGCCAGTAGAGGGCGCTGAGCCCGGAGGAGACCACGAGGACGAAGAAGAGGTCCACGCTCGGCGCCCGATGGCTCCAGAGACGTCGGGGGCGCCACGGCCGGAGCAGCATCAGATAGAGCCCGGCGAGGGAGAGCAGGGGAAGAGCCCCCAGGTCCATGGCGACCTCGACGATCCACTGCTGCATCGGAACAGGATAGCAAGCCCCGGGACTTCACCCGAACGTCATGGCCAACAGGTCCGGCTGCCGGGGGTCGGCGCACGCGGCGAATCCCGGGCCGGGCCACGGGAATCCTATCTGGACACCACTCCATGGCACCGATCAGCTGTGCACGGTGTCTGCCGATCTGGCTGGCGGTCGCGCCGCCGCGGCGCGACGCGGGGGCTGATCTATAGTGAGAGCCTGATAGCGAGAGCCTGCGGAGTCTGGAGAGCTTGCAGGGCGATCGGACGTGCCGACGATCTGGCGCCGGGCCCAGAGCCCTTCGTGAATCGGATGGAGAACCCATGAAGCGCATCTTCTACTTCCTTCTGACCAACCTCGCGGTGATCATCGTGCTGAACTTCGCGCTGATGATCTTCATGCCTCTGCTCGGGGCCGATGAGGGCATCGGGTCGCCACAGCAGGGCATCAACTACTACGGACTGCTGGTGTTCGCCGCGATCATCGGCATGGCCGGATCGTTCATCTCGCTGTTCATGAGCAAGTGGATGGCGAAGCGGATGACCGGGGCACAGGTCATCACCGACCCGCGCGGAGGCGCCGAGGCATGGCTCGTGGACAAGGTCACCCAGCATGCCCGCGCGGCCGGCATCGGGGTGCCCGAGGTGGCGGTCTATCAGTCGCCGGACCCGAATGCCTTCGCCACCGGCGCCCGTCGCAACAACGCGCTGGTGGCGGTCTCGACGGGCTTGATGCAGAGCATGAACGAGGACGAGGTCGACGCCGTTCTCGCCCACGAGGTGAGCCACATTGCCAACGGCGACATGGTGACGCTCACGCTGATCCAGGGCGTCGTGAACACCTTCGTGATCTTCCTGTCCCGAATCGTCGGCCATTTCGTCGACCAGGCGATGCGCAGCGACGACAGCGAAGGCGGATACGGGTTCGGCTACATCATTGCGACCATCGTCTCCCAGATCGTATTCGGCATCCTGGCGAGCATCGTCGTCGCCTACTTCTCCCGGCACCGCGAGTATCGGGCAGATGCAGGCGCGGCTCGCCTCACCGGCGCCGACAAGATGATCTCGGCCCTGGAGGCCCTCAAGCGTCAACACGGCGGGCCGCTCCCCGACCAGCTGGACGCGATGGGCATCTCCGGCCGGGACAAGGGTGGACTGATGGCGCTCTTCGCCAGCCACCCCGCCATCGATGACCGGATCGATGCCCTTCGGCGGGGGGCGGGCCAGGCCTCCTGATCGACCATCGGTGGCGCATACTTCGGGGCGCGAGGGAAGGGGCCAGCCCCCATAAAAAATTGGACAACGGGGGGGAGCCCCTAAGGCGGCAACGAAATGCGAAACC
>CAZQMY010000171.1:0-7280 GCA_964594405.1 uncultured Spirochaetaceae bacterium | reverse complement strand
GGGGGCCGGGGCCACGCCCCCTTCTCTTTGTCGCCTGCGGGGAGGTCCCCATGAGGCGTCCTCGAATGCGAAAACCGTCGAGAAAATGCGGGTCGCCTGTCGACCTGGGCTCGTCCTGGTCGTCGTCCTGTCGAAACCCGGCCAGCCCCCTGGGCCTCGGCCTTCGTCAGGAGACCTCGACATGATCATCCACGGGAGTCCCCCGTCCCCCTTTGCTCGCAAGGTGCTCATCGTCTGCGAGGAGAAGGGCCTCGCATACGAATCGCGCGATCTCATCCCCTTTCCCAAGACCCCCGAGCTGCTGGCCAAGAACCCGCTGGGCTTGATCCCGATCGCCGAGGTGGAGGAGGGGGTCTTCCTGCCGGACTCGTCGGTCATCTGCGCCTACCTCGAGCGCATGGCGCCCGATCCCACGCTCCTCCCGGGAGACGCGCTGTCTGCGGCGCGAGCCCTCTTCATCGAGGAGTATTGCGACACGCGTCTCAACGACGCGATCGCGCCGATCTTCTTCCAGCGCTTCGTCCAGGTGCAGATCTTCGGGCAGTCGCCGGACGAGTCAGCGGTGCAGGCCGGCATCATTGCGACCGCGGAGGCCTTCGACCAGGTGGAGGGCTTGATCCCGGATCGACCGGGACCTCTACTCGAGTCCGGCTTCTCGGTCGCCGACGCGGCATTCGCCTCGCAGCTGGGCAGTCTCGAGCTGGCAGGTGAGAAGATCGACGCAGCGCGATGGCCGAGGATCGCCGCCTACGCCGATTGGGTGTCGGGGCGGCCCTCGGTTCAGCGGGTGCGTGGCCTTCTCGCGTAGCGTGAGGGGCGAGGGGGAGAAGGGAGGGGAGCCATGGAATACCTGATCCTGATCCACGGGCGCGAGGGCAACGAGCCCGAGGATTGGAACGACGCGCCGCGCATGCAGGGCTTCTTCCAGGCGATGAACGAATTCGCGGACGCGCTGCGCGCGGAAGGCAAGCTCATCGCGTCCCGGAGACTGCAGCCGCCGGAGATGACCACGACCCTGCGCCCGACACCGGCGGGTGGGGTGCTGGTCATCGACGGCCCCTTCGTCGAGACGAAGGAGAGCCTGGGTGGATTCTTCCTGGTCGACTGCGAAGACCTCGACGAAGCGCTCGCCTGGGCGAAGAAGCTGCCCGCCCTGGAGCTCTACGCGCTCGAGGTGCGGCCGATCCGTGGCCGAGCGGATCCGGGGTGACGAGCGAGGGGGCGAGGCCGTCGGACGTCCGGGCCGAGTGTGAGGCCGTCTTCCAGCGCGAGGCCGGGATCGTCCTCGCTTCGTTGATCCGCCGGCTCGGCGACTTCGACCTGGCGGAGGAGGCGCGCTCGGACGCCATGATCGCCGCCCTGGAGAGCTGGCCGGCTCGGGGGATCCCCGAGCGGCCAGCCGCCTGGCTCCTGGCGACCGCCTTTCGGAAGGCGATCGATCATCTTCGACACGATCGCGTGAGGCGTGCGCGAGCAGGTGCCGTCGCGGCGCACCATGACCTCGTGCAGTCCGAGTCCGCGAGCCTGGACGAAGGGCTCGAGGCGCAGGGCGAGGTTCCCGACGAGCGCCTCCGGCTGATCTTCACGTGCGCCCATCCAGCCCTCGCCCTCGAGGCCAGGGTCGCACTCACGCTTCGCTGTCTGGGTGGGCTCACCACCGCCGAGATCGCGCGCGCCTTCCTGGTCGGCGAGGCGACCATGGCCCAGCGCCTGGTCCGCGCGAAGAGGAAGATCCGGTTGGCGCGCATTCCCTTCGTCGTGCCCGATCGGGAAGCCATGGGCGAGCGGCTGGGCGCTGTCCTCGCTGTCATCTACCTGATCTTCAACCAGGGCGATGGGGGAGCCGCGCGCTCCGCACTCTGCGCGGAGGCCATTCGACTGGCGCGTCTCGTGGCGCGGCTGATGCCCGATGCGCCCGAGGCGGGAGGCCTGCTCGCGCTCCTCCTGTTGCATGAGGCGCGGCGTGGCGCGCGTACGGACGCCGCCGGCGAGTGGGTGCCGCTCGAAGAGCAGGATCCAGCGCTCTTCGACGCAGCTCTGATCGACGAAGGCCGGGCCATCCTTCGCGGCGCCCATGGGCGGGGCGCCGTCGGGCCCTATCAGCTGCAGGCCATGATCTCCGCCCTGCACATCGAGGCCAGCCGGGACGGCGTCGAGGCGGATGTGCGGTGGAGCGGCGTGGCCGGGCTCTACGCGCAGCTCGAGCGCATCGACCCTTCACCCGTCGTCGTCCTGAACGCCGCGGTCGCACGGGCTCGGGCCCACGGCGCCGAGGCCGGCCTGGCGGAGCTGGATGCGCTGGTCTGCCCCGAGCGGGGCGGGCATGCGGCGCTGAAGGACTATCAGCCCTTTCACGCGGCGCGCGCGGATCTCCTCGCCCGGGCCGAGCGGACCGGCGAGGCGCTCGAGGCCTACCAACGGGCCATTGCGCTGGCGCGTGCGGCCGGACGCGAGGCGGAGGCGCGCTTCCTGGTGCGTCGGGCCAGCGGGCTCGGGGCTGTGCTTCGCTGACGCCCTCGCCGGGTCAGATCTCTTCGGCCTGCCGCACCGCGTTGCCGAGGTAGCGCGCCGGCGTCATCGCCTTCAGCTCGGCCTTCGCGGCGTCGGGAATGTCGAGCCCGTCGACGAAGTCGGCGAGGGAGTCCGCATCGATGGTCCGTCCGCGGGTCAGCTCCTTGAGCTTTTCATAGGGCTTCTCGACCCCGTAGCGGCGCATGACGGTCTGGATCGGCTCGGCGAGGACGGCCCAGCTGGCGTCGAGATCCTCCGCCATGCGTGACGCGTCGACCTCGAGCTTCGAGAGACCCTTGAGCGTCGCCTGATAGGCGATCATCGAGTGGCCCACGCCGACGCCGAGGTTGCGCAGGACGGTCGAGTCCGAGAGGTCGCGCTGCCAGCGCGAGATGGGCAGCTTGCGAGAGAGGTGCTCGAAGAGGGCGTTGGCCACGCCCAGGTTGCCTTCGCTGTTCTCGAAGTCGATGGGGTTGACCTTGTGCGGCATGGTCGAAGAGCCGACCTCGCCGGCCACGACCTTCTGATTGAAGTAGCCGATCGAGATGTACGCCCAGACGTCCCGATCGAGATCGAGGAGCACGGTGTTGAAGCGCGCGAGCGCGTCGAAGTACTCGGCGATGTAGTCGTGCGGCTCGATCTGTGTCGTGTATGGGTTGGGCTCGAGGCCCAGCGAGCGAACGAAGTCGTTGGTCAGGCTGGGCCAGTCCACATCGGGATAGGCCGCGATGTGCGCGTTGTAGTTGCCGACCGCGCCGTTCATCTTGCCGAGGATCGGCACGTCGGCAAGCTGCTCGCGCTGCCGCTCGAGCCTCGCCACCACGTTGGCGATCTCCTTGCCCAGCGTGGTCGGCGACGCGGGCTGACCGTGTGTTCGCGAGAGCATGGGCTGCCCGGCCTGGGCCCTGGCCATGGCGCGCAGCTCGGCGATCAGCTCGTCCATCAACGGAAGCACGCAGCGCTCGCGGGCCTCGAGCAGCATCAGCCCATGCGAGAGGTTGTTGATGTCTTCGGAGGTGCACGCGAAGTGGATGAACTCGGAGATGGATTCGAGCTCGGGCCAGCCTTCGATGCGCTCCTTGAGGAAGTACTCCACGGCCTTGACGTCGTGATTGGTGGTGCGCTCGATCTCGCGGACGCGCGAGCCCGCCGCCTCGTCGAAGTCCGAGATCAGGCCGTCCAGGCAGGCGGCGGCCTCCGGCGAGAGCGGCGGCACCTCTGCGACCCCCGGCTCGGCGGCGAGGGCCTGGAGCCAGCGCACCTCCACGATGACACGCAGCCGGATCAGGCCGAACTCGCTGAAGATCGAGCGCAGCGGCGCGACCTTGCCCGCGTAGCGGCCATCCACGGGGGAGACGGCGGTCAGTGAGGAGAGGTCCAAGGTGATCTCCTTGTGGGGTCGTCGGAGGGGGCTGGGTCAGCCCACGAAGGCACGCGCGTTGCGGAAGAGGCGCATCCAGGGCGAGTCTTCACCCCACTCGCGCGGATGCCAGGAGAGCTGCACGGTGCGGTAGACGCGCTCGGGATGGGGCATCATGATGGTGGCGCGGCCATCGGGGGTGGTGAGCGCGGTGATGCCGAGGGGCGAGCCGTTCGGGTTCTCCGGATAGCGGACGGCGGGCTCGCCCGCGTGGTCGACGAAGCGGGCGGCGAGCAGGCTGGCGCGGCCGAGCATCGCGAGTGCCCCCTCATCCTCGTACTCGGCGCGGCCTTCACCGTGGGCCACGGCGATGGGTAGACGCGCACCGGCCATGTCGCGCAGCAGAACCGAGGGGCTCTCCAGCACCTCGACGAGCGCGAGCCGGCCCTCGTACTGCTCGGAGCGATTCTGCACGAAGCGGGGCCACTGCCCGGCCCCCGGGATCAACGTTCGCAGGTTCGAGAGCATCTGGCAGCCATTGCACACCCCCAGCGAGAAGGTGTCGGCGCGCTCGAAGAAGGCTCGGAAGACGTCGCGGCCACGTTCGGAGAAGAGGATCGACTTCGCCCAGCCTTCGCCGGCGCCGAGGACGTCTCCGTAGGAGAAGCCGCCACAGGCGGCGAGCCCCTTGAAGGACGAGAGGTCGAGCTCGGCCCGGGGTCCGAGCAGGTCGCTCATGTGCACGTCCACGCACTCGAAGCCCGCGCGATGAAAGGCTGCCGCCATCTCGATCTGCCCATTCACGCCCTGTTCGCGGAGGATTGCCATGCGCGGCCGCGCGCCGGTGGCGATGAAGGGGGCGGCGATGTCGTCGGCCGGGTCGTAGGGGACGTGCGCGTGCAGGCCGCTGTTCGCGGGATCGCAGCGCAGGGCCTGCTCTTCGTCGGCACACTCCGGGTCGTCGCGCAGGCGCTGCATCTGCCAGCTCGTCGTCGACCAACGACGTCGGGCCTCGAAGCGCGAGATCGAGAGCACCTCGCGCCCGCCGATTCGGAAGCGCAGCCGGTCGCCCTTGCCGGGGCGTCCGATCGCGCGCAGCGCGTCGCCGATGCCGTGGCGCTCACAGGTCGCACGCACCGACGCGTCCTCTCCGGCGCGCACCTGGATCACTGCACCCAGCTCCTCCGAGAAGAGGGCGGGGATGGGCTCGGAGCCCAGCTCGTCGAGGTCGATCTCGAGGCCAGAGCCGCCTGCAAAGGCCATCTCGCAGAGCGTTGCGAAGAGGCCGCCGTCCGAACGGTCGTGGTAGGCGAGGATCGATCCGCGGTCGCCCAGGTCCTGGATGGCATCGAAGAGACCTCGCAACGCCGCCGGGTCGTCGACGTCCGGGGGCGTATGACCGACGCCCCCGTACACCTGAGCGAGCGCCGAAGCGCCGAGCCGGTTCCTGCCGAAGCCGAGGTCGATGAGGAGGAGTCGGGTCTCTCCCGCGTCGCGCTGCAGCTCGGGCGTGCGGGTGGCCCGCACGTCGCGCACTGGCGCGAAGCCCGAGACGATCAACGAGACCGGCGCCGTCACGCTGCGCTGGCCGGTCTCGTCCTCCCAGACCGTTCGCATGCTCATGCTGTCCTTGCCCACCGGTACGGCGATGCCGAGGGCAGGGCAGATCTCGTGTCCGACGGCTCGCACGGCATCGAAGAGCCGCGCATCCTCACCCGGGTGTCCGGCCGGCGCCATCCAGTTGGCAGAGAGCTTGATCTGCCCGGTCCCGACGATGGAGGCGCTCGCCAGGTTGGTGATCGTCTCGCCGACGGCCATGCGTGCCGATGCAGCGGCGTCGAGGAGCGCGATGGGCGTGCGCTCGCCCACCGCCATGGCTTCGCCGACGCTCGTGTCGAGGCCGCTGGTGGTCACCGCGCAATCGGCCACCGGAACCTGCCACGGACCCACCATGGGATCGCGACTCACCAGTCCGGTGACCGTTCGATCGCCGATGGTCACGAGGAAGGTCTTGTCGCCGACCGTGGGCAGGGCGAGCACGCGACGCGCGGCCTCTTCGAGGTCGATGGCGGCGACGTCGAGCGGATCGGGATCGAACGCCAGGTGCTCGGCTTCGCGGTGCATCTTGGGGGGCTTGCCGAGGAGGACCTGGAGCGGGAGGTCGATGGGGCGGTCGGCGAAGTGTGCGTCTTCGAGCACGAGGCGACCATCGTCGGTGGCTTCGCCCACCACGGCGAAGGGGCAGCGCTCGCGGGCACAGAGCGCTTCGAACTCGGGCATGCGAGCGGCCTCGATGCCCAGGACGTAGCGCTCCTGGCTCTCGTTGCACCAGACCTCGAGGGGCGACATGCCGGGCTCGTCGTTGGGGACGTCCCGGAGCTGGAACCGGCCGCCACGGCCGCTGTCGTGGATGAGCTCGGGCAGGGCGTTCGAGAGCCCTCCCGCGCCCACGTCGTGGATGGAGACGATGGGATTGGCCTTGCCGCGCGCCCAGCAGCCGTCGATGACCTCCTGGCAGCGCCGCTGCATCTCCGCGTTCTCGCGCTGCACCGATGCGAAGTCGAGGTCCTCGTGTGAGGCCCCGCTGGCCATCGACGAGGCGGCGCCGCCGCCGAGCCCGATCAGCATGGCCGGACCGCCCAGCACGACGATCCGTGCGCCGGGCGGGATCTCGCCCTTGTCCACGTGCTCGGGGCGGATGTTGCCGAGCCCGCCCGCCAGCATGATCGGCTTGTGGTAGCCGCGCACCTCGCGGCCCGCCGGACCGGGCACCTCTTCCTCGAAGCTCCGGAAGTAGCCGCAGAGGGCAGGGCGCCCGAACTCGTTGTTGAACGCCGCGCCCCCGATCGGGCCTTCGAGCATGATCTCGAGGGCGGAGGCGATCCGCCCGGGCTTGCCGAAGTCCTTCTCCCAGGGCTGCACGGCGCCGGGGATGCGAAGATTCGAGACGCTGAAGCCGACCAGCCCCGCCTTTGGCTTCGAGCCCCGTCCGGTGGCGCCTTCGTCGCGGATCTCGCCGCCCGAGCCGGTCGCGGCGCCGGGATGGGGCGAGATGGCTGTGGGATGATTGTGCGTCTCCACCTTCATCAGGATGTGTACCGGCTCAGGGTGATCCGCGTAGACGCGGGTGTCCGGATCGGCGAAGAATCGGCTGGCGAATGGACCGACCATGACGGCGCTGTTGTCCGCGTACGCGCTGAGCACGCCGTCGGGTGAGACGCGGTGGGTGTTGCGGATCATCCCGAAGAGCGACTCGTCCCGGCTCTCGCCGTCCAGGGTCCAGCTCGCGTTGAAGATCTTGTGCCGGCAGTGCTCGGAGTTGGCCAGGGCGACCATCATCAGCTCGACGTCGGTGGGATTGCGGTCGAGGTCGCGAGAGCTCAGCACCAGGAAGACGAACTAGACGCTG
>CAZQMY010000170.1:0-11636 GCA_964594405.1 uncultured Spirochaetaceae bacterium | reverse complement strand
AAGATGCGGGCGAAGGTGAAGTCGTAGGCGGTGAGCATCGTGATCGGCTCACCCTTGCGCTTGCGATTGGCCAGGCTCCTGACCGTGACTCGGTGCTCTCGGCTCGATGATGCGGTGACGGTGGACATGGGCGTGTCTCCCTGTCGTCCCGACCCGAACCCACTCGTTTGCGCTTCCTGACTCCGACCTGTCTGCGGCTCGCTTCGAGACTCGCTGCTGATCGTCTGGGGTCACGTGGCAGGACCTACGTGCCCTGGGCGATCTGGAAAACAAAAAAAGCGCCTTCCGGATGCTCCGGAGGCGCGATGAGGGGGCGAATCGACGCAGGACGAGGGGCCCGGCATCGATCGGTTCCGCTCGTCACTCGCCACCTCCGTCTCGGTCCCTGTTGCGCCCCCGGTCTCGGGGATGCGGGATCCAAGCGTACTGTTGGGCGGTTTGAGAGGATCTCTCTTCGTTCTTTTCTTGTCTTCCGAGCTTCGAGTCCCGACGGATCGCGAAGGGGGAGCACGGGATGCCGAAGTCGGCTCAACTCGGGTTTGGTTTTCGATGGAGCCCGCGACCTGCGGTGCCCCTCAAACGCCGCTGAGTATTGGTGCTGGAGGGAATCCCGTCAAGAAGAATGAAGAGATCTTGAAGAAAGCCCATCTGAATTGCGGACTTCTTGCGAGATCCGCTCGGATCCGGGTCCGACTCACCCGCCCCCGGGGTCGTCGATGGCCTCGCGCACCGCCGGCGGCAGGAAACGGTCCTCGACCAGCGCTGCGGCGTTGAGCGCCAGCGCACGCCCGAGAACGCGAATCTGGCGGCCGACGGGCTCGTCGCCGGAGAGCACGATCCAGAGCACGCCCTTCACGCGGCAGACGCCGCTGGCGAGGGGCAGGTCCCCAGCGCCCCGGGCGTCCCGGCCGGCGATGCGAACCTCGAAGCCCGCCTCGTACGCGAGCTCCAGCAGCTGCTCGAGGATCTCCGTGTCCTTCACGCCCCCGATTCTGCCGGAGCGCCGACGGCTTCGCCCGCGTTCTCCGACAGCAGGGCACGCGTGAGGGTCACGAACTGCTCCGGAGCGACGGTCTCCGCGCGATGCCTCGGATCGATGCCCGCCTCGGCGAGCGCGGCCTCGATGTGCTCGCGATCTCCGCGCGGCGCGAAGCCCCCCGAGCGCAGGCAGTTGGCGATGGTCTTGCGCCGCTGCGAGAAGGCGGCGCGCACGACGCGCTCGACGCGCCTCAGCTCGCGACGACCGGCGCCGCCCGGATCGTCGCCGTGGGCGAGCGGCGTGCGTCGGCGCGGCCAGATCCGCACGAAGCTCGAGTCCACCTTCGGCGCAGGAAAGAAGGAGGCGCCCTGCAGCGTCATCTCGGTCTGCGCATCGACGCAGAGCGCATGGAGCACGGCGAACGAGCCATAGGCCTTGCTCCCCACTGTGGCCGAGAGCCGGTCGGCCAGCTCGCTCTGCACCATCACCGACCAGTCCTCGAGGCGATGACGGAGGTCGAGCAGCCGGCGGAGCAGCGGCGTGGCCGCCGAGTAGGGGAGATTGGCGACGAGGCGGGCGGGCCCGGCGTCTTCGCCCAGCAGCGATTCGAGGTCGAGCCGCAGGGCGTCGTCATGAACGAGCTGCACGCTCTCGGGCAGCAGGTGCTCGGCCTCGAGTGCGCGCACGAGACCCGAGTCGATCTCGACCGTCACGACACGCCGCGCCCGGGCCGCCAGCGCGCGAGTGAGCACACCGAGTCCCGTACCGATCTCGATCACGAGGTCGTCGGACGACACTCCGGAAAGCTGCACGAGCCGCTCGGCGACGTGCTCGTCGACCAGGAAGTTCTGGCCGAGGTCGCGGGACAGATGGAGACCGTGGCGCTGCAGGAGGGTGCGGACCTTCGCACTCAAGCGGCGCCGGCCCCCTCGCGCCAGGGCGCCTCGCCCACCGGGACACGCGAGAAGGCAGTGAGCCCGAGGCCGTCGCGCTTGCCCTCGCCGAGCAGCCGGGCGCCGGCCGCGGCGATCATCACGGCGTTGTCGGTACACAGCGACATGTCGGGAAAGACGACGCGCAGCCCATCCCGCTCACCCAGCTCGCGCAGCACCTCGCGCAGTCGACGATTCGCGGCCACGCCGCCCACGACGCCCACCTGGTGCAGGCCCTCGCGGCGAAGCGCGCGCTTCGTGCGCAGCAGCAGCGAGTCCACCGCCGCCGCCTCGAAAGAGGCCGCGACGTCGGCAATGGCGCGCTCGTCCAGCGATTCGAGGCCGCCGCGCGCCTCCACCTCGAGCGCCACCGCCGTCTTGAGCCCGCTGTACGAGAAGTCGAGCCCCGACTTCTTCAGCATCGGACGCGGAAAGTCCACCGCGCCCGGATCGCCCGACAAAGCGGCCTTGGAAACCGCCGGGCCACCGGGAAAGCCAAGCCCGAGTAGCTTGGCGACCTTGTCGAAGGCTTCGCCGACAGCGTCGTCGCGCGTCTGCCCGAGCAGGATCGGCTCGCCGAAGGCCTCCACGCGATAGAGGGCGGTGTGCCCGCCCGAGACGACGAGTCCCAGGTAGGGCGGCGCGAGCTCGGGATCGGAGAGCTCGGCGGCCACGAGGTGGCCGGCCAGATGGTGCACGCCGACCAACGGCAGCCCTGCGCGATAGGCGAGCGCCTTGCCGAACGAGAGTCCCACCAGCAGCGAGCCCACGAGCCCGGGCCCGGCCGTCACCGCGATCCCGGAGAGCTCGCCGAGCGTGACGTCCGCCTCGACGAGCGCCTGCTCGACCACGCCGTGCACCGCTCGCACGTGGTCGCGGGAGGCGAGCTCTGGCACGACACCGCCGTAGGGCGTGTGCACTTCGACCTGCCCGTGCACCACGCTCGAGAGGATCTCGCGGCCGGATCGCACGACCGACGCCGCCATCTCATCGCAGCTGCTCTCGATGCCGAGCACCCATTCAGCGATGGCCATGCCCCGGCCCTCCCTCGGCTCTCTTCCTTCCGGACCTCTCTCGGCCCGGCCCTCTTGCGGCGCTCGTCCGACGCTCACCGGGCCCGGCGCCGCTCCACCGACCGCCCCTGGCGCCGGCGCCGCGAGCGTCGGCCGCGGGCGGCCGCTCACCGGCAGCGTCGGGCGCGCTAGCCGTCCCGACGTTCGAGCTGCTCCTGTTCGCTCTTGCACTCGATGCAGAGCTGCGCGACTGGACGGGCCTGGATGCGCTTGAGCGAGATCTGCTCGCCGCACATCTCGCACTCTCCGAAGCTGCCGTCCTCGATCTTCGCCAGGGCCTGGTTGATCTTCGAGATCAGGCCGCGCTCGCGCTCACGCAGCCTCCCCTGGAAGGCGAGGTTCATCTCCGACGAGGCGGAGTCGATCTCGTCGGGAAAGTCATCGGGGTCGAGGTGGATGTCCCCGTCCAGGCTGCGCCGGGCGCTCTGCAGGAGCTCGTCCCGCTGCTCGAGCAGGATCTTCTTGAATCGCTGCATGTCGCGCTTCTTCAACGCTTCACCTCACTTGCCTGGCTGTTGACCTTGCCGCCCGGTGCCGACTCCGGAGACCGGCCCTTCGATGCCGGCCCGCGCGCGCGGGTCGCAGATCATGCCACGATCGGCGCCCCTCTCGAACATCTTTTCGGCGATCTTTCGATCGGGTGCCCGCGCGCGTGCGCTGCCCGCGCGCTTCCTAGCCGCTGCTGATGGCCTCGAGCTGCTCCTCGGCCTCCTTCGCGCGGCCGGACTCAGGATAGTCCTTGAGGACCTTCTCGAAGGCGCTCTTCGCCGCGTCGTAGTAGTTCGGGCCGAGCTGGAGGAGGGATTCGCCCTGCCGGTAGAGCGCATCGGGCGCCTTGCTCCCGGTCGGATACACGCGTACGACGTCGTTGAAGCGAAGGACCGCGACTCGATAGTCCCCCTTCTTGAAGTGGCAGTCCGCCATCCAGTACGCCGCATCGTCGGCGTAGGGCGAAGCCGGATAAGTCTGCAAGAACTTGCGAAACCGGTCAATGCAGGCCTCGTGGTCCTGACTGCGCCAGGCGGTGAGGGCCTCTTGATACGAGAGCACCTCTGCGCTGGTGGCCTCGTCCGCCACGACCGGATCGGCTGGCCCGGCTTCGTCATCGGCCATGCCCGCCGCGGCAGCGCCGGCCGCCACACCGGCCGCGCCCTCACCGACCCCGCTCGATTGCATCGCCAGCGAGGCCCGTGCCTTGCCCGCTTCGGCCAGCGCGTCGTCCGCGGTCTTCTGGGCCACGTCGAGCAGGCCTTCGAGGCGCCGCTGTTCGGATTTGAGCTGCTCGACCTCCTCGGCGAGCTCGGCGAGCCGATCCAGCGCCTCGGGCCTCGCCTCCAACTGCGCCGTCGCGTCGATCAGGCGCTCTTCCAGCTTGCGCAGATCGCCCGTGGTCGCACAACCGCCCATGACGACCAGCGCTACGAGCCCACCCAGCAGCCTGCCGCCCCGCAGGAAACGGGGCCGACGGGGGCTCGGGACCGCATTCCCATCGGCGGGGGCACCGAAGTCGACAGCGGCGCCCATCTCTCCTGGATTCCCCGTCATCTGCTCCCCCGTGGATGGCCCGAAATCGAGCGCGCGCATTCTAGCGCGAATTCCGCACCGCGAGGGCGTCGACACCGCCCGCAGGAGATCGGTGCCGAGACCGCGCGCTACTGCGCGTAGGGGCCGAACACGGGCTGCAGGTTCTCGCCCGCGCCGCTCGTCAGCCGGCGCAGATTCTCACCGTTCAGATCCACCACGTACACGTCGGCGCGCCCGCGCCGCGTCGAGGAGAAGGCGAGCTTCCGGCTGTCGGCGCTCCAGGACGGAGATTCGTCGCTGCGGCGATGTGTGACGAGGGGAAAGTTGGAGACGCCTTCGGGATCGATCAGCCAGATGTCGAACTGGCCTTCCACACGGGTCTCGTAGGCGATCCAGCGGCCGTCGGGAGACCAGGAGGGCGCGGTGTTGTACGAGCCGTTGTATGTGAGTCGACGCAGCTCACCCCCATCGCGGTTCATGACGTAGACCTGCGGCGCGCCGCTGCGGTCGGAGACGAAGGCCACGCGCTTGCCGTCCGGTGACCAGGCCGGCGAGATGTCGATGGCTTCGCTGCGCGTCATCCGGTGCAGTCCGCGCCCGTTGCGGCTGACCCGGAAGAGCTCGGCCGCGCCCTCGAAGCTGGTCACCATGATCAGCTCGTCTCCGGTGGGCGAGAAGACCCCTCGGTACTTCGGCAGCCCCTGCAGCACTGTCGTGAGGATGGGCCCGGCACGGTAGCGGCCGCGGCTGGAGAGATAGAGGCCGGGCATGGCGTCGGTCTTGTACGATGTATAGAGGATGGCGAGGCCATCGTGCGTCCAGTCCGGGAAGGCCTTGATGGACTCGCCACTGGTCGCCTTGCGCTGACGGCCCCCGTCGGCGTCCATCACCCAGACCTCGCGCTGGCCGCTGCGATTGGAGATGAAGGCGATCTCGGTCCCGGCCACGCCTGGCGTGCCCGTGAACCCCGCCACCACGGCGTCCGCCAGCAGCTTGGCCAGTCGCGTCAGGTCCCGCGCCGGACGGTCGAGACGCCCCTCGCGCAGCTTCACGCAGCGGACCGTGTCCCAGATCTGGTAGTCGACGCGCAGCCTCTGCCCGGCGTTCTGGATGCGCCCCTCCACCAGCGCATCCGCGCCTCCCTGGGTGAAGTCCGCGCAGACCGCCCGCTTGTCTCCGCCGAAGTCGGTCGTCTCCATCGGACCGAGGAAGGCCTCGTCGGCCAGGGGGAGGAGGACGCTCGAATAGCGCATCCCCTCGCCGACCATGCGGCGCAGCTCGGCTGCCCGGTCGGGGAGCGCGGGCAGCGCCTCATCCTGGAAGAGCTGCACCGCCGCGTGGAAGGCGGGGGCCTCGCCGGGGGTCACGACGATCGGCGCCTCGCCCTGGGCCTGCGCCGCCCGAAGCGCCGGACCGCAGGCGAGCAGGGCGATCAGGAGCAGCGATCGGAGTACCCGCAGCGCTCCGGTGCGTCGTCGATGGGCTTCTTGCTCGGGCGGGTGCATGGAACTCCTACTCCTCTCGTGCCTGCTCTCCATCGGGCTCCGGCGGGACTTTCGCAGGGCCTCGCTCTCCGCGCACTTCCGTGTCTGCCGCACCCGAAGCTCACTCATCCGAGGGGAAGATCACCTGGTAGCGGCCGGCCTTGGGCGGCCTCGGCAATGGGCTCGCCTTGCGGATCGCTCGGACCGTATTGTCGTCGTAGTATGGGTTGCCGGATGATCGCAGCAGTCTGGGCGCGCCGATCACCTCACCGCGCTCGTCCACTCGGATCTCCACCAGCGCGGCCAGCGGCTGGCGCTTGAAGTCCTCCGGCACGTAGTACTGCTTGCGGATGTGGCGCTTCACGGAGAGCGCCCAGACGTCGTGCTCGGTCGCGGTCCGCGTTCCGGCACGCTCGGTCCGAGCCGGCGCCTGGGGCGCCGCGGGCGCCTTCGCACGCTGCTGCGGCGGCGCGATGATCGGGCTCGCGTCGCCCAGCTCCTCGCGCAGCTCCTTCATGGCGTCGTCGTAGCTGATGTCGCGGCGTTCGCGCCGCCGCACCACCTCGCGCTCCTGCTCTCGCTCCTTGGGCCGCGGCTTCGCCGTCGCCTTGGGTGCGCGCTTGGGCAGCACCTTGACGGCCGGCCTGGGCGGCGGCGGCGCGGGGACCGGCGTCGGAGGCTTCGCCGCCGCCTCGGGCGCGGGCGGGGCGCTCGGGAGCGCGGCGACGAGGTCGACGCTGATCGCGGGCGGCAGGACCAGCGGCTCGGGCGGTGGCGCGAGCAAGAGGAGCGAGCCCAGGCTCAGGTGCACGACCAGGGAGACCCCCATCGCCTGGCGCAGCTGCCGCCGCTGGTAGTCGAGCGGATCCTCCCGCCACTCCATCTCTGCCAGCTTGCTCGAAGCCAACCGACTCGCTCTCCTTTCTACCCCTCCGCCCCTCTACCCCTCTACCGCGCGTTCTCGTTGCTCGCTTGCTCCGACCTCTCTCCGACACCTGCCCGGGCGTCCCGCGGCTAGCGCTCCGCCTCGGTGACGATGCCCAGCTTCGTCGAGCCCGCCTTCCGGACGGCCGCCATGGCCTTGACCACCTCGCCGTAGGGCGCGGCCTTGTCGGCACGCAGGAAGATCTCCTTGGAGCCGCGCGCCTCGAAGACCGCCTCGCGCTTCGTCTGCAGCTCATCGACAGCCACCGCCTTCCGGCCCAGGAAGAAGGTGCCATCCTTCTTCACGGAGAGGATCAGCGGAGTGTCCTTCACGCGCAGCGCCTGCGTCGTGGTCTCCGGCAGATCGACGTCCATGCCCTGCTGCATCAACGGCGCGGTCACCATGAAGATCACGAGCAGAACCAGCATCACGTCGACGAAGGGCGTGACGTTGATCTCGGCATTCTGTCGGCGCATGCCGCTCTTCACGGAGGCTGCCATGACGACCTACCCGAACGTGGCGCGGCTGGCTGCCGGACTCGCCGGTGCCTGCTGTGCGCCGCCCATGCGTGCCAGGTCCCCTTCGAACTCCTCGCCGAAGAGGTCGATGCCCGCGGAGAGCGCGTCGATGCGCGCCACATAGGCGTTGTAGGCCATGGTGGCGGGAATCGCGGCCAGCAGGCCGATCGCCGTGGCCACGAGCGCTTCGGCCATGCCCGGCCCCACCACCGCGAGGCTGGCGTTGCCCGCCATGCCGATGCCCTGGAAGGTATTGACGATTCCGACGACCGTGCCGAAGAGGCCGATGAACGGGGCCGCGCTGCCGACGGTGGCGAGGAAGGTGAGCCCGCGTTCGAGGCGCTCACGCTCGCGACGGGCCGACCAGCTGATGGACTTTCTCAGGGCGACCAGGTGCTCGGCCTCGAGATGTGTGAGGCTCGGGGCCCCCGCGACCCTCGCGAGCCGGCTCAGCTCGTTGCAGCCGGTCAGGAAGATGACCGCCAGCGGGCTGCGGTCGAGGTGACGCGCGGCGTCGAACGCGGCCTCGAAGGCCTCGTGATGGTACACCTCGAGAAACGCCTCACCGTCCTGGCGCGCGCGCCGCAGCTCGATCCACTTGACGGCGATGATGCCCCAGCTCACCACCGAGAAGACGGCGAGGATCACCAGGACGGCCTTCACGATCAGGCTCGCCTGCATGACCAGATCGACGAGATCGAAGCTCACCCCTCTGCTGCCCCCATTTGGTTCTCTCCTCGTTCCCTCGATCGCCCGCACGGGCCCGAACCCGATGGCCGGTGGTGCATGCGATTGCGCGATCCGGGGACCGCTTCGTTGTGCATCGGAGGACCGGAGATGATAAGAGTTGCGCCGCAGGGTCTGCGGGCGGGGGGGCAAGCTGGATCAGGAAACGACACTCGGGCACAGGCCGGTGACCGCCCCCGAAGATCCGTCCGGTCCGCCCTGCTCGCTTGCGACGGGCCTGGTCCCGACTGCGAGCAGCACTCGCGCCTCCTTGCGGTGCCGAGCAGCCCCCGGACCGCACCTGCCATCGGCCACGAGCGAGTTCTTTCGCTATCCCCTTCTCCGACAGACGTTCCGACAGACCTTCCGACAGGCCGTCCGACCGACCGGGCGTTCGTCTTTCGACACCGCCCGCCCGGGTTGGTGCCGAGGACGCTCGAGGGTGGATGTGCCGATGGGCCCCCCCGGTCCCCACTCGACGTGCGGCGGGATTCTAGGCGAGCCCCAATCCGGCATCAAGCAAGCTTGCGGCCCGGCAGTCCCGCCGCGCGCAGCAGAGCGGGTGGCCGATCCGACCACAGACGAAGCCAACCCGATGGCCGCGCTCGCGGCCGGATGATGGCCATCTTCGGGAAGCGTTCAAGATGAGGAGCCCCATGCGTACCACGCTCAAAGTGACGCCCATCACCGAGGTCAAGACCGCCCTGCTGGGCGTGCCCGTGCTCAGCAGCGAGCTCGGAACCGGTGCACGCCGCCGGTTGCCGCGCCGCCTGCGGGCCCTGGACCGGGCTGCCGGGGGCGCGCTCGCGTCAGCGGTCGCCAGCGGCGACTTCAAGGGGCAGGCAGGACAGACGACCCTGCTCTACCCGGCGCCGCCCGGCGGCTCGGGCAGAGGGGGCGTTCGCGCCGAGCGCATCGTGCTGATCGGAATGGGCGCGGAGGACGAAGCGGATGCGGAGACCGTGCGGCGCGCGGCCGCCAGCGCGGCCAACGTCTGCCGACAGAAGAAGCTCCAGGACTTCGCGCTCCTCGCCCCGGCGATCCGCAAGCTGCCGGCGCCCCGCAGAGCCAGCGCCATCGTCGAAGGGGCCGTGCTCGGCGCCTATCGCTTCGACGCCTATCTCTCGCGCGCGGCCGGCAAGGACGCCGAGGCAGCCGCCGCGGAAGCACCGCGTCGCTTCACGCTGGTCTTCGAAAAGCTCGAGGGGCTACCCGCCATTCGTCGCGCCATCAAGGAGGCCCGGATCGCTGCGGAGTCGCAGAACTTCGCGCGCGATCTCTCGAACGAGCCTGGCAACGTGCTGACACCCGCGACGCTGGCCAGCCGATCGCGGGCCATGGCGCGCAAGCATGGCCTGGGCTGCAAGGTATTCAAGGGGCAGGAGCTGGTCCGGCGCGGCATGCGTGCGCTGCTCGCCGTCGGCGGTGGCAGCGACAACCCTCCGCAGCTGATCGTGCTGGAGCATCGCGGAGGGCGCGGTCGCACGGCGCGTGCCAGGGGCGAGACCCTCTGCCTGGTCGGCAAGGGCATCACCTTCGATTCCGGTGGCATCTCGATCAAGCCCGCGCCCGGCATGGGAGACATGAAGCACGACATGGGCGGGGCAGCCGCCGTGGTGGGCGCGATGCGAGCGATTGCGCTGCTCGATCTGCCCATCCACGTGGTCGGTCTCGTGGCCGCCGCCGAGAACATGCCCAGCGGAAGCGCCTATCGACCTGGCGACATCGTGCGCGCGATGTCCGGCAAGACGATCGAGGTCACCACCACCGCCGCCGAGGGCCGCGTGGTGCTGGCCGATGCGCTCCACTACGCGCTGACCGAGTTCGCTCCGAAGGCCATGATCGACGTCGCGACGCTCACCGGCTCGGCGATGGTCGCTCTGGGGCCCTGGGCGACCGCAGCGGTGAGCAACGATCGCAAGCTACTCGACGCCGTCGTCGAAGCGGGCGAGCGCAGCTCGGAGAACATGTGGCCGATGCCGCTCTATCCGGCCCACACGCGCGAGATGCGAAGCGGCGTGGCCGATCTCAAGAACTCGGCAGATCGCGACGCAGGCCTCTCCACGGCAGCCGCGTTCCTGCAGGAATTCGTGGGCAAGACACCCTGGGTCCACCTCGACATCGCCGGAAGTGGCTTTACCAGCAAGCAAAACCCGTATCACCGCAGCGGAAGTACGGGTGTGGGCGTCCGCACGCTGCTCGAGTGGGTGCGCAACGAAGTGGCGCACCGCAGCTGATTGACGCCCGTCAGGCCGACCTCTAATCTCAGCGCCGGGTTTCAGCCCCGGGTCCGCCGTCGAGTGACCCTTTCGAGGAGACAGAAATCATGAATCGCAGCTTCTTTGCTTTGACCGCCGCCGTGTTCCTGACGGCGCTCTGCGCCTCCACCAACGCGTTCGCCGAAGCCGATGCTGCGGCCGGCAAAGTGATCTACGACGCCAACTGCATGTCGTGTCATGGAGCGACCGGCAAGGGCGATGGCCCGGTGGGCAAGGCCCTCACGCCCCCGCCGCGCGACTTCAGCCAGGGCGAATTCAAGTTCGATACCGACAGCGACGGAACCGCCGGGACAGACGCCGACATCAAGGCGGTGCTCGAGAAGGGCGCCATGGCCTTCGGTGGCTCGCCCCTGATGGCGCCGTGGCCGGCGTTGAGCGATGAGGACATCTCCAACATCATCGCGCACATCCGCACGCTCAAGGAGTAGTCCGGAATCGCCCGCGAGCCGCAGCGATCGGCGCGGGTCGTATCGGGACGCACGTATCGGGGCGGGTCGGTGCCAGGCACCGGCCCGCCTTTGTCTTTGGGCGTCTGCCCGGAGAGCGCCCGCGAGGCCCCGGAGCTGGAAAGCCAGCGCCGCGCGCTTCGTTTCGCGGCAGCGGGCCGCTGCTATGCTGGCAAGGCGCGCAGGCACCCTCCCCTGCCCCTGCGCAACGTCGAGGATCGACGATGAGCGGCAAGCAGCCCCGACCAACCCAGCCCAGCGATGCCTCCGCCCTCGAGGCGGACGGCGATCGGCTCGGCGTGCTCGATGCGTCGGACGTCTCGGAGCTCGAGCTCGCGGCCGATGCGATGCTGATGGAAGACGCCGACACGTCTGGCCCGGAAGGCGGGGACGACGCCGAGCTGGTCGCCCAGCGAGCCCACGGACCGCGAGCGCTGCCCGACGGCTCCCCGATCCTCGAAGATGGCCCGGTCATCGAGGTCCTGCCCAGGCCGGAGGGCGCGCTGCCGGTCCCGGTCCCGGACGACTCCGCCAGGCTGCCGAGCACCGGCGGAGGGAGCGCCCTCAGCCAGTACATGGCACAGCTCGGGCACCACGCGCCGATCTCGCGCGAGGAGGAGCACAGCCTCGCGGTGCAGTGGCGCGAGGATGGGGACGTCACGGCGGCGCGCAAGCTCGTGCTCTCGAATCTGCGGCTGGTGGTGAAGATCGCCATGGAGTACCGGCGCGCCTGGACCAACACCCTGGACC
>CAZQMY010000169.1:0-11750 GCA_964594405.1 uncultured Spirochaetaceae bacterium | reverse complement strand
CGGATCGCCCACTACCTGAAGGCGATCTGCCGGGACAAGATCGGCTCGTTCATGAGCCGATCCGAGTGCGAGACCATGCTCAACACATGGATCAACAACTACGTGCTGCCGCTGGACGACGCCACGCAGGAAGCCAAGGCGGCCAGGCCCCTCCGCGAGGCCCGGGTCGACGTGACCGAGGACAAGGCGAATCCGGGCTCCTATCAGGCGGTTGCCTTCCTGAAGCCCCACTTCCAGCTCGACGAGCTCGGGGTCTCACTGCGGCTCGTGGCCAGCCTCCCCGACCCGGCCGGATGATCGATCCATCAGAGCGCAGAAAAGCGACAGAAAGGGAAACCTCAGCTGGCATGCTCGACACTCAATAGACAGCTGAGTAGGCCGGAGCAAGATAGCCAGCCGAGGCCTGGTGGAAGCGAGAGAGCGCCGCAGAGCGGCAACGAAGCAGTCAAGAACCGCAAGGCAGTTCCATAACCCATTCCTCGTCTTGGACTCAAGACAATCAAGGAGATCGACCCCAAATGGCTACCCGACTCTTTCTCAAGCTGGGCAACATCGAAGGTCCCTCGCAGGACGACAAGAACCACGCGAAGTGGATCGAGATCGAATCCTTCGGCTACGGCGTGTCCAACTCGGTGAACTCGACCGAGAAGGCCAAGGGCAACCCCGGCGGCGAGGCCTGCAGCCACTCTGACGTCACCATCGCGAAGGTGACGGACATGAGCTCGACGCAGCTCTACGCCTACTGCTCGGCTGGCAAGGTCTTCGACAAGGCCATCATCGAGGCCTGTGAGGAGGAGGAGCTCCTCTTCAAGATGACCCTCACGAATGCGGCCATCTCGAACATCAGCGTCGGCTGCGGCACGGGCGGTGTCCCGACCGAGTCTCTCGGCCTCTCCTTCTCCGGCGTCGCCTGGAAGTACAAGGACAAGCAGGAAGACCACTGGGACATGATCACGAACAAGGGCTCGCTGAAGAAGAAGTAGCGCTTCGCCATCCGAGCCCTACGGCCTCGCCCAGAGGCCTGGATGCAAGGGCCAGGGGGATCAGAGATCCCCCTGGCCCCTAGCCCTTTCTGAAGTCATCGATTCGCATCCTGCGTGTCGCACCATCGCCCAGCGGAGCCCCCATGTCAGTCGAAGAGCAGTTCAGAGCCGGAAACCTCCGGGCGGCCATCGACGAGCAGATCACCGTCGTGCGTGCCCAGCCGACGGATGCCGACGCACGCTACCTGCTCTTCGTGCTCTTCTGCTTCGCGGGTGAGCTCGAGCGCGCCGAGAAGGCGCTCGACGTGCTGCCCGAGATCGACTCCGAGCTGCAGACCAAGACCGTGATCTACCAGAACCTGCTCATGAGCGATCACGAGCGGATGAAGGTCTACGAGGGCGCGGCCGTCCCGACGCTCCACCCCGACGCCCCGTCGTGGGCAAAGGACCGCCTGCATGCGCTGCAGATCCTCCGCGAAGGCGACGCCGCGACGGCGGAGAAGCACATCGACGAAGCCGTGGGCAGCACCCCGGACATCGCGGGCACCCTCAACGGAGAGCCCTTCGAGGCCTTCCGCGATTACGACGACATCCTCGGCAGCATCATCGAGGTCTATGCGGGCGGCCGCTACCTGTGGATGCCCATCAGCCAGATTCACAGCCTCGAGCTGAAGGCGCCGGAGACGGCACTCGACCTGCTCTGGCGCCAGGCCAGGCTCGTGGATTCGGACGGCGACGCAGCAGACGTCCACGTCCCGGTCCTCTACGCCCGCTCCTACGCGAGCGAGAACGACGCAATCCGCCTCGGCCGGATCACCGACTGGAGCGAAGACGGTGAGCTCTACACCGGCCGCGGCGCCCACGTCTTCCTGACGCTCCGCGGCGGCGAGCGCCACGAGGACGCCCTGCTCGACGTCGCCTCGATCACCTTCGAGACCACCTAGCCCGGGTCCCGGACTGCCACCAGGAGAATCGAGCCGCTTGTCTCGAAACAACGAAGCCGATGTGATCCGCCCCTCGGTCCTCGGTCGCCTGATGAAGCGACCCGAGGGCCGGTCCGAGCGGATGTACTACGAGGGTGTCGGCGTTCGCGAGCTCAAGGAAGAGGTGGCCGCTGATCTGGAGCGTCTGCTCAACACGCGCACCTGGCTGCCCTACGAGGACGAGGCACTGGACGGCCTCGACGAGGCGCGCCAATCCATCCTGACCTACGGCATTCCCGATCTTTCGACCTACTCCTGGGCCAATGAGGAAGACGCGAAGAAGATCGCCTCGCTGGTCACGGACGTCATCCGCAAGTTCGAGCCGCGGCTGGTGGCCCGCACGATCCGCTGCGAGATCATTCCTGTCGAGGACATCGACGACTTCTCGCTCAAGTTCCGGATCGAGGGCCTGCTCCATGTGGACCCCATCTCGGAGCACGTCGCCTTCGACTCCGCCGCCGACATCGACGGCGGCGGCATCCGCATCGAGAGCTTCGAATGAAGCGCGACGAGCTGCTGGTCTACTACGAACGCGAGCTGCGCTTCATCCGCCGCATGGCTTCGTCCTTCGCCGAGAAGTATCCCGAGGTGGCGAGCCGGCTGCTGCTCGAGCCGACCAAGTGCGAGGACCCGCACGTCGAACGGCTGATCGAAGCGTTCGCGATGCTCACGGCGAGGGTGCACCAGCGCCTCGACGACGACTTCTCGGAGGTGACGGACTCGCTGATGGGGATGGTCTATCCCCACTATCTCTGCCCGATCCCCTCGATGACCATCGTCCAGTTCGAAGTCGATCCCGAGCAGGCGGCAATTCCTGGGGGATTCAAGATCGCGGCCCGCAGTCTTCTGCACTCGGCACCCGCGGCGGGCGGCATACGCTGCAGCTTCCGGACCGCCTACGACCTCAGCCTCTTCCCGGTGCAGGTCAAGGAGGTCGAGGTCGTCGGGACGACCGCGCTGCGCGGCGCCCCCATCCCGGAGGAGGCGCGCGCGGCCCTGCGCATCCGTATCGGCAGCCAGGGCGGGCTCGCGCTGAACGATCTCGAGCTCGATTCGCTCCAGTTCTTCCTGGATGCGACCAGCGGAGACATCCACGCTCTCTACGAGCTCTTCCTGCGCGAGCCGCTGGGCATGCTGATTCGCGAGCCAGGGAGGGCCAGACAAGACGCGACCACCGGTCGCTTCGTGGACGCGAGCCACATCCGCCCCGTCGGCTTCGACGAGGATCAGGGATTGCTCGCGTACCCACCCGAGAGCTTCCTGGGCTACCGACTGCTGCAGGAGTACTTCTGCTTTCCGGAGAAGTTCCT
Source organism: uncultured Spirochaetaceae bacterium (assembly GCA_964594405.1). Lineage (GTDB taxonomy): Bacteria > Myxococcota_A > UBA9160 > UBA9160 > UBA4427 > CAZQMY01. The sequence goes on along the minus strand of CAZQMY010000169.1, from coordinate 8,474 downwards.
CTTCGTCGAGCTCGCCGGGCTGCTCCAGTCCACGCGCAGCGCCAACGAGAAGGAGCTGGAGCTGCTCATCCTCCTGCCCCAGACTCCGGGTCAGATCGGCGTGCGGGTGGAGCCGAGCAACCTCAAGCTCGGATGCACCCCCGCCGTCAACCTCTTCAAGCGGACGACGGACCCGATCCGCCTCAGCCACAACACCTACGAGTACAAGGTCGAGCCCGACGCCCGCGCTCTCGAGGCCTACGAGGTGCACTCGATCATCGACGTGAGCAGCGTCACGCCGGGCACGGGCAAGACCGTCAACTACCAGCCCTTCTACAGCACGCGTCACTCGACCGGCTCCGAGACCCAGGGCGCCTACTGGCGAGCCACGCGGCGCTCCTCCATGCGCAAGGGGGACTCGGGCAGCGACGTCTTCATCAGCCTGGTCGATCCCAACTTCGACCCCATGAATGCCCAGGTGGATGTGCTCCACGTCGAGGCGCTCTGCACCAATCGGGGCCTGCCCGCCCGCCTGCCCTTCGGCAGCAGCCAGGGCGACTTCCGCCTCGAGGGCCGACCGGGCATCAAGCGGATCACCGCCATCCGCAAGCCCACCGAGAGCCTCCCTGCGCCGAGCAATGGCGCCACGCGCTGGCGACTGATCTCACACCTCTCGCTCAACTACCTGTCGGTGCTCGACGCTGGCCACGACGGCAACAGCGAAGCCGAGAGCCGCGCCCTCGTCGCCCTTCGTGAGCTGCTCCATCTCTACGACTTCGCCGACTCGCCAGTCACTCGGCAGCGCATCGCCGGGCTGGTGGGCCTGCGCAGCCGCCGCGTGGTGCGGCGCGTGGGCCGCGGCGTCTCGGGTGGCTTCGCCCGCGGTCTCGAGGCAGAGCTCGAGTTCGATCCGAGCCAGTACACCGGCTCGGGCGTCTACCTCTTCGCCTCGGTGCTCGAGCGCTTTCTCGGCCTCTACACCTCGGTGAACTCCTTCACCCAAACGGTCGCGAAGGTGCGGCATCATCCGGGAGTCTTGAAGAAATGGGCACCGAGGGCCGGCGAGCTCGCGCTTCGCTGAAAGACCAGCTCTACGACCGACCTGCCCGCTTCGAATTCTTCCAGGCGGTTCGCTTGCTGCAGCTGATTCGCGACGACCGCGTGAGCGTCGGCCGCGATCACGATCCGGACCTCGAGATGGTGCGCTTCCGAAGCGACCTCTCCTACGCCTTCTCCCCGGGTGACGTCCGCGAGCTCCACTCCGGCCTCCTCGACGAGGACGGCGAGCCGCTGCCGCTGGAGCCCGGGGATCCGATTCCGGCCGACGAGATGTCCGTCAACTTTCTGGGCGTCGCCACACCGGGCAGCTTCGGCTCCCTGCCCACCCCCTACGTCGAGGCGATCCGCCGCCAGCTCCGCGACAAGAATCCCGCGATGCGGGACTTCTTCGACCTCTTCAACCATCGGATCACCTCGCTCTTCTATCGCGCCTGGGAGCGCTCCCGGGCGGAGGTGCTCCACGAGCTGGGCGAGCGCAGCGCTTTCGAGAGCGCCCTGCGCGCGCTGATCGGCATCGAGGGCAAGGCACTTCCGAGCCGCCTCCCCCTCGACCCCCGCGACCTGCTCGGGCGGGCGGGACTGCTCGGGATGCGGCCCGCACCGGTGGTGGCCATCGGCGGCATCATCGAGAGCATCTTCGGCGTGCGCGCCCGCATCCGGCAGTTCCTGCCCACCTGGTACGAGATCGACTCGGTCGATCGACTCAGGCTGGGCCAGAGCAACACCACCCTGGGCGAGAACGCGAACCTCGGCGTCGAGGTCTGCCTCGCGCAGTACCGGTTTCGCGTGCAGCTGGGCCCGATGGACCTCGCGGCCTATCGCGCCCTGCTGCCGGGCACGGAGCGCTACGCCATGCTCAGCTCGGTGATCCGGCTGGCGGCAGGTCCGGAGTTCGAATTCGAGATCGGCCTGGCGCTCAAGAAGGAAGAGGTGCCGGACCTCAGGCTGGCTTCCGGAAGCGCGGAGCAGAGCGATGACGACGTGGGCATGGGCGCCCGGCTGGGCTGGTCGAGCTGGCTGAGGACGCGGCCGCTCGAGCGCGACGCCCACGATGCCGTCTTCACGCCCGATCTTTCCGAGGAACAGGCCGCCGAATGGGCCGGCTCGTCATACAATGAGGGCCTCGCCCTCTGATCACGCGGCAGGCCCGATCCGGCCGCCGCAAAGCCTGGAGATGCCCCATGAGCCTCGATCTGCGAAGTCTGATCGGAAAACTCGGCGATACCAGCCGCCGCGCCCTCGAAGGCGCCGCCGGCCTCGCCGTCTCGCGCACCCACTTCGACGTCGAGCTCGAGCACTGGCTCTTCAAGCTCGTCGAGGAGGGAGATACGGACATCCCGCGCATCCTGCGCCACTTCGAGGTGGACCCCGACCGCTTCCTCCAGCAGCTCGATCAGGCGCTCACGCAGCTCAAGAGCGGCAACAGCCGGCGGCCCGACCTCTCGGAGACCATCGAGCAGCTCACGAGGGAGGGCTGGGTCTGGTGCTCGGTGAACTTCGGACTCGCCCGCGTCCGCAGCGGCGGCCTCTTCCTCGCCGCCCTCGAGGATCCGCGGCTGCGCCGGCGACTCGTCGGCATCAGCCCCGAGATCGATCGCGTCGGCGTAGAGAGCCTCGAGAGCGAGCTGCTGGACATCGTGGCGGGCAGCCGGGAGGATCGCGAGGTCAGTGCGATCGCCGACGCGACCCAGCGCGACGTCCGGCCCGCTCAGGGCGGCGCCGGCGGCGCGACGCCCGCCCTCGATCGCTACACGCGCGACCTCACCGTGGAGGCGCGCGAAGGCCGCATGGACCCGGTGCTCGCCCGCGAGCCCGAGGTCCGGCAGATCATCGACATCCTCGGACGACGAAGGCAGAACAACCCCATCCTCACCGGCGAGGCCGGCGTAGGCAAGACGGCTGTGGTCGAGGGCTTCGCACAGCGGGTGGTCTCGGGCGACGTGCCGGAGCCGCTCCAGGGCGTGGCCGTTCGCGAGCTCGACATGGGCCTGCTGCAGGCCGGTGCCGGCGTGAAGGGCGAGTTCGAGAACCGCCTCAAGCAGGTGATCGAGGAGGTGAAGAACTCACCGACACCGATCGTCCTGTTCATCGACGAGATCCACACCATGGTGGGCGCCGGTGGGGCCGAGGGCCAGAACGACGCCGCCAACCTGCTCAAGCCCGCGCTCGCACGCGGCGAGCTGCGCACGATCGGCGCCACCACCTGGGCCGAGTACAAGAAGTACTTCGAGAAGGACCCGGCCCTCACCCGGCGCTTCCAGATGGTCAAGGTCGAAGAGCCTTCCGAGCCCATGGCCGTGCGAATGATGCGCGGCGTGGCCGCCAAGTTCGAGGCACACCACGGCGTGCGCATCCTCGACGAGGCGCTGGTGGACTCGGTGCGCCTCTCGCACCGCTACATCCCGGCGCGCCAGCTCCCGGACAAGAGCGTCTCGGTGCTGGATACGGCGTGCGCGAAGGTGGCCGTGGGCCAGGCGGCGACGCCGGCGCCCATCGAGGATCGGCGTGCCAGGAGCAACGCGCTCGAGACCGAGCTGGCCGGGCTGCGTCGCGAGGTGGCGGCCGGTGCCTCCCATGACGAGCGGATCGCCGAGATCGAGGGCGAGCTGGCCGAGCTCTCGGGCGAGCTCGAGGCCCTCGAGGATCGCTGGGAGAATGAGAGTGATCTGGTCGCGCAGATTCGCGAGCCCCAGAACGCCCTGGCGGCCGCAAACGAGGCGCGCAGCAGCGGCGACGCCGATGCCGAGGGGGCCGCCGCAGACCCCGTCGCGCTGCGCACCAGGCTCGATGGTTTGAAGGCGGAGCTCGCGAGCACGCAGGGTGAGGAGCCCCTTGTGATGCCCAGCGTGGACGGTCAGGCCATCGCCGAGGTGATCTCCAGCAGCACCGGGATCCCGGTGGGCAAGATGCTGGCGGACGAGATCCTCGCGGTGCTTCGCCTCAGCGACACACTGAAGGAGCGCGTGATCGGCCAGGACCACGCCCTCGACGCCATCGCCAGCCGCATCCATACGGCGCGCGCCGATCTCGACAACCCCAAGAAGCCCATCGGCGTGTTCATGCTGCTCGGCCCGAGCGGCGTGGGCAAGACCGAGACGGCGATGCGCCTGGCCGATGAGATCTACGGCGGTGAGCAGAATGCCATCGTGATCAACATGAGCGAGTACCAGGAGGCCCATACGGTCTCGAGCCTGAAGGGCTCGCCGCCGGGCTACGTCGGCTATGGCGAAGGGGGCGTGCTCACCGAGGCGGTGCGCCGGCGGCCGTACTCGGTGGTGCTGCTCGACGAGGTCGAGAAGGCCCACCCGGACGTCATGGAGCTCTTCTTCCAGGTCTTCGACAAGGGCATGCTCGAGGACGGCGAGGGCCGTCAGATCGACTTCAAGAACACGGTGATCATCCTCACCACCAACGTCGGCTCGGACACCATCATGAAGCTCTGCGCCGATCCCGACCTGATGCCCGATCCCGAGGCGCTGCTCCAATCCGTCCGCCCCGAGCTCCTCAAGGCCTTTCCCGCGGCGCTGCTCGGCCGACTCGTGGAGATCCCCTTCTACCCGATCGCGGGCGACGTGCTGCGTCGCATCATCGAGCTGAAGCTCGGCACCATCCGGAGGCGCGTGAAGGCCAACCATGGCGCGGAGCTCGTCCTCGACGACGAGATCATCGAACGTGTGGCCGCGCGCTGCACCGAAGGCGAGAGCGGCGCCCGGGCCATCGACAACATCCTCACCCACTCGATGCTGCCGGCGATGAGCGCCGAGGTGCTGGCCAGCATGGCGGCGGGGCGGACCTTCTCGAAGATCGAGGCAAAGCTCGGCGAGGGAGGCGACTTCGCGTTCAGCCTCACCTGAGCGCGTGGGCGTTGGTCTTCCGGCCTCAGGGCCGGAAGATCATGTCGACATCCCCGAAGCGGAGCTTGTCGCCTGCCTTGACGGCGGCGCGGCCTCGCACCGGCGTTCCGTTGAGGAACGTGCCGTTCTTCGAGCCGAGGTCCTCCACCTCGAGCTCACCCCCGCTGGCATGAAGTGCGGCATGGTATCGGCTCACGGTGGGGAAATTGAGGACGATGTCGTTCTCGTCCAGCCCGCCGACCCGTGTGCGTCCGGCCCTCAGCGACTCCGCCTGACCGCTTCGCGCGCCGCCCTCGTAGACGAGACGGCCCGGGCTGCGATTCTGCGTGAAGAGGTACACGCCGCCGCCGACCGCCAGCAGTACGGCGGCACCGAGAAACCAGGGCCAGATCGGCCCGCTGATCTCTGGATAGGCAGCCGACCGATCGTCCGAGCGCCCCTCCACCTCGACACCGATGGCGTGCATCTGACCGTCCATGTCTCCGGGGAAGCGCACCACGAGGCTCGCGCTCATGCGACGCCAGATGTCGTCGTAGAAGCGTCCGAGCTCCGCCGGATCGCTCGCCTGGAAAGCGCTGGCGGTGGTTCCGTGGGCCAGGCGATCGAGGTCTTCGAAGCCCGAGCCGCCGAAGGCCGAGTAGCCGATGGTGAAGATGGGGACGCGCGCGGTCTCGCGATCGCCCTCGGCGGCATGGAGGACCTCTTCGAGATCGACGACGCTTCCCGAGTCCCGCCCGTCGCTGAAGAGGATGACGAAGGCGCGGCGCGGCAGCGTCGAGTCTCGGGCCCGCAGCAGCTCGATGGCCTTCAGCGCACCATCCCAGACCACCTTGGAGAGCGTCTTGGGCCGGACCTCGAGCTCTTCGAGGGCGACCCGGAGCTGGGTGCGGGGCGCCCCGAAGTCGCTCACGACCGTGACGTCGTCATCGAAGGACACCACGGCCACGTGATCGAACTCACCCGTACGATCGAGGAAGGCCAGCGCCGCCTCGCGCGCCTTCTCGAAGGGCTCGCCGCGCATGCTCCGCGTGGTGTCGATCACCAGCACCGCGCTGATGCCCGCGCGCGCCTCCGAGAGTCGCTGAACCACGACCTCCTGCTGATCGATGATCTCGCCGTTGTCCCGGATCACCAGATCGGAGGCGCCAATGCGATCGAGTGGATCGCCGAGGCTGGTCTCCACGCGCATGTAGAGATCGACCACGCGCTCCTCGTTCGGCGCGGCGACCACGTCGTCGATGAAGACCCGGCCGACGCGATCGAGCTCGAAGGACTCCGCACGTGCCCCCGCTGCTGCGGTGGCGATGAAGAGCAGAGCGGAGAGTGCGCCGAGCAGCGCGCTGCTCAGAGGCCTGGGCCGCGATGCCTTCACAGTCCCTCGATGGTCCTGAAGCGGAAGGTGCTGCTGCCCTTGCTGCCGAAGCGGAGGCTGTTGCCGTCGGAGAGCTCGACGGCTTCATCGACCTCTTCGTCATTGACGAAGGTGGGGTTGGTCTCGTGCTTCTGCACCACATAGAGCGCGCCGTCTTCCGCGCCGATGATCGCGTGCTCGCGCGAGACCTGCCCGTCGAGCAGCTGGATGTCGCACTGATCGGATCGTCCGACGCGGTTCTCGCCGGCGCGGACACGATAGATCTCGCCCTTGAGTGTCCCGCCGATGCCCACCAGGAGGCCGACGAGGGGGTGCTCATCGAAGTCTGGAATCGGGGCCATCATGGTCTTGGCCTCGGCGTCGGGATTGCCGGCCACGGGCGTCGAAGGCTGCGGTGAGGGCGCAACCGGGGGGGCCGGCGGCGGAGCAGGCGGGGGCGGCGGCACCGCTGGATGCGGAGGAGCGGGCGCGGGCGGCTGCGAGGGGCCGGGCGCGGCCGGCGGCGGAGGTGCAGGCGCGGCGGACGGAGTCCCTGCGGGCGGCGCGGCAGGCGGCTGCGGAGTGGATGGCTGGGGCAGGCCCGCATTGCCCGGCCCCGGCGGCACCGTGTCCAGCGAAACCTGTACGGTCTGCTCGTCGCGATCGCGACTGCGAACCCGCGGTCCGCGGCTTCCGGTATTGGCATTGGCCGGCTTCTTCCCGGAGATCTTTTCGACGATGTCCTTCAGGCCCACGACACGGTACTCCTGCTGGGTTTCCGCCGGAGAACCATAGCACTGGCCCCGGCGGATGTGATGCTCCCTCAGCTGGCCATCACGAGGCACCCCGCCCCCGTATCCGTCGCGAAACGCGAGCCAGGAGGGGGAGATCGGCCTGCCTCTGCCGCCCTGAGCGCCGATCGGGGACCGGAGGGAATTCGCAGGACCCGCCTCTAGCGGGCCGGCTTCATGACCATCGCACGGGTCTGGAGGGTGATGGGCGCGGAGAGCGCTCCGAGGATCCGGGCGCGGCTTCCCTGCGCGTAGACATCGACCACCTCGATCCTGCCGATCACCTGCCCGCCCTCGACCAGCTTGCCCTGCTGTCCGACGGCGAGGCCCTCCCCGGTCCCGACGTCGATGAGGACCGATACGGGCTCGCCGCCGTCGCGCTCCACCTCGAGCAGCCCGCCCTCGACGGCGACCAGACGCGGCTTCGGCTCGGGAGCCCTGTCCTGCGTCCGGACAGTCCTCCGCGGCGCTCTGTAGGGCCGTGCGCGCAGCTTGTAGCTCAGCTGCATCTCATGCTTGCTCCCCGTGACGACATTGACCCAGTAGATCCCCGCCGGCAGCGTCTCGGAGAGGCGCCGTGGTCGCTGCAGCGGCTTGGCGTCCAGCCCGAGCCGCTCCTTCGAAGCGTTGAAGAGCGCGAGCTCGAAATCGGGCAGGGCGGGATCGGCCGGGCCGTCCGCCTCCACCACCACGCGCTGCTTCGAATCCACGCGCAGCCGGTACCAAGCGCTACAGGAATCGCGTCCACAGTGGAGCCTGCCCTCCAGCCACCGCCCGCCGATGGTGAGATCGCGCGCCGTGGCCTGCGCCCGCAGCGCGGCCTTGGCCTTGCCCCAGTACCCGGGACAGAGGCCGCCGCCTGTCTCCTTGCCCGCCGTCTGGAGCCGCTCCTCCGCGGCCGCCTTCTGAGAGGCGGAGAGCTCGATGGGACGCCCCTGCACGTCGCGATAGACCCCGTCTGCGTCGGGGTAGGTCGGCACCTCGGCGTCCGGCACCCGGACCCGACCGCGCGCCCCCGCGACGGCCTCGTCGGCGCGAGCCTGTGCGCGGGACTGCGCACTGTCCTTCGCGGCGGCGCCGAGGTCTTCGGGCGAGCCCCCGCCGAGCAGGGCGCAGCCTGTCTGCACAGAGAGTACGAGCGAGCCGGCCAGCAGGAGCCGGGCCATCGGCGCGAGGCGCAGCGGGGGGAGGCGGTGGGACATCGGATCAATTCCTCATGGATCTCGGCGGCGGGCGATGCCGCATGCTCAACAGCTCGCGGCCCTCGCGCAGCCGATAGGTCATCGTCACGCGCACCCCGGCATCGGGATATCGGAGGCTCCAGACCAGCTCATTGCCGCTGGCCGACGCCTCCTGCAGGAACTCCGGCAAGGCCATGGGCCCCTTCCACTCCCGGGCGGGGGGCGGGAAACGCTGTGGGCATTATGACACAACGGGGAT
>CAZQMY010000168.1:0-11767 GCA_964594405.1 uncultured Spirochaetaceae bacterium | reverse complement strand
CTAGCAGCCCGACTGCCGGGCCAGCACCAGGGCCTGCTCCACGCAGCCGTCGGTCTCGCGCAGCAGCGTCCGCGCCCGCTCGCGATCGACACCCGCGAGCGCCATCACGATACGGACGGCGCGGCCGCGGAGCTTGCTCGAGACGGGCGTGATGTGCGTCATGAGGTTGCCCTTCACGCGGCCGAGCTTGACCATCACTGCAGTGGAGAGGGCGGCGAGCACCATCTTCTGCGCGAGCCCGCCCTTCATGCGCGTCGAGCCCGCGACGCCCTCGGCGCCCACCTCGGGCACGATCGAGATCTCGGCGGCCTCGGCCAGCGCCGACTTCGGATCGCAGGTGATCGCGATGGTCCGGACGCCGGCGGCGTGAGCGGTCTCGATGGCGCCCAGCACGAAGGGCGTCCGTCCGCTCGCCGAGAGGCCGACCACCGCGTCGCCCAACGTGAGGCCCCGCTCGATGAGCTCGAACCCTGCGGCCTCGGCGTCGTCCTCGGCCCCTTCCACGGGGTGACGCAGCGCCCGGTCACCGCCGGCGATGACGCCCTGGACCACACGCGGCGCGAGGCCGTAGGTGGGCGGGATCTCCGAGGCATCCAGCACGCCCAGGCGCCCGCTGGTCCCGGCGCCGACATTGAACCAGCGACCGCCTCCGCCCACCGCGCAGGCGAGGACGTCGACCGCCTCAGCCATCTTCGGCAGGACGCGACCGACTGCATGGTGGGCCTTTCGGTCCTCCTCGTGGATCAGCGTGAGGATCTCCTCGACGCTCAGCTCGTCGAGGTTGCGCGCCGATTCGAGGATCGCCTCGGTGGGATAGTCCGGGGTGGGCTTGTCCATGATCGAGCGTTTCGGCCGGCACGCGGGCCAAGCTGAGTCGCGTGGCCGCCCGCCGGTCGGACGCGGACCGGCATCCGGCGCCCGATTCGAAAGCTACACTCGCGCGATGGCCTTCCGAGTTGCCACAAGCACCCTCCGCGCGTTGGAGTGGGATCAGATCGTGCTGATGCTGGCGGATCAGTGCCGCACGGCAGAGGGCCGGCGGCGCGTGCTCGGCGAGCAGACGTCGAGCCAGATCCGGCACGAGGAGGGCCTCGAAGCCTCCGATGAAGGCGAGGACGATGCGCAGGCCGCGGCGGCGTCGATGGGCCGACACCTCTTCGAAGCCACGGCGGCGCAGGTGCGACTGCGGCTCGCCGAGACCAGCGAGGCGCGGGCGCTCCTCGACGCCGAGACCTTTCCGCCCCTGGGCGGGACCGCCTCGCTCGGCGACGCCCTCGCGCGCGCCGAGAAGGGCGGCGTTCTCGAAGCGAGTCAGCTCCTCGTGCTGCGCACCACCCTCGAGGTCATCGAGTCACTGCACCGCTATCTCGAGCGCCACGCCGAGCGCGCGCCCTCGCTGCACGACCTCGGCAGCACCATCGAGGCGCTCCCGGAGCTCTGCAAGCGGATCGATCGCAGCATCGATCCGGCCGGAGACGTCCGCGACGCCGCCTCGTCGGCGCTGGCCAATGCGCGGCGCGAGTCCAACGACCTCGGCCAGGAGCTCCAGGATCGCCTCGGCCGCTATCTGCGGAACGCGGAGATCGCCGATGCGCTCAGCGATGCGTACTTCACGGTCCGCAATGATCGCTACGTCCTCCCGGTGAAGGCGGACTACAAGGGGCGCGTTCGCGGCATCGTCCACGACGCCTCGAGGAGCGGCGCGACGCTCTTCATCGAGCCAGAAGCGGTGGTCGACACCAACAACCGCCTCAAGCAGGCCGAGCTGACGGTGCAGCGGGAGACGCTCCGGGTACTGCGTGCACTCAGCGACGAGGTCGGGGCGAACGCCGCCAGCATCCAGGTCAGCCTGGAGGCCCTGGCCGGCGTCGATCTCGCCTTCGCGCGCGCCCATCTGTCCCAGCGCATGCACGCGACCTGCCCGGAGGCGGGCGAAGCGGGCGTCTTCGAGCTGCCCCTCCTCCGTCATCCGCTCATCCCCGCCGAGGCGTGCGTGGCGAACGACGTCCGCATCGGCGCGGATTGGAAGGTCCTGGTGCTCTCCGGGCCCAACGCGGGCGGCAAGACGGTCGCCATGAAGTCCGTCGCGCTGGCGGCGCTGATGGTGCGGACGGGCCTCCATGTGCCGTGCGAGGACGGTGCGCGGGTGGACCTGGTGCCACAGCTCATCGCCGAGATCGGCGATGGCCAGGATATCGGCGAGAGCCTCTCCACCTTCTCGGCCCATATGGCCCATCTGGCACGCATCGTCGGGACCGCCGAGCCAGGCGCGCTGCTCGTGCTCGACGAGATCGGGGTGGGCACGGATCCGGGCGAGGGCGCGGCGCTCGCTCAGGCGATCCTCGAGCGTCTCGCGGACGTCGGCGCCAACGTGATCGTGACGACGCACTACAACCTGCTCAAGGAGATGGCCGAAGTCGATCCGCGCTTCGCCAACGCGAGCGTGGAGTTCGACGCCGAGACCCTCCTGCCCACCTATCGCCTGCACCTGGGCACGCCCGGCGCCTCCTCGGCCGCCGCGGTGGCGGCCCGGATGGGCATGCCCTCGTCGGTGCTCGAGCGCGCCCAGGCGCTGCTACGGCGAGAGGATCGCCAGCTCGATCGCATGCTCGCCGAGCTCGCCGCCTCGCGCGCGACGCTCGAGAGCGAGCAGGAGCAGGTGGCGCGCCTGCGCGCCGAGAGCGAGGCCTCGCGCGACGAGTACCGGGTCAAGCTCGAGCGCCTGCAGGAGCGGAGGGACAAGCTCTTCGCAGTCATGCGGGACGACCTCGACGTGGCCTTCAAGGAGGCGCACTCGGAGGTGGCCCGGGTGATCCGGGAGCTGCAACGCGGCAACACTGCCCAGGACGCCGCGAAGGCCCGCGAGCGGCTGGAGAGCCTTCGCGACGAAGCCGAGCGCAAGGCGCTCGAGACCGGCGCACGCGCGCCCGAAGAGCCGCCGCCGGGGCTGGTGCCCATCGACTGGCGTCGCGTATCGCTGGGCGACTCGGTGATGCTCGAGGGCGGGAAGCGGGCCACGCTGGAATCGCTGCCCGATCGCCGGGGACGGGGCAGCGTCGTGATGGGAAGCGCAAAGCTCGTGCTGCCCTCCGAGCGCGTGGGCCAGGCCGTCCGGAAGAAGGCCGAGCGGTACGAGGCGCCGCACGGCAAGGTGAAGCTCGAGCGCACGAGCGGTGAAGCGCCCGAGCTGCGCGGCGGAACCGTCCGCTGCGATCTTCGCGGCGCCCGCGTCGAGGAGGCGCTCGACCGGCTGGCCGAGCTGATCGACCGCGCGACCGTGGAGGGCAGGGACGCGCTGCACATCATCCACGGGCACGGCACCGGCGCGCTCCGCAAGGCGGTGCGCGAGCACCTCCGCGCCTCGCCCCTGATCGCGAAGGTACGCAAGGGCGAGGATGACGACGGCGGCGAGGGCGTCACGCTGGCCGACGTCCGCTGACGCGGCAGACAGAGCACTGTGCCCGATCAGAGCTCGCTGAGGTCCTCGCGGATCTCCTGGGCCGCGCGCAGACCCGAGACCACCGCATCCTCGGCCCTCGGGCCGATGAGATAGCGACCGGCGAAGTAGAGCCTCCGCGAGAGCGCCCGCCGATCGGCCTGCACCGCTCGGAAGGTCGCCAGGGCACGATAGGCGCCCACGTCGAAAGCCGGCATCGCGGCCTCTTCACGCGTGAGCAGGCTGGCCCGGACCGCGCCTGCGATGCCGGGATGGATGCGCTCGAGGCCGGCGATCAGTCCCTTCTGCACCACATCGTCGTGGGCTGCAGCGTTGGTGCGCACGAAGCGCTCACTCGCCCGCACCAGGGCGAGCCCGGCGCCCATCGGCGCCTTCCCCTCGGCCATGCCCGGCTCGAAGAGGATGCAGTCCGCGGGCAGCCCCTCACTGCGCGGCACACGAATCAGCTCGGGCATCCCGGCCGGTGCACGATCGAGCGCGAGGCTGAGGGTGATGCCGGGGCGGTGACGCACGCCGCCGAGGTAGTCGCGCTCGGCCGGCGAAACCATCGCATGGGCGATGCGGAGCGCCTCGGCCGGGGCCACCGCCAGCACCACCACGTCCGCGTGCAGCTCGCCGCGACCGCCCCCGACCTTCTGGCACTCCACCGCAAAGCCTCCGGCCGGCTCCTCGTCGATGCGGCTCACCTCGACGCCGAAGTGTATCGGTACGCGCTCGGCGAGCGCCTCGGGGAGCTCGGCGAGCGGCGCCCGGGCCAGACCGTGATGCGCGGATCGGTCGGCAGCGGTCCGGCGGGCCGCCCAGAGGAGGAGCGTGCACACGCGCGAGAGCTCCTCCGCATCGCCGGAGAACACGCTGGTCGCCTCGGGCGCCGTCCAGAAGGCGTGGCAGCTCTCGCCGAAGTAGAGCCTCACGAAGTCGCTGGCACTCCGAAAATCGAGACTGGCCGCGCGCTCCGGTGCCGTCGGATCGAGTAGCGGGCGGTAGCGACTCATCAGACGAGACCAACGCACCAGCCGCACCGCGTCCCGCGAGCGGACGCCCGGGATGCGGGCCGCCGCCGTGAGGCTCTGCGGATCGATGGGATCGGCGCGGCCCTCGTGGAGCTGCGTCAGCTGAAGCGGACGGAGCGGCAGCATGCGATCCCGAAGGCCCGCCTCGGCGATCAGACCCGTCAGCCGGCGGTCGGTGCCGCAGAGGGGCTCGAAGCGGCGTTCGAGGCAGAAGCCCTCCGCCCACGCGCACCCATGGCCACCGCCCGCGCGATCGCCGCGCTCGACCAGCGAGACCTCGTGCCCGTCGGCCTGCAGGCGGACCGCCGCCGCCAGGCCCGCCAATCCGGCGCCGACCACCACCACGTTCCTGCGGTCGTCTCGTTCGCTCATCTCGCCCGCTCCGGCTGGCCTCGGATCCGTCACGGTAGCAGCCCGGGCGAGCCGCTGCCCCGAGCCGCGCGACCCCTCAGCGCTGCGGCACGGGTGGAGCGAGGGGCTCGAGCGCGGTGGTCACGTCGTCCAGGGTTTCGAAGGCCATGTGGGCCACGCCGCGCTCCTCGAGGGCCGGCGCCAGGGTGTCCTTCGCGAAGACGAGATCTGCGGTCATCGCGCCGCAGAGGTCCGACACGCGCCCGTTGCCGATGTGCACGACGAAGTGGCCCGGCCGCTCCTGGCGGAAGCGCTCGATCCGTCCGCGCTTGCAAGAGCCCGTACCGCAATGGCAGAGCGGATTCCGGGCGCCCGGCGTGAGGCGCCAGCCGCGTCCGCTCGGGTCCAGATGATTGGCGAGGTAGCGGAACGAGACCCCGAACATCGACTGCAGACGCTCGAGGTTGTAGTCGAAACCATCCGAGAGGATCTCGAAGGGCACGCCGCGGGCTTCGCAGAAGCTCAGCAGGCCGCGCGCACCGGGATCGATCTCGATGGTCTCCAGGAAGGCGTCGAGCTCGGCGGTCGGGAGCGAGAAGCCCTCGAAGAGGCGCAGCGCATAGTGCCATGCGTCGACCTCGCCGCGCTCGTACTCGGCCCAGAGCTGCGACCGCCGCTCGTCCAGGAAGCGCAGGGCGAGCGTGCTGCCGACGTCCTGCACGGAGAAAGTCCCGTCGAAGTCGCAGAACACGGCGAGCCTGCGAGCGCCTTCGACGCGCAGGCAGACGCTGGCATGCGCCGGAAGAGCGAACAAGACTCGCCCGGCCTCGAGGCGATGGGAGATCCCGTGGCCTCCACCCAGCCCGACCGACGCGATCTCGTCGGGCTCCTCGAGAAGTCCCAGATCGGCGAGGGGCAGCTCGCACGGAGCGCTGCGATCCGAGAGGTTCAGGGCGGTGAGCAGGACACGGGTTCCGCCGTCGCTCAGGAGCAGGCGCACGCCCTCGGCCAGCGCCCCCGGCGAGAGCGGCGCCAGCTCACGGGCGCTGCCCCAGCCGCCGAGCGCGTCCACCTCACGCGCGAGCTCGAGGGTGCGCCGCGCGAGTCCGAGGTCCTCCTGGCCGAGCAGCGGCACATCGTCGGACATCACCACCATTCCGCCGGTGGCCGCGATCCCGGCGGCGAGGCTCTCCGACTCCGCGGGCGACAGATCCGTCTGCTCTCGGCGGACCATCAGACAGTCGGGATCGTTGAGCCATAGCCGGCGATGCATGAAGCTGCGCGAGAGGATCGCGCGAAGCGCGCTGAGGGTAGACGGCAGCGCGGGCTCGAGGCCGGGGATGATGGGATCGGCGCGGACCGGCCACGACGGCGCGACATCGGGGCCGATCCGCATGCCGTCCACCAGCCCGACCGCGGGGCCGATCGGAGCGCCGCAACCCAGCAGGAAGCGCTGGTCTCCCGCGCCCTCGCGGATCGCCTCGAGCCCGCGGCGCAGACGCGCCGCGCGCGTGAGCCTCGCGTCGAAGGCCTCGGCCCGCATCGCGGCCATGTAGAGGAAGTCGAGCTTCAGGTAGTCGAAGCCCATACCCGCCAGCCCGGCGGCCGTCGCGCGCAGGTGCGCGCAGACCTCCGGGCGGCTCGGATCGAGGACGTAGCACCAGCCGCTGTGGCTCCACTCGGGATTGAAGGTGCCTCGCAGCGGGCCCTCTGCTGACCGGAGCGTCCAGTCGGGGTGGTCGAGGTGGGTCCGGCTCTCTTCGGAGACCGCGAAGGGCGCGAGCCAGATCCCGGCCTCGAAGCCGGCGTCGCGGATCCGCCGAGCGGCGACCGCCAGGCCGTCCGGGAATTTCTCGTTGCACTCGAGCCAGTCCCCGAGCGCGTGCTGATAGCCATCGTCGAGCTGGACCACGCCCAGCTCGAGCGCGCCCTCGTCCCGAAGCCGGGCGAGCGCATCGACGTTCCGGAAGAGGTCCTCCTGAGTCACTGCGTGGAAGAAGTGGTACCAGCTGCACCAGCCGCTCTGGAAGGCCGCGGCGGTCCTTGCCGCGGCGCGGCGGCCCCAGAGCGTCGCGAAGCGCTCGAGCAGACGGCTGGCATCCGCATCCACGGCGACGCGGAGGGGGTCGAGCTCGATGCCTTCGCCGGGTTCCACGGGGACCTCGAGGTGCAGCTCCGCCTCGATCAGCGCCCCCTCGGCCTCGGGCCGGGCGTAGACCACGCAGCTGGCATGCCCTTTTTCGAGTGCACCCACCAGCGCCGAGTCCCCACCGAGCACGCCGCCCACCACCATCACCACCTCGGACTCGTGCCACCCCTCGCGTGCCGGATCGCGATCGCCCTGCGAGTGGTGCATCCCGCGGAGCCAGGGGCCCGATGGAAAGGGCGGCTCACCCGAGGCGTCCAGGGCGCGGCTCTCCGAGAGCGACCAGCTCTGCCAGCCATGCCGCAGATAGCGCAGGGGCGCGTTGCCCGAGGATCCGGCTCCCTCGAGACGGGTGCCGAAGCGGAAGCCGAGAACGATCGATTCGACGAAGCAGGGCCCGGGACCGACGCTCTTCAGTGACGGATGGAGCGTCGCCGACGCGCCCTGCCGCTCGAGGACGATGGAGACCTGCAGCGGCCCGACCTCGTAGCCACCCTCGACCGGCGTCCCGTCGACCCGGCGCCTCCCCTCGACCCGGCTCGGAGCCCCGCCCGGGCCGCCGACCCCCCGCGCAGAGACCCCGACCCAATCGATGCGAGCACCCTCTCCTCGCGCGAACGAGCTCACCACCGTGTCGCCGCGACCGAGCGCCTCTACCATGGCAGCAATGTATATCGCAGCGGGAGCGCGATCGGGTCGCAGATCGCCGGGGGAGCATGCCGAGCGACGAAGCATCGAGCGGGAATGGTGGCCCGGGTGGTCGGCTGCGGGAGCGACTCCGTCTAGAGAGGCCGATCCTGCTCGATGGAGCCACGGGGACCGAGCTGGAGCATCGCGGCGTCTACACCGGCCTCCCCCTCTGGTCCACCCACGCGCTGCTCGACTCGGCCGACGCCGTCCGCGAGATCCACGCCGACTATGCGAGGGCCGGCGCCGAGGTGATCACCGCCAACACCTTTCGGACCCAGCACCGCGTGCTCCGCGTCTCCGAAGCGACACGCGATGATCCGAACGCCGATGTCCGTCTCACCGACCTGGCCGTCCGACTCGCTCGTGAAGCCATCGACGACGCCGGGTCCACAGCCTTCGTCGCCGGCTCCGCGCCACCGCTCGAGGACTGCTACGCGCCCGAGCGCGTCGCCGACGAGGTGGCACTCCAGAGCGAGCACGCCCGGCACGCGGGGAACCTGACCGCCGCCGGAGTGGACCTGATCCTCGTCGAGACGATGAACACGATCCGCGAGGCCCGGGCCGCTGCGCGGGCCGTGCACGCGCTCGACTGCCCGATGGTGGTGAGCTTCGTCTGCTGGGACGGCGACTGCCTGCTCTCGGGCGAGCCCCTCGCCGAGGCCGTCTCGGCCGTGGCCGAGTTCGCGCCGATCGCCGTCGCGGTCAACTGCCTGCCCCCTTCCAACGTCGAGCGCTGCTGGGCGACCCTGCGCGCTTCCGGGCGGCCGACGGGTGTGTACGCGAACCTCGGCGAGCCCGAATCCGAGACGGGCTTCACGAGGCGCGAGAGCTGCGGGCCCGAGGACTTCGCCTTGCGGATGGCGCCCCTGATCGAGACCGGTGCCCGCTTGATCGGCGGCTGCTGCGGCACGACGCCCGCGCACATCGCGGCCCTCGCCGCGGAGCTACGCGGCTGGCGGCCGGCGACGGACTGACGGACCCACGGACTGACGGAGGCGAGCACGGCGCCACGCCGCTACGCGCGCCGCCGGACGCATTTTGAGTCACTCGTCACTGCCCCGGCTCCGAGCGATTGCGCGCATGCTGCAACCGGGGCGATCCTGCTCCGCCGCGGCCACGGGAGAAGTGCGCACCATTTCAGGGACTTACGCCCCGCCGTCGACTTCAGAGCAACTTCCGAGGGATTTGGCACACGCATTGCTCTAGGGAAGGGGCGTGAGGCAACGCGCCGGTGCGACCACGGCGCTGCCCACCAGACGAAGTCTCTGTGGCGCCCGGGCTGGCTACCCCTCCCTTCGCACTTCGGTGCGAGGAGCTGGGCCGGGCGCTTTGATCGTTAGAGCCCCCCTATGCTGGGGGCATGACCGACAGGGCTTCACCGGCTGTCTCACGCATCCTGCCCGAGCCGCGGGTGACCGAACAGCGTCCTGGCCCGCCCCTTCGCCTCGACGATGGCACGCCGCTGGTGCTGGCCCCTGATCTCCCCGCTTGCGCCTTCGAGGCCGCACGCTCTGCCCGCGACCTCATCGCCGATCGAGGCGGCCCAGCCCTGGCCATCGAGCGCCACGGCAGGAGCGACGGCCTGGGCCTGGCGATCCTCCTCCGCCTCGACCCGGCGCTCGCTGATCGCGTGGGCGCACCTCCCGCCGTGGCCGATCAGGCCTACTGCATCGACGTGGGCGCGCAGGGCGTTGTCGTCCGAGCCGGCGGGATGGCCGGGCTGCGCTTCGCCCTCGTGACGTTCCGACAGGTCCTGGACGGGAGCGGCCGCCTGCCCGCCATGCGGATCCGCGACTGGCCGGACTTCGCCACCCGCGGCGTGATGCTCGACGTCTCGCGCGGCAAGGTCCCCGAGCCCCGCGACCTTCGAAGTCTCGTCGACCGCCTGGCGGACCTGAAGCTCAACGCGCTCATGCTCTACACCGAGCACACCTTCCGTTTCCGGCGCCATCCGCTGATCGGAAAGCACGACTCGCCGCTCGACGCCGAGGACATGCAGGCCCTGGACGTCTACGCCCGCTCGCGAGGCATCGAGCTGATCCCCTGTCTGCAATCGCTCGGCCACATGGCGCACGTGCTGAAGCTGGACGAATACGCGCACCTCGCCGAGAGCGAGAGGGGATGGACCATCGCGCCGACCGAGCCTGGAACCCTCGAGCTGCTCCGCGACCTCTACGACGAGTACCTGCCCAACTTCAGCTCGACGCGCTTCAACGCCAACTGCGACGAGCCCTGGGATCTGGGCCACGGCCAGTCCAGGGGCCGCTCCGAGGCGCTGGGTGGGGGTGGCGTCTACCTGGAACACATCCGCGCCATCCAGGACCTCGCGAAGGCCCACGGCAAGCGGACGATGATCTGGGGCGACGTCGTGCACGGACATCCCGAGCGGATCGCCGAGATCCCGACAGACCTGATCATGCTCGACTGGTGGTACGAGGCGGACTTCGACTACGACCGCGTCGGAGCCTTCGCGGAGGCGGGCCTCGACTTCATGGTCTGCCCCGGCACGAGCAGCTGGAACTCGCTCTTTCCGCGCGTCGACAACAGCCTGCGCAACATCTCGAGCTGGGCGGAGGCCGGCCGTCGTCATGGTGCCCTCGGGCTGATCACGACGGATTGGGGCGATCACGGGCACTACAACCTGCTCGGCAACTCGCTCCTCGCCTACGCCTGGGGCGCGCAGGAGTCGTGGAGCGGGCCCCGCGATACGCGGCGCTTCGATGGGGCCTTCTCGCGCGTGCTCTTCGGCGAGCCTCGAGGCCGGGTGGCGCGGCTCTATCGCGATCTGGGCGCCATCCACGATCCGGGCTTCATGGTCTTCAACGGCTCTCCGTACCCCTATCTCTTCTTCGACGAGCTCGAGCGGGGCCTCTTCCTGCGCGGCTGCAGGCCCTCGAAGCTCCGTGCGGCCGAGAAGAAGCTCCGCGGGATCGTCGAGCGGGCGAGCCGGCTCGTGAGCGAGGTGCGACGCGACGCGCTCACGCTCTCCGAAGTCCTCTACGCCGCCGAGGCCACGCTCTTCGCGGTACGCAAGGCGCAGGCCGCCCTCGAAGAGCGGGCGTGGCGAGCGAAGCCGAAGGGACTGCGCGCCGCGGGACGGCGTGCGCTGGCGGCGCGCCTTCGTGCGCTGGCCGACGAGCAGCGCGCGCTGGCGCAGCGCTTCCGCCGGCTCTGGCTGGCCCGAGCGCGCCCATCGAATATCGAGATGACCGAGCGCCGCCTGCGCGCGAGCATCGCGAGCCTACGCCGGGCGGCGCGTTCGCTCGAAGCAAATCGACCGCGGCCCGTGGACCGTGCGCCCTTCGACCCCCGTCTCGCGCTGCGCGCGCTCAGGGACTCACTGGCGGAGGCGGGCTCGGGCGCCTCCGATTGAAACCTCGGGCCTCGAGCGCCGCGAGCGCCGCGCCGGCGAGGTAGACCGAGCCGGTGCAGCAGAGGGCGACGTCCTCGGCGGCGCGATCCAGCGCCCGCTCGATGGCTTCGTCGACGCTGGCCACACAGACCACGTCGACGTCGCCGGCGAGTGCGTGCAGCCGATCCGCGAGCGCCTCCGGCGCGAAGGATCGGATCGGCTCTGCCCGGCAGGCGTAGATGCGCCGCGCCAGGGGAGTCAGGGCATCCACGATCCGACTCAGATCCTTGTCGCTCGAGATCGAGAGGACGAAGTCGTATGCGCCGCGATCGAGGGCACGAAGCACACTCGCCAGCGAGGACGAGGAGGCGGCCGTGTGCGCCGCATCTACGATGATCAGGGGTTCCTCGCTGATCAGCTCGGCGCGCCCCGGCAGCCAGACCGAGGACAGCCCGCGCCGCGCTGCCTCGGCCATCTCCGGATCGTCGTAGGCCTCCAGCGAGCGGATGGCGCCCAGGGCCAGGGCCGCGTTCTCGGGCTGCTTCGGCCCGAGTGCCCCGAGGGAGAACTCGAACCGGACGCCGCCCGGGAAACGCAGCACGTAGCCACCGTCGGAGCCGGACGCCGAGAGCCGAAGCGCCTCGCCCAGCGTCTGCCGCGGCGCCCCAAGCGCCGCGCAGCGCGCCTCCACCACGCTCGCCGCCTCCTCGGGCAGCGCCCCGACGAGGCAGGGCACGCCCGGCTAGATGATACCCGCC
>CAZQMY010000167.1:255-11779 GCA_964594405.1 uncultured Spirochaetaceae bacterium | reverse complement strand
GGCGCCAAGTTCGCGGGTGGTGGGGGGGTATTCTTGGTGGGCGCCGCGACTTTGGGCGAGATGATGTTTATTATGGCGCGCGGCGAAGAGGCGCGCCACGCGACCCGCGCCGCGGTCGAGGAAGGCATCGTCCCCGGTGGCGGCGTCGCCTTGATCCGGGCGCAGGCGGCCCTCGACGGGCTCGACAGCGCGCTCACCGATCCGTCGGAGAAGGCGGGCGTCATGATCCTCAGGCGGGCCACCGAGGCCCCGCTCCGCTGGATCGCCGAGAACGCCGGACTCGACGGCGCGATCGTCGTGGACCGTGTGAAGCAGGCCGAGGGCACTCAGGGGTTCAACGCTGCGACGGAGACCTACGAGGATCTCGTTGGTGCGGGTGTGATCGACCCCACGAAGGTCGTGCGATCAGCACTGCAGAACGGCGCGAGCGTGGCGTCGATGCTCCTCACGTCGGCCGCGGCGATCGCCGAGAAGCCCCGACCGAGCAAGGGCGGCCACGGCGTGCCCGACATGAGCGGGGTGGACGAGGACTTCTAGGCAAGATGATTCGTGAGCCTTGACGCACGAAGGCCACTGGAGTGTCGGAGCCCGGTTCCGTGAGAACGTTTCGCGCGCTCCAGTGGCCTTCTGCATGCCCGCGTCTGCCACTCAGTCTCTTCCCGGGGTTGGAGGCGGAGTGGGCACCGCCACCGCTGGCACCTCCTCGGAGCACCCGGTCTTCGGTGGCAGCGAGCTCCTCGAGGCTTCTGTGAGATGGCCTCTAGAAGCTCACCTGCGCGCCGAAGGTCAGCGTGTTGAAGTCGCCCCCGCTGACGGCTCCGGTGGTCAGGATGTAGCTCCAGCTCGCCACCGCCGCGATGTTCTTCGTGATGTAGAGGTCGACACCGGCGCCGTACTTCGTGACGAAGTCGGTGCGCGTCGGCAGGCCGGGTCGGTCCGGGGTCGTCGTCAGCCCCCCAAGCCCGAAGAGTCCATAGGGCTGAAAGCGCCCGAGCGGGAGATAGCCCTTGATGTTGCCCGTGTAGACCAGCGGGCGCGTGTCGATGCCAGGGGCAGCAGACGGCGCCATGCCCGGGAGCCACTGGATCTGCCCCTCGAGCGCCACCACCTTCGCCAGCCGAAGCCCCAGCCAGAAGTCGAGACCGGTGCCGTTGTCGAAGTTGACGTTCACTGTGTCGAAGTTCTCGAAGCCCAGTGCGACGCCACCCCCCAGATAGAGCCCGTTCGAGCCGAAGTCGTCTGCCTGGGCTGCGGGCGCGGAGAGGGCAAGCGCGAGCAGCGCCCCCACGCTGAGGCCCCTGATGTGCAAGGACGAGCGGGATCGCGCGTTGCGAGTCGAAGCAGGTTTCAGCGACATCTCTCTGGTCTCCTTCCAGGATCTGTTCTGGCCAAAGGAAAGGCCCGATCGAATGTGCGGGTAGGTGCGCATTCGGGGCGCAATTGTTCCATCGACCGGAGGGCCGCCTGCCTCAACGGCCAATTCGATTGGCGTTCTCTTTCAGTGAGAGCGCTCGAGTTCCGTCCATCGTCGAAACGAGACTCGGGACGGCGTGTCACTCGCCGTGCCGCGCTCGGGCGCGGCCCGCGGGGGATCAAGATCCTGGTCGAAACGCTCACGAAACCCGCGATCGAATGCAGCCTCGGATGCGCCGTTATCCTCCTCTCGATGGTGACGCCAGCTCTGGCCTCGGATCCACTCGAGAGCGGACTCCAACCATCGGAGGTCGAAGCCTGTATGAAGCGAGTGGTGATCGTGGGTGCGGGCTTCGGCGGACTGTGGACCGCGCGCGGCCTGGTGGGCGTCGATGGGGTCGAGATCACGGTCGTCGACCGCCGGAACCACCACTTGTTCCAGCCCCTGCTGTATCAGGTTGCGATGGCCGGGCTGAGTCCCGCTGAGATCGCGACGCCAATCCGAAGCCTCTTCGCCGAGCAGCGGAACGTCTTCGTCCGGCAGGAGCAAGTCGAGGCGATCGATCTCCACCAGAGACGGGTCGAGACCGATGCCGTGAGCCTCGAGTACGATGCATTGGTCG
The DNA here is from genome assembly GCA_964594405.1 of uncultured Spirochaetaceae bacterium. GTDB lineage: Bacteria > Myxococcota_A > UBA9160 > UBA9160 > UBA4427 > CAZQMY01. The sequence goes on along the minus strand of CAZQMY010000167.1, from coordinate 9,743 downwards.
TCGCGACCGGCGCGCGCCACGCCTACTTCGGCAACGAGGGTTGGGAGGAGCACGCCCCGGGGCTGAAGACGCTGGAGGAAGCCACAGAGCTACGGCGTCGTGTGCTGCGGGCCTACGAGCGTGCCGAGCTGGAGCCCGATCCGGAGCGCCGGAAGGCGCTCCTGACGTTCGCGGTCGTCGGCGGCGGGCCGACGGGCGTGGAGCTCGCTGGCGCGCTGGGCGAGATGAGCCGTTTCACACTGGCCCGCGATTTCACGAACATCGATCCCACCCTTGCCCGCGTGGTGCTGATCGAAGCGGGACCGCGCATCCTCCCGAGCTTCTCGGAACCCCAGGCCCATCGTGCGACGCGCGACCTGGAGAGTCTGGGCGTGGAGGTCTGGACAGCGAGCGCAGTGACGGGCATCGACGCCGAGGGAGTCGATCTCGGCAGTGAACGACTTGGTGCGGCCACGACCGTGTGGGCGGCCGGCGTCCAGGCCTCGCCGCTGGGCAAGACTCTGGGCGCGCCGCTCGACGAACGCGGGCGGGTCATCGTGGCGCCCGACTTGAGCATCGAAGGTCATCCCGAGGTCTTCGTGATCGGGGACCTGGCGCGCGTCGAGGACCAGGCGGGCAAGCCGCTGCCCGGCGTCGCCCCCGTCGCGATTCAGCAGGGCCGCCACGTCGCTCGCCTCATCCAGGCAGATCTCGCGGGCGAGCCGCGGTCCCCCTTCTCCTATCGGGATCGCGGCCAGATGGCGACCATCGGTCGAAGCCGGGCCATCGCAGATCTCGGTGGCCGACTACGGGTGGCTGGCTTTCCGGCTTGGGTGCTCTGGATCGTGGTCCACATCTACTTCCTCGTGGGCTTCCGCAATCGCCTCTTCGTCGTGCTCTCGTGGGCGTGGTCGTATCTCACCTTCCGGCGTGGTGCCCGGCTCATCCTGAACCGGGACTGGCGGGGATGATCGAGCGCGGCGGAAGCGTCGACATCGCGTGGAGATTCGCGATCATGCAAGGGCGGGAAAGGAGCGGACGAGATGAAGCCCCCCAAGATCACCTTCATCGGAGCCGGAGGACTCTCTTTCGGTCCCACCATGGTCAATGACGTCCTCCACACACCTGAGCTTGCCGGGGCCCGGCTGGTGCTCCATGACATCGACGCAGCCCGCCTGGCTCGTGCCTACCGCTTCGCCGCCCGGCTCAACGCGGCCAACGGATCGCCCGTCCTGCTCGAGCAAGAGACCGACCCTGCCCGCGCCTTCGAAGGGGCAGACTTCTGCATCTCCAGCGCCGAGCACGGTCGATTCCGATACTGGTGGCAGGACTACCAGATTCCGCGGCGATACGGCTCCACCCAGGTGAACGGGGAGAACGGAGGCCCCGGCGCGGTATTCCACTCGTTGCGGAGCATCAAGAACACCCTCGGCATCTGCGCGAACATCGAGAGGCACTGTCCGGACGCCTTCCTGGTGAATCTCTCGAACCCCATGAGCCGCGTCACGCTGGCGATCAACCAGGCCACCTCGATTCGCAACGTCGGGATGTGTCACGAGATGCCGATCGGCATCCAGCGGATCGGCATGCTGCTGCGCATCCGCCCCTCTCGCATCGCCGCCAAGGCCTCCGGGATCAACCACTTCACCTTCTTCACCGAGATGGTCGACCGCGAGACGGGCGAAGATCTCCTCCCCCGTGTGAAGGCGCTCTTCCGCCGCAGGGCCTTCGACTTCGGTCCCCTCGTGAGCCGCCTGGCCAGAGCCTCCGAGTCGCGGCCGGTGCTCGCGATGCTCGCCGATCAGCTCTACTCACCGCTGGTGGCCCACATGGTTCGTGTCTACGACGTGGTCCCCTGCAGTGTCGACAGCCACATCGGGGAGTACCTGCCGTTTGCGCACGAGATCGGGGGCCACCATCCGGCGCACGTGGGTCAGTTCGAACGAATCGACAAGGTCATCGAACGCTTCACGATCCGGCTCTCCGAGACATCGCTACCGGTGCCGCTGCGCTGGATGGGGCACAGCCTCGAGGAGGTGATCCCCATCATCGCCTCGCTCTGGACTGGACGCCGAAGAGAGGTCGTCGCGGTCAATGTCCCCAACCGTGGCTTTCTGCCCAATGTGGCCGAGGGGGCGATCGTCGAGGTGGGGGCCACGGTGGATGGCGACGGCATCCACCCCGATGTCATGCCGCCGCTCACCGAGCCCATCGCCAGACACATCGAAGCTCAGCTTCCGTTGCAGGAATGGATCGTCGAGTCGGCCCTGACCGGCGATCCCGCGCCCGCGCTGCGCGCCCTCATCGAAGACCCCGCGTCGCCCGACGACGAGGAAGCCTGCAGAGCGCTCTTCGACGAGATGATCGGCCTCCAGGCGGCCCATCTGCCCTACCGCGCTGCCGCTTGAGCCTCCAGGGCTCGAGAGGGAAGGGCGCACCTGAGCGACCGCTGCACTCCGGGGCGCACGCCGTCCGCGAAGCCGCGTCTGGCCCGGGGTGGCGATGAATCGTCCCCGGCCCGACGCGCAGAGACAGGAAGGCCGATCCCAGTGATCATCTCTCGATCGGGTCTCGATGGACGATCCACTCCTGGTCCCCGGGATGGTGATTGGCTGAATGGGGAGCTTCTTGCCGGTCGAGCGAGGGACATGCGCGAACGACTCCGTCGAGCGCGCTCGGCTCGGGCTCGCACTCGAGCAGCAGGCTGCCCCCGATCCCCATGGGCCCGTGACGAGTGGCGCGAACGACGATCGGGTCGCGATCGAGCAGCGGCGTGCGGACGTTGTAGATGAGGCTGATGGGAAAGAGGGTCGGTCCGATCTGCATCGACACGCCGTCTTCGTGGGCGACGCCCTCGACCCACACGCAGGTGTAGCTCTCCCTGGCGCGCGTTCCGAGGACGCAGTTCTCGTAGCCCTCGCCGTCGAGCACCCACGAGTGCTTGACCCACCACTCCCCCGTGCCGTCAGCGCGTGTGTGCTCGACGCCGCTGCCGTTGAGGTAGACGGCGTTCGGATGGAAGCAGCCAAAGTGACCGCTCGGATCCTCACCGCACTCGCCCGGACCCAGCTGCGCCGGCGACGCGACGTAGCCGCCGCGGCGAGCCTGGGCATACACGGTCACCCTGCGGCTCTCAGGGTCGGCGTGAAGGTCGTTCACGAACGTCACCCTCTCTCCGGTCTCGCTGTCTTCGAACTCGGTCACCCAATAGCCATCGTGATGGTCAGGGAAGGGAAGCGGCTCGGACGGACCGCAAGCAGCCAGGCTCACCGCCGCCAGCACCACGAGGACGAGCGCGAGCCGGCGTCCCGCGTTCGCGTTGGTGGTCGAGCCCGGTTCCATCGTGTTCTCCTGCTGGCCGGACGCTAGGCGTCGAGCCAGACCTCGAGGTTGTTCGCTCGGCCGATGCCGCGGGTCAGTCGGGCGTCGAGCACGGGCGTCATGTGGCAGTCGTCGAGCATCGCCTCGACGTTGCGCCGGTCTTCGGGCGCGAGTGCGTCGAATGTCGACTGCACGCGGTTCAGCAGGAAGTGACGGTAGGGCTGTGCGACCGCATGGAGCGTCTCGCCCTCGACCTCGAACTCGGCAGACCCCACGTAGCGCTTGACCGGCGTGCCTCCTTCGAGCTGCGTCTTGCGCGCAAGCCAGCCATTGATGGTCTCGGCGCTCGCGACGGTCTCGGGGACGAAGTCGATGGCGAGATGCCGCAGGACGGCGATCAGCGTCTGCGGAACCTGGTCGTCGGGTAGGAACGAGTCTCCGAAGATCTCCTCGCCGTCTTCGACGTAGTCCACGTGTGCCAGCCCGGGCCGGTTCATTCGCTCGACCCAGCGGAAGAGATGGATCGCCGTCGCCTGCATCATCGACAGCGGCTTCGGGTCCCGCCCGAGATGACCGAAGAACGGCGCGATCAGCGAGTAGTCGCCGATGCACGGTCGCCCCCCGAGCAGATACGGCATGGCTTCGAAGTGTTGGCTGAGAAGCGGCAGCAGCGCCTCGTAGCGTCGCTCGATCCCTGGAATCGTCTCTGGCGTGCAGCCCAGGATCTCGGTCCACTGCGTCATGGCCTTCATCAGGAGCTCGCCGTGCCTCCTGGGGTCGCGCCCGACGGGTGTCATGGTCGTGAAGTGGTACGGGATCAGGTCGCCGTTCTCTTCGACGTAGTTCCAGCGGTAGTGCGTGGTGGGCCGCATGAGCCACTCCATCGCGATCACGTCGATCAGCTGGCTCACGACGCGTTGCCGGGGCGTCTGCGGCGTGGAGCGGTGGCCATTCTGCGCCTCGAAATGGTCGAGGATTGCGGCCCCGTCACGTACGACCACGCCGTCTTCCGACTCGTTGGTCGGCATGGAGTTCCGTCCGCCCGCCTTCGGCAGCACGACCTGCTCGAAGTGCTTCGTCTGCGGCGACACTTCCTCGTAGGCAATGCGGTTCTTGATGAGGTAGCTACGCGCCTTGCCCGCGAAGAGAGAGGGCGGAATCGCATAGAGTGTGTACACCTTCACCTCCGAGATGGGGTTGTGTGATCGACAGCGGGGAACGTTTCGGGTCCCCGCGGCCCGGTTGAAGATGGCACGCAACGCCGAGGCGCTCACGCGCCGGCGTCGCATCTGCGCGCCGTCGGCACTCAGCCGCCTGCGATCGAGAACGCCCGAAGGCCGCGAGGCCCCCGGCGTTCTGGGTGCTCGCGGGGCCCCGATCAGACCGATCACCTATGCGACCGCACCGGCTGGTCATTCGGATGCAGCCCGGTGGGTACGGGCTCGGGATCGATCGGGCGTTCTTGGGTTCGAGTGGACGTGACCCCTGCGATCCATCAGGACCCAGGGGTGGGGGGCGGTATCGAACCCGATAGCCAATTGGCTATCCTCCGGCACATGTCGATCGCCAACCTCGTTCGGGAAGCACGGCGGCGTTCGGGCCTGACCCAGGCCCAGCTGGCCCAGCGGGCAGGGGTCCCCAAGTCCACAGTCGGACGGATCGAATCCGGCGCACGGGTTCCCTCCACCGACCTGGTGGAGCGCCTCGTCCAGGCCGCCGGCTGGAGCGTATCGGTCTCACTCTCGGAGCCCGATCCCGGTACGGATTCCATGTTCGAGCGGACACTGCGCCGGAGCCCGGCCCAGCGTCTCGCGGATGCGACTCGTGCAGCGCGGTTCGTCCTGCGGGGGCGGCGGGCGGTCGCGTCTGCCGTCGATGACTAGCGCCGACTTCGACCCCGTGCGGCTGCTCTCAGCGCTGTGCGAAGCGGAGGTCCGTTTCATCCTGATCGGCGGCATGGCCGCGGTCCTCCACGGAGACGTCGGCGTGACCGTCGACATCGATGTGGTGCCCGAGCGAACGGCCGAGAACATCGAGAGCCTGGCCGAGGCGCTCCGTCGTCTCGGTGCCCGCATCCGAACCGAGGTCGAGCCGGAGGGCCTGTCCTTCGACTGCACGGCAGAGTTCTTCCGCCATCTTCCGCCCGAATCCATCGTGAACCTGACCACCGATGCGGGAGACCTCGACGTCGCCTTCTGTCCGAGCGGAACGTCCGGCTTCGAGGATCTGCGCCGTGACGCCATCGACATCGAGGTGGCGGATCATCTCCGCGTGATGGTCGCGTCTCTCGAAGACGTCATCCGCTCCAAGCAAGCGGCGGGGCGCGAGAAGGACCGAGTGGCCGTACCACGTCTTCGTCGGCTCCTGGACCGTCTCCGACGCGAGGAATGAGTGTCGAAAGCGCGCCGTCTCTGACCAGCAAGTAGCTCTACGATCCGCCCCTCACCTCCGAAGCATGATCTTCCATCCGACCCGGTGGTGCCCGTGCGCACGTTGGCTCGACGGGAAAGGGATGGTGGCGGCCACCTACGCGGAGCTCTCACCTCTGACCTTGCGAACGAGCACGTGACAGCTGTGCTGTCAGGTCTGGGGAGGCGCCCTGGGATGCCGAATGAGACTCGGATCACCGTCCTGCTCGACGCTGCCACTCGGCGGAAGGTCGAGCGCCTGGCTGCTCGCGAGGGCATCTCGCTGAACGAAGCGCTCAACCAATTGCTCCGACAAGCGCCCGATGAGAGCAAGGCTCGCCGTCAGCGGGGCAGTTACCGACTGAAGCCGACTGAAGCCGCGAAAGGTCGGCTTCGGATTCGCGATCGAACGCGCCCGCCTGCCCGCCGCACAGATGGCCGACGATCAGGCACTGGAGAAGTCGAAGAGCAGCGGCGAGCGATGAGCAAGCCGCCGCGCAGAGTCGGATGGCGGGGCGCCCCCCAGGCATGCCGGGAAGACATTGAAGCTCGCTGACGTGCAGATCCTCTTCTATGCGATCGATCCGACCGCGCGACACCACGGCGAATCAGCGCGGTGGCTAGAGGACTCGATCAACGGCAGCGAACCCGTCGGTGTGGCCTGGCCCACAGTGCATCAGTTCCTCCGGCTCGGCACCGATCCAGCCTTCCCGGGTTGCATGTCCGACGATGAGGCCACCGGCTGGGTCGAGGAATGGCTCGACGCAGGTGTCGAGATCATTTCCGACACTGACCTTCGATGGAACCTTGTCCACGAGCTGATTGCTGCGACGCCGCGTGCGCTCCGCAACGCGATCGACGACGCTCATCTTGCAGCCATCGCCATCTCACGGGGCGCGACGCTCGCCTCTTTCGATTCTGGCTTCGAGGCATTCGTGGCGCATGGGCTGCGGTGGGAACAGCTCGCTTCGCCCCAAAGATGAGAGCGCCCGCTTGCGCTTCTTGGACCCGGGTTCGATTCCCGCCGCCTCCACCGCTCTCCCCGCCTGATCAGATTGCTTGGAATAGAACCCTCTTCACTATGTCAAGCAAGAGTCTGAGGGGTTCGAGCCCCGTATCGGACTCTCGATGGTCTCCACAACGATGTCGCGCACTCGCTCGAGCAGCGCACCCTGCTCAGCCGGCAAGTAGAAGAGGGACACGGGTAGTCGCTGATCGGACTCCCCTCGTCCGCAACGAGAGAGGGGAGGGGGCTGCTGCGAGTCTGCGGACCTTTCTGACCGAGCAGAGCATGCCATTCGAGTACCCGCAATCAATTGATCTTGACGGTGCCGCCCTGGATCACGGTTTCGTTCCCACCCACGACCTCGGCCTTTGCACCGCCGACGTGAGCCAGCGACGAGCCGGCGACGCGAGTGACCACACCTTGTACGAGATTGACGGCACCGCTATTGGTCAGCATCACGGCGCCCGTCACGTTCGTGATCGGGGCGGTGAGGCTGGCGTTCGCAGCACCGGCGATGGCGATCATCGTGCCACTGATCGAGATGATGCCTGCGCTGTTCATCGTGATGGATGAGGCACCGCATGTCAGAGAGATCGAAGATCCCGCGTCGATCGAGAGCGTAGAGCCCACGTGGATGGACTTTGCTCCCGTCACGTTCTCCGCAGCGCTGCCGGCGACTTCGAGTGTGTCGTTGGCGCCGATGCAGACACTGCGGTTGGCCCCGATTTCGATGGTTTCGTCGTTGGCGACCGAGCGGCTCCGATCGTTTCCGACGACATCACTCTCGTCGTTCTTGATCAATCGGCTCATGTTCCGCTCCGCCTGCATGGAAACCTCTTCTGCCCCGGTCTTGTCTTCGAAGCGGATCTCATTGAAGTTGTCCCGGCCTCCTCCCGGAGAACTCAGCGAACGGATTCCGCCTTGCGTCGCGTTCGCCGGCAGTGCCCAGGGGACGTTCTGGAGGGCGTTGTAGAGCCTGCCCGTCACGACAGGGCGGTCGGGATCTCCTTCCAGGAACTCTACGACCACCTCCTGCCCGATCCTGGGATGACTGATGCCGCCGAAGCCGCGGCCTGCACCGTTGTGCGCCACGCGCACCCGGCAGGAGCTGCGCTCGTCGCGCTCGCCGTGACGATCCCAATGAAATTGCACCACCACCCGGCCGTACTCGTCGACGTCGATCTCGGCCCCTTTGGTACCTACCACGGTCGCTGTCTGGGCGCCGCTGATGGAGGGCCTCGGCGTGCTTCGCCTGGGACGGAAGGGAATCTCGGTGGGCTGGCAAGTGAAGGTATTCGAATAGCTCTCTCCCGGCTCGGCGTCGGTCCCGTAGGATTGCAGGGCGTGGTGGTCGATCGCGCAGACTCGATACTCGCCGTCCCAGCTACTGCCGGGATGGCCGGAGAGCTTGAACTGCCGCCCCGGGAGCATGTCCCCTCGTTGGCTCGAGGCCGAGATCTTATAGGACGCGCAATCTTCGATCTCAGCCCAGAGGCGTGCCTCGTGGTCCCCGTCGCTGAGCGAACCATGGTAGCCCGGATAGTGGAAGCGCTCGAAGCGTTCGTTTCCGCGGGCCGGTGCGTTGCAGCGCTTCTTGCAGTTAAGGTCGAGCATCGGGTCCTCGAAGTTGTAGTCCGTCAACGCGACCTCGCTCGGGCGATAGCGCCGCTCGGCCTGCCAGCCCCAGACCTCTCCCGGCGCGGGTTCGGACTTCTCCGAGCTGCGGTAGAGGGCGGTTGCGCCGTTGGCGACGTCGAGCGTGGGGGTCTGATCGTCGAAGAGGACGAGGCGGTGTCGCTTCTCGTCATGTTCGAAGCGGTAGCCGATGCCCGCTCTCTCCAGGAGCCGGGAGACGAATGCGAGGTGCGACTCCCTGTACTGGACGCAGTACTCGAGGACGGGGTAGGTGCGCTCGATCTCGAACTCATAGTCCATGAGTCCGTACTCATCGAAGACCGACTTCACGATGTCCGGAATCGTGAGGTTCTGGTGGATTCTGCAGTCGCTGCTGCGGGAGAGAAGCCAGAGCCAGGGCACGAGCCTCAGGCGAAATCGGGTGTAGTCGTCGTTCGTCTCGAACTCCGCAGCCGAGGAGATGAGCCCGTGGAGGTAGCGATCCGCGCCGCCTTGGCCTTCCGGATCACGCATTTTGATGACTGCGGATCGGCCCACCAGATCATCGATCGGGGTCTCGGGCTGGCTGGCCAGCAGCTCGACGGCGGCGGCGAAGGGTTCGGAGAGTCCCTCCCGTAGGTGCATCGAGCTGAAGAGATAGTCGTCGGGGCTACAGCTCTCGATGCGGATCTCGAAGTTGCGGCCGAGCTGGGAATGGCTCATTTCGGTCTCCTTGCGAAGGGGGGGATGAGGTCGCCGACTGATCTGTCGAGTGACGAGCCGGATCGGATCAAGAATGGAGTGTCCCAGGTCTCGGATTCCATTCGATGATCCGATGCCTCCACTCGCCACGACTTCACCTCCAGAGGAGCATCGTCGTGATCGCAGAGATCGAAGAACTCAGATCCGCCCGAGTCGACCTACGGAACGAGCGGGGGGACGTAGAGATGGCTCCCCCCCCCGACAAGGTCGCGCCGGCCCCTGCGCTTCAGCCCGTCGGCGTCGTAATCGGTGAGCTCGGTCAGCCCTCGCTGCCCATCGTTGCGGACGAATCAGGCCAGACTCACGCCCTCGTATTCGGCCATGGCGGCGCCTCCCTCCGGCCTCGTCGGGGGGGGTTGGCGGGGGGGGGCGGGGGGGGGGGGGGGCGGGGGGCGGGG
>CAZQMY010000167.1:0-245 GCA_964594405.1 uncultured Spirochaetaceae bacterium | reverse complement strand
ATTCGGCCAAGGCGGCGCCTCCATCTCCCCCGCCCACGTCGATTTGACGGCACCCCCCTCCTCCTTCGTCCCCCTCTCCGCGGGCGCAGTCGGCGTATCCCCGACCCTGCGCGGAGACGATTCGCCTTCGAGCTCCGTGGCCGACCCGGCGGCTTCCGAGGGCGCCCTCGATGATCATGCTGAGGCCGCCTCCGAACGGGCCGTCGAACCCGATCCGGAGGCTTGTGAGCAGACCTGCCCGACCC
>CAZQMY010000166.1:0-11943 GCA_964594405.1 uncultured Spirochaetaceae bacterium | reverse complement strand
AGCTCCACCTGCGCCTCGGAATCACCGGGTGCGGCCAGGAAGACCAGGGTGAAGCGACCGGACTCGACGTCGACCCGGCGCAGCTCTTCGAGTCCGAGCTTGTTGCAGTAGAAATCGAGCGACGCGTCGAGATCGCTCACACGGACCATCGTATGCAGGTACTTCATGCCCCCTATTCTCGGTCAGACCGCGGCCGATTGCGACCTGGACGCGAGGAGCCTCGACCGCGCCGACGCGCCGCGCGTTCCGGCTCAGCGGCCGATCACCTGGAAGGCCACCTCGCCGCTGCCCTCCAGCGTGCCGAAGAGCGGCGTCTGGCGCTGGCCCGAGGCGCTGGTCACGTTCGGCCGGACGTAGATGCCGATCTCGCTGGCGGTCACGAACCCGTCCCCGTCCATGTCCGCGTCGCCCTCCAGGGCGCGCAGCAGATAGCGGGTGAAGAGGCCCGTGCCACCGTGCTCGATGGCCCGCTCGCCCTCGCCACCGGCGGTGATCATCTGGACGGCCCGGCGAGAGGTGATCTTGCCGATGTAGTCCTCTCCCGGCTCGCGGCGGACGGCGATGCCGCGCGTGAAGCCCAGGCCCGAGTAGCAGGAGTCCATGGCGTAGTAGACCTGCCTGGCGGGCAGCCGCTGGGAGATGCTGCGGAGCGTGTCCATGCTGATCCCGGTGGCGAAGACCTGGTCGGGATCGCCATCGACGGGCACGATGTAGCCGCGCTTGCTGCCGCCGGGCATGGACTCGGTCTGTCCGTGACCGGCGAAGTAGATCACCGCCAACGCGTCCTCGTCCACGTGCGAGGCCAGATCGTGGCCCAGCACGTTGAGCATGCCGCGCCGGGTGGCCTGGGCGTCATAGAGCTCGATGACCTCGTCGAAGCCCATCGTCCGGAGCGCCGCCGAGACCCGCTGTGCATCGCTGCGCGCGCCCTCGAGGGCGGGCCACTGCCGGTACGCGTCGATGCCGACGACGACGGCCACGCGCTTGCTGTAGTGCCCGCCCGTCGTCGGGGGCACGGCCGCGGGCTTCGGCGGGGCGCTCGCCTCGAGCGTGACGTCGCGCCCGCCGCCCACACGCGGAGGGACGGGAACGCTGGGGGTTCGCCCGGCGACGCCGTAGGGCTCGCGATCGTCGTCGTCCGGGTCGAGGTCGCCCTCACCCTGGGCCAAGGCCTCGCGGCGAGCCCTGAGCGCTTCGCGGCGGGCCCGCCGCAGCGCGCGCCGGGTCTCGCGATCGGCCTCGGCGGTCGCCGTGCCGCCCTGCTCCTGCGCGCTCTCCGCGGCCATGGCCAGGCCAGCGCCGACCAGCGCCTTGTAGCCGTAGCGGGCGGTGAAGTCCGTGGGATTCTGCATGAGCTCCGTGGCGGTGGTGGGCTCGGCACCGGCGTCGAGGAGCGCCTCCACGATGGCGGAGTCGCGATTGTAGAGGGCGACACCGAGCGCCCGTGCGCCGTTGACGTCGGTGGCATCCGGATCCGCGCCCGCCGCCAGCAGATGCCGCGTGGACTCGACGTCGTGCGCCTGGACGGCCACCAGGATCAGCGGCTGACCCAGCCGATCCTTGCGATTCGGGTCTGCCCCGCCGTCGAGGAGGCGGCGCGTCAGGTCGATGTCGGCGCCCTGGATCGCGTGCAGGAGCGGGTAGCCGCCGTCCCGGCTGGCGGTATCGGGGTGGGCGCCGGCCGAGAGGAGCGCCGCAGTGCTGCGCTGGTCGCGTTGCTGCACGGCCAGCAGCAGGACGGGCGTCCGATTCGCGTCCCGCGCGTTGGGGTCGGCGCCGGAGTCGAGCAGCATCTCCACCAGGCCGCCGTCCTGCTGCTCCACGGCCTGGACGAGGGCGGTGGCCCCGTTGCGATCGGCGAGATCCGGCTTGGCGCCCGCCTCCAGCAGAAGGCGTGCGATCTCGTGATCGCGCCGCTTCACCGCCTCCATCAGCGGGGTGCGACCGTCGCGATCGGGGCTGTCCGGGTCTGCCCCCGCGCCGAGCAGGGCCCGCACGATGCCGAGGTTCTGGTCTTCCACCGCCATTGCCAGCGCCGAGTCGCGATCCTCATCGCGCAGGTTCGGATCGGCACCGGCCGCGAGCAGGCGCTGCACCGTCTGCAGATGCTGCTCGCTCGACGCGAGGAAGAGCGGTGTCTGGCGGTCCTCGTCGGGGACGTCGGGGTCGGCGCCGGCATCGAGCAGCAGCTGAACGACCTGAGCGTGGCCCTCCTGGGCTGCCAGGTGGAGCGGTGTGTGCCCGTCTTCGGTGACCAGATCGACCCGCGCGCCGTGGGCGAGCAGCTGGCGGACGATGATGCGTTGGCCGCGTCGCGCGGCCTCGTGCAGCGCCGTCCGGCCGCCCCGGCCGGGCGCGTTCGGATCGATGCCCCGCGCGATCAGCTCGGCCGCCGCCGCGCGATCGCCCTGGGCGGCCGCGTGGTGCAGGGGGGGCGGCGAGTAGCAGCCGGCGAGCAAGAGGACGCCCAGCGAGAGCGGGATGCTGGCGGGCCGGCGCGGGCGGGCCATTCGGCGCACGCGTCGACGGGGCGTGGGAAGGGCACCGGGGGGCATCGGATGACTCCTCGGAAGGGCGCCCGCCCTGGGGCGGGTCGCGCGATCATTCTATCTCGCCTCCACTCGCGCGTCCGCCGCAGGGGCGACTGAGGCGGAGTCGCGCACAGACAGGTCGGGGCCGCGCAACGGCCCGAACGTTCCTGCTGGTTTTGGGTCGTCCCGATTTCCGGTACGCTCTCGCCGCCTCCCAGCGTTCGCAGCCGTCCCTGCACCCGACTGCCGGGGGTGGAGCGCTGCGCTCGGCGGACGTGGGGAGGGCGCGGAGCATGCTGCCGACCCTCGCGGAGCTTCGCTTCAGCGACCTGGTCGACATGGCCATCGTGGCCACGCTGATCTTCGTCTTGATCGTCTGGTTCCGGGCCTCGCGGGCACGCCTCGCGTTGATGGGGCTGGCGGCCCTGGGCAGCCTCTACGGTGTGGCACGGGGCCTCGATCTGCAGCTCACGACATGGCTCCTGCAGGGCTTCTTCGCCGTAGCGGCGCTGATGCTGGTGGTCGTCTTCCAGGATGAGCTGCGTCGGCTCTTCGAGGGCATCGCGGTGTGGGGGCTGCGCCGCGGCGTTCCGCGCTCCGCTCCCGACGTCCAGCGCAATCTCGTTCGCGTCTGCTTCCGCCTCGCCGAGTCGAAGATCGGGGCCCTGCTGGTCCTGCCCGGCCGCGAGCCCATCGAGCGCCATCTCGACGGGGGGAGCTTCGTGGGCGGGCGCGTGAGCGAGCCCCTGCTGCTGAGCCTCTTCGATCCCCGCAGCCCGGGCCACGACGGGGCGGTGGTCGTCCGTGGCAATCAGCTCGTCAGCTTCGGCGTCCATCTGCCGCTCTCGACGGATTGGGAGGCGCTCTCTGGCGTCGGCACCCGCCACGCGGCGGCCCTGGGCCTGGCGGAGCGGAGCGACGCCCTCTGCCTGGTCGTCTCCGAGGAGCGCGGCGAGGTCTCCGTCGCGCAGCGAGGCCGACTCGAGACCGTCACGGCGCCCGAGCGCCTCGCCCGCGTCGTCGAGCGCTTCCAGGCGAAGACCGCGTCGGACCCGACCGCCACGACGGGCTGGCGCGGTCTCGGCCATCGCCTTTCCGGCATGGGTCGGGAGGCCGCGCTCGCGGTCGCGCTCTCCGCGTTGCTCTGGTTCGTCGCGGTGCCCGGCGCCACGGTGGAGTCGACGGTTCGCGAGGTCCCGATCCAGATCGAGAACCTGCCCGAGGGCTACCGACTGCTCGGCGTCGAGCCGGATCACGTGCACGTCGAGTTCGAGGGACAACGCCGTGATCTCTATCTGAGCAGCACCGGCGAGCACGCGGTGCACGTCGACGGTCTGCTCGCGCAGCTGGGGCGCCGCACCTTCGCGCTCTCGCTGGAGGACGTCCAGCACCCGACGCGCATCGCGCCCATCTCGATCGACCCGCTCAAGATCCGGATCAGGGTCGAGCCCCCCTGATTCCAGCGCTCGAAATCGTCGACGAGACCAGCCATCGACGCGGCACGACGGTGCCGATCGAGAGGGCGGGGAGGAGACAGCACAAGAGCAGTACCCGGCGGCGGCTGCGGGATCGAGCCGTGAATACGGTCGGTTGCCCACAGGTCTGTCTGCCGGAGCGGGGCGCTGCGGTCCCCGCGCCGGTCCATCGGCCGCCGCGCACCGTACGCTGCGCGCTCAGGACGCGTCGGCGCTCACCTGGGCGTCCCGCTTCGCGACGTCGGGCGCCTCTTGCAGCGCCATCAGGGCCGGCAGCAGGAAGAGCACGCAGACCACGGTGTACACGAGCCCGGCCGTGAGCGTGAATCCGAGCCCCTTCATCCCGTTGTGTCCGGCGAGGGAGAGGCTCCCGAAGCTCACGATGGTGGTGAGGGCGCTGTAGTACACGGCGCGCGCCGTCGACGTGTACACGAGCTCCGTGCGGTCGGTCTCTCCCACCCGGGACTCGTGGATGATGTGGATGGCGCTGTCCACGCCGATCCCGAAGAGCAGGGGGACGACGACCACGTTGGTGTAGTCGAAGGGTCTGTCGAAGATCACCATCGTGGCGAGGGTGAGGACGGCACCGAGACAGAGCGGCGTCATCACGAGCAACACATCGCTGAGTCGTCGCCACATGAGGTAGAGCATCATCGCGATCAGGACGATCGCCGCGCTCATCGACTGGATCAGGGCCTGCTCGACCACCCGCCCCATCTCCACGAGGTTCACGGGCACGCCCGTCGTGTCCGGGATCACGCTCTTCACGGAGTCGACGAAGGCGCGGAACTCTGTATGTCTCCGCAGGTTGCTCACCGGAAAGACCTGGATGCGCGCGATGCCGCCCTCGGCCAGCATGCGCTCGCGGAGCGACTCGGGCAGCGAATCGAGGGTGATCACATCGGCGGAGAGGGCCTTGCGGAGCCGGTCGAGCTGATCGGGGAGCGAAGCCATCAGCACGCGTTCGAGCTCGGCGAGGCTGGCCGCGGGATCGCCGTTCTCCTCGAGGCGCTGGAGGAAGTCCTCCAGGTGCGCGCGCAGCCGATCGATGCTGCGCCCGAGCGACGTCGGGCTCCCGCTGGCGAAGATCGCGTCTTCGGGGATCTCCGGATCGGCGAGGTACTGCGCCAGTCTCTCCAACGCCTCGACCTGGTCGGCCACCGAGGGCTCGGGGCCCCGGGGCCCGGGCGAGGGCAGCGGGCTGTCGAAGAGGAACGCGATGTCCGCGAGGATCTCGAGCTTCGTCTCCTGGTCTTCGGGGACGAAGTCGCTCAGGGTGAGGGCGAGGGCCACGTCGTCGAGCGCCTCGACTCTGTCGGCCACGACGTCCGCCTCGGCGAGGCTGGGACGCATGGCGTTCATGTACCAGGGCGTGGTGTTGGTGTCGTCGAGCAGGTCGCGCATGGCCTGGACCGACTCGGTGCGCGGATCGCGCATCTCCACCACATTCGGCTGGAAGCGGATCGTCGGGGCGAAGTAGAGCGCGCCGATGCCCAGCGCCAGCGCCGCCCAGCGAATCAGGGCCGGATGCGCTCCGATGCGACCGAAGAGGCTGCCCGTGAAGTTGAGGTCCGCACGGATGTGGCGTTCGGGATCGACGGCGAGCCAGCTGCCGAGCAGGGCCGGAAAGAGCGTCATCGTCAGGAAGAGGATGATGAACATGGAGGAGCCGGCGATCAGACCGAGCTCGGCCATCCCCCGGTAGTCCGAGGGCACGAAGACGAAGAAGCCGATGGCGGTGGTGAAGGTGCAGAAGAAGAGGGAGCCCCCCACGTGACTGGACGCCCGCCTGATCGCGGCGCGGTGGTCGATTCCGGCCCGGAGCAGCGCCGCGTAGCCCACGCCCAGATGGATGGCGAAGTCCACGCCCAGGCCGATGTAGAGGATGGCGAAGGAGAGCGTCATCTGGTTGAGGTGGCCGATGCTCGCGGCCGTGAAGGAGGCCGTCCAGACCAGGCCGAAGACCAGGGTGACGAGCGCGGCGAGCACCAGGCGGAACGATCGCATCGCGCGACTCAGGATGAAGGCGACGAGGCAGAAGCAGACCGCGCCAGCACCGCCCAGATCCCAGATGAAGCCGAGCATCTCGTCGTAGTTGAGCGCGGGGTTCCCGGTGATCCGGACGGTGACGCCCGAGCGCTCGTCCAGGCCCAGCTCGCTGGCCGCCTCGCGGATGCGGTCGATCGCCGCATGTCCCATCAGCACGTGGCCGTAGTCCAGGATGGGATGGACGACGATCACCCGTCGCCTGATGGTGTCGATGGCTGTTCCATCCAGGATCAGCTCCTCCCAGGAGATCTGGAGGGGGGCTTCGTCGTACACGCGACGTGTGGCATCGCTCACGCGATCGAGGACCATGCTGAAGTGGCCGATGGCGTCCTCGCTGGTGTCCAGCTCCTCCAGCCCAAGCTGCAGGGCCTCGGTCATGTTGGAGATCGAAGGGTCGGCCTCGAGCTCGGCGATGAGGGGCTGGATGCGGGCCATCTGATCACCGAATCGATCGAGCTCGTCCTCGCTGCGATAGAGCAGGCCGTGTCGTTCGAAGAAGTCGCCGCCGCCCGGGATGTAGGCGTCCTCGAAGTGCTGGTCGTCGCCGGCCAGCTCGGCCTCGAGCGCCAGAGCGGCTTCGCGCGAGCGCTCGGGAGTCGCGCCGTCCACCACGACGAAGATCGCCTCGTCGAGGTTCGGAAAATGGCGATTGAAGGCGTCGTACGCGGCCCGAGACGGCAGCTGATCGCTGATGATGCTCAGGTTGTCCGAGTTGATGCCGAGGAAGAGCACGGCATGAACGCCGGCGAGGATCGTCGTCGCGGTGATGATGACGACGACGAGACGGGCATGAGCATCGACGACGGCCACCCACCGGGTGAGCTGGCGGGCTACGAAGGCGTCGATGGCTCTCTTCATGGGGAATCGTCGGCTCGGCGGGGCGCGCGATCGCGGCGCGAGGGGCGCCGCGGGGCCGAGAACGATATGTCAGAGCCACCGCCATTGCATGGCCGCGCGGAGATCGGGCGCGGGCGAGGGGCGGGCGGGGGTGCCTCTCAGCGGCGCGTGCCGCGCGGCGAGTCCTCGCGGCCCATGCCGCGAAGCGCGAGCCAGGTGAAGGCCAGCAGGACCAGCCCTGCGATGCTGGCGGCTTCGTTCATCTGCCTACTCCCTTGATTCCGAGCTTGCTCTGTGCGCTGGCTGGCCTCCCTCATCACGGGGGACGCCGAGCGCCCCCATGTATCCGCTCTTCGCAGCGATCGGTCGGTGATGCGAGTCACCGATCCGCAACTTTGCGCAAGTCGCGCGGAGCTCGGCACAGCTCGGATGGGGAATACCCTACGCGAGTTGCAGGAGTCGGCGCACTCGGGTCGCAATCCCCCGGCTAGAGGCTCTCCCGGTACTCATGGGTGAGTCGGATCAGGCGCGCATGCAGGCGGTCCTCGAGGTCGGCGCTGCCAGCACTCGGCGTCTCGCGGGCTTCGGTCGCGGAAGCCGGCGAGAGGTCCTGGTAGGCGACGAAGCGACGGATGATCCGATCGACCGCCTCCGCGTCGAGCAGGCGCCGCTGCCTGAGCAGGGCGTTCGTGGCGTGGTCGACGCTGTCGCCGGTGATCCGCGCGGAGTGATTGATCGCGGCCGCGCGCGGGATCATCGCCTCCAGCTGCTCGGCCAGCGTCCGCCCCTCCGCCCGGGCCGCTCGCTCGGTGAGCGCGAGGTAGTGGCGCTGGAAGTCGCGGGCGCGGCGGCTGCGGTAGGCCGTGAGCCGTCGGTCCTCGCGCGAGGCGTAGGCCGAGAGGCCGATCAGGGCGAAGTCCTCGGACGCGATGCACGGCTGCTCGTCGCCCGACCGCAGCGCATCGAGGAGTCGCGCGGGCAGCTCGCGGACGATGTCGCGCATGCAGTAGACGGCGTCCCAGGTGATCCCGTCGGGCACCTTCACAGGCCCCTGCGAAGAGCGCGCCCGTTCGAAGCTCGCATGGTCGGATTCGAAGCGGCGGAGCAGGGCGTCGGCGTCGCCCTCCATCAGGGTCCGACGCTGCGGCTCCGAGAAGCCGAGCTTGATCAGCAATCGCTCGCGCTTGACGCGCTCGAACTCCGCGTCGAAGACGTCGAGGATCGGATCGTGCGCGAAGCTCCGCAGCGGCCGGCGCTCGCCCCGCACGAGGAAGTCCCGGATCTGGGCGTGCTTCTGCGCGATATGGCGCGCCTTGCGACGCTGCTCCGGAATGGACGTGGACATGCGATCGGTGTCTTCGAATCGATAGTCGCGGTGATAGAGCCCGAACTGGCGCACCGAGCCGTAGTCGATGATGCTGCCGTCGGCGAGGACGTTGTCGCCATCCCAGTCGAGCCAGCAGAAGACGTACTCGCGCTCGAAGACGGCGCTGATGCGTGCGAAGGTGCGCGCCGCCTCCTCGGCGAAGAATCCGTAGCGCCGCTGAGCTGCGCTGCGTCCGGTGGGCTCGGGCAGCCGGGGAAAGACACCGTTGCCGATCTGTCGGTCGATGAAGAGATCGACGATGGCGGCCAGCGCATCGCGATTGCCCTGATGGAGATGGACGAAGAAGTGCGAGGGGCGGAGCAGCGAGGGGGCCGCTCGCACGTTGATCGCGAGACCATCGGGCAGCGCGAGCACCGCCAGCACGCGCTCGGTCGCGATCCCGTTGCGATGGAAGACCTCGCTCATCATGGCGGCGCCGATGCCCTCCGCGAGGGCGGCGGTCCCGCAGCCGTAGTCGGCGATCCAGTTGCCGGTCTGGAAGAAGGCGCCCTGCGCCGATGTGGCAGGACACAGGCGAGTGACACCCGTGCCGCAGCTCGAGACGTCCCAGACGCAGGGGCCCCTCCGAACGCATCCGTTCCAGATGCTTCTTCCGTCGCCGGAGTTCCGACCGAGTCCGTCCGCATGCTGCAGCTGCAGGTAGCGCGTCGCCATGTAGCGGTGGGGCATCAGGTCCCGGGCGGGGATCGGCGTCGCGTTCAGGTCGTCGTACTCGTTCACGATCACCAGCGCGAAGGTGTCGAGGATGGCCCGGCGCAGGGGTGCCGTGAGCCGGTCATCATGGCGCTTGGGGATGAGGCCCATCTCCCTCGCGAGCGCGAAGTTGAAGTAGGCCACCTCGGCGTCGTGGCGGCGACGGGCCCGATACTCGACGTAGGCATCCCTGCACGCGGACTGGAGCGGATGCCTTCCGTCCAACGCGGAGAACTTCGAGTAGGGACCGGCTCTACCCCGAGATCTGGCGCCCATCTGCGGCCCTCTCTCGTCACGTCGCCTCGATCCACCAGTGCGACGGGCAGTACGCGGAAACGCCTCCATGCAGATCGGCGGAACACCGCGGTCCCTTTAGGCAACGTCCCCGAGAGGCAAGGGGCGGACACGGGCAGCGCTGGCCTGCGCCTTCGGAAGGGCTTGTTGGGGTAGAGTCCCCGGCACTGCATCGAGACCGGCAGGGGGACCAGTGGCGGACTGGGAGTTGGTCAGGATGGCGCCTCGCTCGCGAAAGGGGGAGGCCTTCGTCCTGGATCGAAGGAGCGAGCGCTACGGCGTGGGGCGGTCGCTCGGCTGCGCGCTCCGGCTCAGCTCCGCGCAGGCCTCTCGGGACCACGCGGAGATCGAGCTAGGAGACGACGGGCGATGGGTCGTGCGCGCTCGTCCCGGCAAGCGCTTCACCGCCGACGACGAGGTCTTCGAGAGTGATCGCGAGTGCGAGCTCTGCGAGGGCCTCTCGCTCGTCTTCGGGCAGGATCGGTTCCGCGTGCGCAAACCGGAGCCCGTGGTCGACGTCACCGAGCTGCCGGGCGACACCCGAACGCGTGGAGCTCTGCTCGTCGCGGCTGGAGTACTGGCGGCGGCGCTCGTGATCCTCGTGGGCAGCTGGCTCGTGCTTCGCTGACTCGGAGCGGCGGAGCGCCGCCGCCTCAGCGCTCCCGAACGCAGCGGAAGCCGATGTCCGACGCGGTCTTGTCCGGCGGCTCGATCAGCGAGTACGCGGCGCGCAGCTCGCTCGGCGAGCGCACGTCCCACGAGCCGCCCTTGGCGACCACCCCTCCGTCGCGCCGCGTGCTCGTCCACTCCCAGACGCTGCCCGCCATGTCGAGGACACCCTCCGGTGTCGCGCCTCCCGGGTGGCTTCCGACGTCCTCCAGGCCGAAGCCGCTGCGATCGAAGCGGAGGCGGTCTGCCGACCACGAGTCACCCCACGGATAGAGCCGGCGCGCCTGACCCCGCGCGGCGTACTCCCATTCATCCGCGGTCGGCAGACGAGCGCCCTGATACTCGCAGTAGGCGGCGGCCTCGTCCGCGGTGAGGTGCACGACGGGATGGTTCGGTGCGGCCTCGGCACGAAGGCCATCCGCCGGCTCGCGCCAGCTGTTGCCGTAGGTCTTCGTCGGGCCGTCCCAGCTGTAGCCTCGCTCCTCCGCCTGCGTCTTCAGGCCCGGCTGGCCCTCGATGTAGCGTGCGAAGTCGACGTTGCGGACCTCCGTCCGATCGACGTCGAGCGCGATGGGCTCGTAGCGATGCGGGTCCTCGTCGGCGAAGCTGTCGTCGCTGCAGCGATGGCCCGCCGCCTCGCAGATGGCTCGAGCCCGCTCGATGTCGTCCTCCGTACTGCCGAGGAGGACGGGCTGGCTGCCGGACACGGTGAGGATCGGATCATTCTCTTCACTGCGCCTGGAGAACCATTCACTCTGGAGCAGCACCCAGCTCGCGCCCGCCAGCGCCGCCGCCGCCAGCGCGATCAGAGCCCATCGCCCGCGCGGCGTCTTCGCCGCGCCGGCCTGCGCGCCGGCCACCAGGGCCTCGGCGAAGGCCGTGCACGACTCGAAGCGGTCCGTGTGATCGCGCGAGAGGGCGCGCATGATCGCCTTCTCGCAGGCCTTCGGCAGCGCGCCCGCGCGCATCGTGTCGGGCATCGGCGGCGGGTCGTCCTTGCTCTTGGCGATCAGGATCGCCTCGCTCGTCGCGCCCGAGTAGGGCAGATGGCCGCAGAGGCAGGAGTACACCACGGTCGCCAGCGCATACTGGTCGTAGCCCGGGGAGAGGACCCGGTCGATGGCCTCCGGCGGCGCGTAGGCCGGTGATCCCACGAAGCTCCCAAGCGCCGTGAGCTGCGCCCGCTCCGTGACGGTGGGCGCCTCGGTGTCGATGTGATCCATCGCCGTGGAGATGCCGAAGTCGGAGAGGAAGGGGTTGCCCTGATCGTCGAAGAGGATGTTCCCCGGCTTGACGTCGCGATGGAGGCAGCCCTTGGCGTGGATGAAGTCCAGGGCCGCGGCCATCGGGGGCAGCCACTCGAGCACCTGATCAAGCGTGAGGACACCGCCTGCCCGTTGGAGTCGATCCGAGAGGTCGCCGCCGCCGAGATAGCGCAGCACCGCGAAGGGCACGCCCTCGTGCTCGCCGAAGTCCTCGATGGTGAGGATGTAGGGGTGCTGATGCGTGGAGAGGTCGCGCACCTCCGAGAGGAAGCGGGCGATCAGCTGTGGATCGTTGATCAGATCGAGGCGCGGGATCTTGATCACGGCCCGGCGTTGGAGCCGCTGATCGAAGGCCAGGAAGACGGATCCCATTCCCCCATGGCCCAGCTCGGCGTCGACGCGATAGCGGTCGTGCAGGACCTGGCCGACCAGCCGCGACGAGACGGGCGCTCCCTGATCGATCACCCTCCGGTTCTCCCTCTCCAAGCTTCGGCGCGCCCGACGCGCGACGCGTCTGCCCGGGCTCGTCTGGGGGCCCGAACGGACCGAAGGCTAGCTCAGGGGTGCTCGACGACGGCGCCATTCTGGGGGATGATCAGCGGCGCGCGAGGTCGAGGGGGCGCACACCCACCTCGGCGTTCGGGGCAGGCGGCGCTTGTGTCCCAGCGAGGGGCGAGAGGGCGCGTGAGCGCCTGGGCGGTGTGAAAGGGTGGTGTGCAAGGGTGGTGTGCAAGGGTGGTGTG
>CAZQMY010000165.1:0-11971 GCA_964594405.1 uncultured Spirochaetaceae bacterium | reverse complement strand
CGAGAGCGAGAGCGAGAGCGGGCGCGAGCGCGAGAGCCTGCTGCAGCTGGAGGGCTGGTTCGCCGGGCTGGTGGGACGCTGGCGCCTGCTTCGGGTCGACCGGGTCGCCGATGCGATCCCGCATCAACCGCCGGGCGAGTTCGAGGCGGCCGAGCGTTCTGTCCAGGTCGCCGATCGCCTCTTCGTCTGCGGCGACCACCGCGACGTGGCATCGCTCCAGGGCGCGATGGCGTCGGGACGGCGTGCCGCAGCGGCCGTCGCCGATCGAATCGGGTGAAGCGGGCCAAGAGGGGGGCGCGTGGCCCTGCCGGCCTGAAACGCGATGACACGCCTCGGAGCGCTTTTGAAGGGCGTGGCGGACCGTTACTCTACTTTGAGAGCGCCGTATCACTACTCGGGCCTCGATCCAACGGGCGCCGGCCCTCGCCACGATCCAGCCAAAACGCGCAAGCGAAAGGAGTTTGCAATGAAGTCGGCCTTTCTTTCCCTCGTCTTCTGTCTCGCCCTCGGTCTCACCGCGTCGGTGGCGTACGCCGGCCCCGGCTGCGGCGGCGGTGGTGCCACCGCAGCCGTCTCCAACCTCTTCGGTGAGGCCGACGCCAACGCCGATGGAGCTCTCTCGCGAGCAGAGTACCTCGACGCCGGGCTCGACTCGTTCGGTGTCTCCTTCGAGGACAGTGATCTCGACGGCAACGGGTCGACCTCCCTCGATGAGTACTTCGAGCTCTACGAGAAGCACCACCCGCCGGTGGAGCGCCTCGACGTCTGATGCGCCGCAGCCTGCGGCGCTGATGACACCGGCCCTGGCGCCCGGGGCCGTCCTCCGGGAGATCGGAGCGTCTCTCCCGAACCTGCTCGAATGCGTCCAGAACCGTGAGCTCGCTGGCGCAGCAAGCGCGCATCGCTCCCGGAACGAGCCGGCGTAGACCCCACCAACACACGGGCGACGCGGTTACGAGGTTGGAGAACGACTTGCCGCTCCGCGTCGCCGCGGCGTTTCCGAGCGCGAACGGCTCGTCGTCCAAGCGCTGAAACGGGCAGCCCCTCGATCGGCCCCCAGCCGATTCCGAGCGCGACCTCGTTCGCAGCCTGTGCTCAGGCACCCGTCGACCCGCCTCGGCTTCGGCCAGGATCGAGGGCGAGGACGAGATCGGTCCACAACGGCCGATCCACCCCGAGGAGGGCGCGACCGCAGGCGGGCAAATCTCGCGGCCGGGGAGCCAGGGCTCGTGGATGGCGATGATGCGCAGCGGTCCGCCACTCCCGCCGCCGATCCGGACGGGCAGTGCGATCACGAGGAGGCCGAGCGGCGGCAGCTCGCCGAGCCGGGCCAGGTCTTGGAACGCGGGGACGTTCCGCTGCATCAGGGCGGCTCGGCCGATCAGATGATCGGGGTCCCGGGCAGCCGCCCCGCCTGCGTCGATCTCGATCCCCGGTCCGATGAGCCTGGCCCGATCAGCCTGGCGAGCGGAATGCGATCCGTCGTATCCCGGTCGCCGTAGAAGTGGATCGGGGCGTCGATCTGCGTGCCGCCTTGCTCCGGACCGTGCAAGACGTGGGCGCCGTAGTACCAGCCACCCTCGGTGACACCTTGATGGGTCTCCAGCCGAAACGGCGCTGAGGTGGGCCGGGTGGTCGATCGCCGCGGTCGGCGAGTCGCGGCCTCCGTCCTCAGTCCAGGACGACGTTCAGCAGCCGCTCGGCCAGCGCCCCGCCCAGCCAGGACCCTGCGCCGAGCAGGATGAAAAGCAGTGACCGCCAGATGGTGGAGAGATCGAAGGGCCACTCGCGGACGCCCCGAACGAAGCCGTCGTATTGGATCAGGTGGGCGAGGCGCGACTCCGGCATCGGGAGAACGAGCCCGCGTGGGGCGAGGATCTGCGCCCGCTCGAAGCGGATCGCGTCGCGGATCAGCGCGAGCTCGCGCGTCTTCGCGACGACGATACTGCGGCGAGCGCCCATCGTCGGCGCGATCAGCGCGATCGTCGCCAGCGCGAAGACGGCGACCGGCAGCACCGCGTTCACCTGCCCGGCCGAATCCAGCAGCCAGAAGGTCGCGATGGCCATGGACACGAGGCCCCATACGATGACGCTCCGGAGGCCCTTCCGGCTGAACGCCAGCGCCGGCGTGACTTCGAGCAGGTCCACCCTGAGACGCTCCCCGAGGCGGCGGTAGCCCAGGGTGATCGCGACCTCCGTCATGGCGAGTCGTCCGATCAGCAGGCCCACCGCCACGTTCTGCCCGACGAAGAGCAGATAGCGAGGGTCGAGCGTCGAGAGCTGCGCGTGGATGTCGCGCAGCCGCGGATCCAGGGTCGCGACCGCGAGGCCCGCCGCCGCGCCCACGGTTGCTGCCAGCGACATCAGCGCCTGCGGCAGATGGGCGAGGGTGCGTTCGAGCCTCGCACGCACCTCGTCCTCCACGGGGAGCATCGGCTCGAGCAGGCGCAGGTCCTTGCCGACGCCGCGCCGCAGAGCGACGCCGCCGCCGAGCGTGAGCGCGAGCAGCAGGCCGTTGGCGAGGACAGTCAGTGCGATGTGGATGGGCGGCGCGGGCTGTTGCCACGGGCCGACGATCGCTTCGGCGGCCATGTGGACAGTCAGGAAGACGAAGGGCCAAGCGATCGCCGTGAGGACCGCCGGCGCATAGGCATGCGCAGCACGATCGGCCCGGGGCCAGGGACGCCGGGCCACACAGGCTTGGCGAGTCGTCCGTGTGGATGCCGCGCTCATCGGCCCGACCGACCAGCGACCGACGCCTTCGCCAGATCGTGGGGGGCATCCATGAATTCCGTGATCGATTGGGCCAGCCAGGCGGTGGCCGCGATGGGTACGTCGTGCCCGACGCCTTCGGCCACCTGCAGTCGAGCGTCGGCCAGGCGCGACGTCAGCCCCTGCGCCGCGGGCAGCGGGATGGAGGCGTCCTCGCTGCCGTGTACCTGCAGGACCGGACGGCGGATCGACTCGTAGGTCCCGGTCAGCAGTCGTAGACCGTCGATGGTGTACTGCCTTCGGAGGAAGACGAGCAGGGCGCTCCGCGTGCCCCGAATCTCGTACGCGCCGGCGAGCCGGCGCGCGTGCGCTTCGGAGAAGGTGTCGCTGAAGATGGGCACCCGGGCCATGTGCAGATCGCCAATACCCGGGATGAGCGGGAGCAGCTGCATCGGATCCATCGCGAGGCCATGACCCACGAAGACCGCACGCTCGACGCGGTCCGGAAAGTCTGCGGCGAAGATCGCCGCGACGCAGCCGCCCGCTGAATGGCCCACCACGGTGACGCGATCGATGCCGAGGGCGTCGAGGACGTCCCGGGCCTGGCGCGCCCACAGCGCGATGCCGTACTGCCAGCCATGTGCCCGATCGCTCGCGCCGTGCCCATAGTAGTCGATGCCGACGACGCGGTGGCGCTCGGCCAGCAGCTCTGCGAGCCCCTCCTGCCAGTCGGCGACGCTCCGGCCGGTGCCGTGCAAGAGCAGGATCACCTGCTCGCCGGCGCCGACGTCGAGGATGTGCACCCGGCCGGAGCGCGTCTGCACGAATCGCGTCTGAGGATCCGTTGGCGCCTCGGCCCGGGCGACGGGCTCGCGGGACCGTCCCATGAAGGCCGCCAGCTGCGCCACCAGGACCAGGCCGATGGCGAGTGCGATCAGCACAATGAGCGCCCTCCTCATGGTGATCTCCTCGATGCGCCGTCCGTGCATCCGTCCGGCGAGCCGCCGCGCGGGGACCTGGCGCGTCTGAATGAAGTAAACAATTACTTACTATTGACGTCGGCCGTCGTCAAGGCGAAAGTAAGCAAATACTTTTCCAGGAGCACTCGTGGTCGATCCGCAGCCCCTCGCCCCCCGCCGTCGCCCGGAGGGCCCTCGCGCCCGGAAGACCGTCGAGCGCATCCTCGAGGCCGCCGCCGAGCTGCTCGACGAGGTCGGCTTCGACGCGTTGACGACGAATCACATCGCCGAGCGTGCGCAGGTGAACGTGGCCTCGCTCTACAAGTACTTTCCGAACAAGTACGCCGTCCTGGTGGGGCTCGCGGAGCGGATGCGCGACGAGCAGGTGGCCATCCTCGAGGCACAGGGCGGCTTCGACGAGCGCTGGCGGGAGGCCCTGGGCGAGCTGCTCGACACATTCCTCGAGCTCTTCGCCTCGCGACCCGGCTTCGCCGAGCTGGCGAAGGTGCTCGCGAGCTGCCCCCCCCTACGCGAGATCGACGAGGCCAGCCACGCGGCCGAGGCCGGCGTCATCGCTTCTCGGCTGCGCCGCCTCGGCGTGGCGGGCCGTCGCCCGGACCACGAGGCCATCGCCCGCGTCGCGCTCGAGGCCGCGCGGGGCGTGCTCCCCCTGGCGAGCAGAGCCGCCCCGGCTCGGCGCAAGCGGCTGATGCGAGAGCTCCATCGGATGCTCGAGCGCTACATCGCGAGCCACATCGAAGGCTGAGGACCGGCTGCGTCGGGAGCTCGCGCACAGGGGCCGGCAGCCGGCTCAGTCGGAGATCCTCGCGGGCACCGGTTCGATGTGCCAGATGTCCTTGCAGTACTCGCGGATCGCACGGTCCGAGGAGAAGAAGCCGCAGCGGGCGACGTTGATGATCGACTTGCGAGTCCACTCCTCCCGGCTGCGATAGCAGGCATCGACCTGGGTCTGGCAGTCGACGTAGTCCTGGAAGTCGGCGAAGACCAGGTAGGGGTCGGAATCGAGGAGGGTCTGCGTCAGGGGACGGAAGAGCTCCCGGTCGCCCTTGGAGAAGTGCCCCGAGTCGATGAGGTCGATGGCGCTGCGCAGCGCCGCGTTCGACTCGTAGACGCCGCGCGGGCGGTAGCCGTCGCCGCGCAGGGTGTCGACCTCGTCGGTGGTTCTGCCGAAGAGGAAGAAGTTCTCTGGCCCGACGGCCTCCCGGATCTCGATGTTCGCGCCGTCGAGCGTGCCGATGGTGAGCGCTCCGTTCATGGTGAACTTCATGTTCCCGGTGCCCGAAGCCTCGGTCCCCGCCATCGAGATCTGCTCGGAGAGATCGGCGGCGGGATAGATCCGCTGCGCGAGCGTGACGTCGAAGTCGGGCACGAAGACGACCTTCAGCAGATCCCCGACCTGAGGGTCGCGACCCAGCACGTCGGCCACCGAGGTGATGAGCTTGATCATCAGCTTGGCCATGAAGTACCCGGGTGCGGCCTTTCCGCCGAAGACGAAGCTGCGCGGCACGATGTCGAGGGACTGGTCCTCCTTCAGCCGGTGGTAGAGGTGGATCACGTTGAGGATGTTCAGATGCTGCCGCTTGTACTCGTGCATCCGCTTGACCTGCACGTCGAAGAGGCTGTCCGGGTCGAGGTCGACGCCGCACTTTCGCTGCACGTGGGCGGCGAGTCGCTCCTTGGCCTCGCGCTTGACCGACCGCCAGCGATCGTGGAAGGCCCGATCCTCGACGTACTTCTCGAGCTGGCGGAGCTTGTCGAGATCCAGCAGCCAGTCACCTTCGACGACCTCCGTGAGCAGCGACGCGAGGGGCGGGTTGGCCAGCGCGATGAAACGCCGCGGAGTGACGCCGTTGGTCTTGTTCTGGAACTTCTCCGGCCACATCTCGTAGAAGTCCTTCATGACCCTGGTCCTGAGGAGCTCGCTGTGCAGCCTCGCGACGCCGTTGACCGTCCTGCTGCCTACGCACGCCAGGTTCGCCATGCGCACGCGGCGATGTCTGCCGTCCCCTTCATCGATCAGCGACATCCGGACCAGACGATCCGGCTCGTTGATGAACTGCACGCGCACATCGTCCAGGAATCGGAGATTGATCTCGTAGATGATCTCCATGTGTCGCGGAAGGAGTCGCTCCAGGAGCTCTACGGGCCAGGTCTCCAGGGCCTCCGGGAGCAGGGTGTGATTCGTGTAGGCGAAGCACTCCTGGACGATCTCCCACGCCGGCTCCCAGCTCAGCTTGTGCTCGTCCATGAGCAGGCGCATCAGCTCGGGGATGGCCAACGCCGGGTGGGTGTCGTTCAGCTGGACCACGAATCGCTCGGAGAGCCGGCGGATGTCGCCCTTGTCGCGCAGCGTGACGCGGATCATGTCCTGGAGCGAGCAGGAGACCAGGAAGTACTGCTGGCACAGGCGCAGCTCCTTACCCGACGCCGGATCGTCGTTGGGATAGAGGACGTTGCTGATGTTCTGGGCTGCGACCATCTCGTCGACGGCGCCGTAATAGTCGCCGATGTTGAAGGCCTGGAAGTCGAAGGACTCCCGCGCCACGGACTTCCATAGGCGCAGCAGGTTCACGTTGAGCACGCCATGGCCGAGGATGGGCATGTCATAGGCAAGGCCGTAGACGACGGAATCCGGGACCCAGCGCGTGGTCGTGCTTCCGTCGTCGTTCTGGACGCGCTCCACGTGGCCGCCGAATTTCACGGGGAAGCTCAGATGTCGGCGCAGCTCCCAGGGGTTGCCCATGCGGAGCCAGGCATCGGCGACCTCGACCTGCCAGCCATCCTTGATCGACTGCTCGAAGATCCCGTACTCGTAGCGGATGCCGTAGCCGATGGCAGGGATCTCGAGCGTCGCGAGAGAGTCCATGTAGCAGGCGGCCAGTCGCCCCAGTCCGCCATTGCCCAGGCCCGGCTCCTCCTCGCACTCCAGCAGGGTCTCGAGGTCGAGGTCGAGCCTCTGCATCGCCTCCTCGACGTTCCGCCAGAGCTTGAGGCTCAGGATGTTGTTGCCCAGCTGGGGACCGAGGAGGTACTCGGCGGACATATACGCCACCTGCTTCGGCGCGGCCTCTCGGAAGTGCCTCCGAGCGGGGACGAGGCGCGCGAGGAGGCGGGCGCGGATCGAGTGGGCGAGCGCCGTGTAGCGGTCGATGTCCGAGGCGTCCTCGAGCGTTCGGCCCGTGACGTAGAAGAGGTTGTCCACGAACGAACGACGAATGGCGTCCACGGAGCCCGCGATGCGCGTCCGCAGGGCCCTCTCGGCGGCTCTGTCCTTCATCATTGCGATCGGCCTCCGAATCGTTCGTATTCTCCATCGCGGGCGCCGCGGTTGCAACGCCTAAGGCGTACCCGCCGTCTCGTGTCCGGGTCGGCAGGGTCGGCCAGTCGGTGCAGGTGGCGCAGCCTGCCACGCTCTTGCTCCGCGGGCCCGAGGGGCGAGCCGGACGCGAGTCCCATCGCACTCGATGTCGGTGCGGGGAAGCCCGGCTCAGTCCAAGCGCGTGTCTCGGCGCCACCTGGAGTGGCCGATGGCCACGCCCGTCATGGAGATCGCGAGCGCCAGCAGGGCGGTCATCGGCGGCGCGAGCAACGAGAGTCCCGGCGAAGACTCATCGACGTCCAGCGGACTCGAGCAGTCGGGGTCGGCAGGGTAGTCGACGGCGCCATCGCCGTCGTTGTCCTGGCCGTCGTCGCATTGGAGGTGACTGTGCTCGGAGGCGTCGAGCAGGTCGTCACAGCCCGGATCCGTCAGGTCCGTGTAGGTGTCGCCATCGTTGTCGATCCCATCGTCGCACGCCGCGCTCCCGAACTCGGAGTCGTCGACCAGGCTCGAGCAGCCGGGGTCCGCTCCATCTGCGAAGCCGTCTCCGTCGTTGTCGATGCCGTCGTCGCACTCCACGAGGTCGTTCGTCTCCGTGTCGTCCATGGGATCTTCGCAGCCCGGGTCCAGGGCGTCGATGAGCCCGTCGCCGTCGTCGTCCAGCCCGTTCTCGCACCCGTAGGTCACCGAGACGAGCTCGAAGGCGAAGGTGCCCAGAGCGGGCGTGCCCGCGAAGGGCGGTCCGGAGAACGCCGTGATCGGCTCGGGCGGCGTCGTGTCCTGATCGGGCGCGATGAAGTCGGTGCCGTCGTCCGTCCCGGCATCGCAGGCCTCGAGGGAGACGAGGACACTCTCCGCCCAGCTGCTCCCGTCCCAGAGCGCGAGTCCGTCGACGCCCACGAACCAGTCTGGGCTCGGCGCGATCATCGCGACGACCGTCACCTCGGGATGGGTGGACGAGACGACGAAGGACGCCTGGCGCACACCCGGTGAGTCGCCGCCGGAAGGTGCGTTCACCTGGGAGAAGGCGCTTCCCGCGTCGATCGCCTGCTGCACCTCGCCGAGCAGGGGCAGCTTGGCACCGCCTTCGGCCATCTGTTCGATGCCCAGGCTGGCCAGACCGCCGAGGTGCCAGAACGAGGTCGAGGCGTCGTGGGTTCCGCCGATCATGGCGGAGAAGTGGGCATTGGGCGGATAGGCGCTCGGATGCGTGACGGCACTCCAGGTCATGTCGAAGGTGACCGTGTACTCGGCGACGGAAGCCCTCGCGGGCAGGTGGCCGAAGATGGCCGCCAGGATCACGCCGGCGCGGATCGCGAGCGTGCTCACGATCGAGACGTGCCCCGATCGACTCCGAGCTCGTCCGAAAGCCATCACACCCCCCTTCGATCGTTCTGGATACGAAGCGCTTCGCGCTCGTCGCCGCACGGCCTGCAAATGGGCCGACATCGCGCCGGGTCATCCCGGCGGAATATACGCAAGTCCGGCGCACTCGGCGGCCCGCGATCGCGAAGGCGTATCGCTATGCTGGCGGGACGGGGCAGCTCGTCGCCCGCGGGAGGATCGAGTCGTCATGGGGACCGCGAAGCGCTTCTGGAACTGGATGGCCGAGCGCTACTCGCGCCAGCCCATCGCGGACGAAGCGAGCTATCGGAAGAAGATCGCGATCACCCAGCGCTATCTGACGCCCGAGATGAACGTCGTCGAGTTCGGATGTGGCACTGGCTCGACGGCGGTCATCCATGCACCGAAGGTGCGGGCCTACAACGCCATCGACATTGCCGAGAACATGGTCGAGATCGGGCGGCGCAAGGCGGCGGAGGCGGGGCTCTCGAATCTCGAATTCACCGTGGGCACGCTCGAGTCGGCGGCCCTTCCGGACGCCAGCTGCGACGCCATCCTCGGCCTGAACATCCTGCACCTGGTCCCCGACCTCGACGGGACCCTCGCGACCGTCGCACGTCTGCTCGCGCCGGGCGGCTACTTCTTCAGCTCGACCATCTGCCTGGGCGACGCGGTGGCTGCGGCGCGGCTGCTCGTTCCACTGCTTCGCTGGGTGCCCTTCATGCCCACGGTCGGATCGTTCACCGCCCGCGAGCTCGAGCAGATGCTCGAGCGCCACGGTCTCTCGATCGTGGAACGCTTCGAGCAGACCCCGGGCGTCGTCTTCCTGGTGGCGACGAAGGCCTGACCCGCGTTCGCTGATACGCGGCCAACCGCTCTTCCGGCGCTCCTAGCGAGTACTCGACTGCGCCTGCTCGACCGCCAGCCGCAGCTCTTCGGCCCGTTGCGCGGCCTCGACTGCGGCCTGCTGCTTCTGCTCGGCGAGCTTCTGCGCCTCGGCGGCGCGCGCCTGGGCCTCCGCGAGCGCCTTTGCGGCGAGCTCCGCCGGCGTGGGCTCGGGCGGCGGGAAGATCACGCCGCAGACGCGCTCGGACTCGTCGCGGCCATTGCCGGCCTCGGTCGATCGCGCGACGCAGCGTTCGAAGTTGACGGCGTCGTCTCCTACCTCCCACCCCTGAGCGTGCTCGCCCTCCGGGTCTGCGGGCTCGGAGCGCCACTCGTTGGTGGTCACGTTGCCATCCGCATCGGCCGCCATCACGAGCGTGCGCGACTCGGCGGCCCCGGCGTCCTCGGCTGCCTGCATCTCGGCTTCCACCTCGGCCTTGCTCATGCCGATGTGGCGATTGGAGAGCTGCATCGGCTCATCGGCTCCGGCGACCGCTGCCACCCACGGCAGGGTGGTGAGCAGGCCGAGTCCCAGAGAAACCGACCATCTCACGGCTCTGCGATGGCCGTTGCGGCTCCCGAAGTCTCTTCGCACGACCGACGGACCCCTGGAGGACATTCCTTGCATCATCATGAGCACCTCGCGCGCTTTCTTCCGGACTCACCCAATCATATACCTTCCCGGACGGGCCTACCCTCTTCGATCGGCGCGAGCCGAGCGCTCGAACGCGATTGTCACGGATCGGGGCACCCGCCGGGGCGCAGGGCGGCCCCCATCGGGAGCGAGGCGCTTGCACACGCGCTTCCCGAGGCCGCTGGCGCGTGGCCGGGGATCTGGACGCGGGCACGTGGCCGGGCGGGCGATGCGTCGGGATCGCACGACTCCGATGGCGGCCACGGCCACCATCGCGGCGCCGGCGAGCTCTGGGATGGGCGATGGCCCTTTGCGCATCGAGATGGATCGCGCCGCCAGAAAGATGCCGGAATGGCGGGTCCGTCGGGCGGGCTACCAGCGCCCCCTCAGCCAGAGAAGGGCTGAGAGCAGGGCGCTCAAGACCAGGCAGGAGGTGATCGGGACGAAGATGCGAACGCCATCCCGCTCGATTCGGATGTCGCCGGGCAGCTTTCCGAGCAGCGGGATCGAGGGCCCAGCGTAGAGCGCGAGGCCGAGCACCGCGAGGAGGACCCCAGCGACCACGAGCGAGCGTGCAATGGATTCCATGGAAATCGACCGATTGTCTGGCCGCGGGCGATCAGATCTCCCGGGGACTGGCTCCGGTCATCCCGGAGGTGATATCTCGTTCTCCGTGCCTTCTCCCGGCGTGACGGAGAGCATGCGCGTCGGTTGGGCAACCCGAGCCGTGTGCCAGGTATCCCGCGGCACGATGGCGAAGTCGCCGGGCGCCTCCAGCGTGATGCGCTCGTCGCCCGTCTCTTGCCGGATCAGGAGCTGGGCGGCGCCCGAGAGCAGGATGACCAGCTCGTCACCCGCCGGGTGCTTCTCCCATGTCGACCAGTTCTCGGAGAACTCGTGCGCGGAGATCAGCAGGTGAGCGCGGAATCCGTCGTATCGAGCGCCGAGCTGCTGATAGATGTCGGGGCTCACCTGCAGCTGGTCCAGCATGAGATCGGGCTTCATGATGGCGAAGTGCTCGAAGATCGTGGGCATGCACTCTCCTCTCGAGAAAGGCAGAGATGAGAAGGGTAGAGATTGGAAGGGCAGAGATGAACAGGGCAGAGATGAACAGGGCAGGGATTCGAAGATGGCAGAGATGGGCGGAGTCCGGGCGAAGGTCGGGACGGCGTGCGGCGTCGAAGCGAGGGCCGACCGCCGGCGCATGCGTCGACCGACCACGGCCTGGTCTCAATGATCGACCTCGGGGCGCTCGAAGAGCGATCTCACGACGGGTGAGATGGACACGTCGTCCTTCTGGACCTGACGGCGGAGCGCCGCGAGCGTGCGATGGGGCACGGACCGCCCGGCCCAGTTGACGAACCAGGTGGGGATGGCGCCCCTGGGATCCGCGATGCCGATGCCCGTGAAGTGCGTCCGTGTGCCGCCGTCGATGGGGCGCATCTCGAAGCGCGAGCCCGCCGTGCTGCCCCGGATGGCGTCTCCGATCGCCGGGCTGTCCGTGGTCTCGGAGTAGACGAGCCTGGCCCGGTGGGTCTCCGCATCGACCTCGACGGCGATCTCCGACACGAAGACCCGGTCCTTCACGGGCCACGGTAGATCGAAGCGCGTGAACTGGATGAAGGCGTCGCCTTCTTCGACCCATCGAAGCACCGCCGACTCGGACACGAGTCCGATCCATTCACCCGCTCGCTCCGCATCCATGCAGACGCTCAGCACCAGCTCGGTCGGGGCATCGATGGTGCCCTCGCCCTTGAAGGCCAGGAGGGGCGTTCCCGGGAGGGCCTTGCGGTATGTGCGGATGCCTTCGTCGTCGCGGATCAGCTCCCAGCCATCTTCGGTCTTCGCCTGCGCGGGCGGGCGCGTCGCCGCGAGCACTTCGCCATCCGCAGCAGCTCCGGAGCTGCACACGAGGGAGAGCGCGACAGATGCGATCACCAGAGTGGATGGAAGACGCGCGCGCGCCGATCGCTCAGGTCCCATCGTCGATCCCGTCCTGTGCGATTCCGTTTCCCGGCCCACGTGACCTGCCCACGGGCTTCCCGACTCGTTCGGGCATCATGGTACACGATATCGCCCTCGAACGACGTCTCCTCG
>CAZQMY010000164.1:0-12034 GCA_964594405.1 uncultured Spirochaetaceae bacterium | reverse complement strand
GATGCGGATCGGCGCGATCGGGATGGCGGTGCTGCTGGGCGGGGTGATCACGTGCCTGTTCGTGGCCGAGCGTGTTCGGCGGTCGCGGGCGGAAAGCGTCGTCGGGGTGGAGGAAACGGCGTGAGGGCGGCCCTACAGTGCGGGACATTTTTCTGCGAGGCAGGAACGCTGGGAACGTGACGATGACCGGAGCGAGCATTGACAGTGTGATGGGACCGATGGCGTCGCTGGCGGCGGAGGGCTGGTGGGAGCGTCTGTGGTTCCGCGAGAGCGGCTCGGGGTTCGCGCCGGGGACGGACGCCTGCACCGCGAGCGCCGTCCCCGGGGGATGTACCGCGGTCCCCGGACGCGCCAGTGCCGGGGATGGCGGCGCCGCTTGCGTCGCCGGGCTCGGCGCCGCCGGATTCGTCGTCGCCCTGGGAGACGCGGTGCGCCCGGTGGTCCGGTCCATCCGCGCCCGAGGGCGGGCCGGCCCCGCCCGGCTCTCGGGGTCGCGCCATGGGCGCGGTGCACCAGGGGGACGCCGCTGGCGACGCCGATGCCGAGCAGGAGGGGGATGACCACGACGTCGGCGAAGTTGAAGGGGATGTCGAGGAGCGTGGCGGTGGCGACGGTGAGCACGGCGCCCAGGCTCAGGGGGAAGATCACCAGCAACATCGAGCGCACGCTGCGCCAGAGCAGCAAGAGCATGGTCCCGATGATGAGGCCGGCCGAGATCAGCGCCTGCCGGAAGGACGATCGCGTGGCGCGGCCGAACTCGACGAGATTGACCGCGACACCCGCGGCGTTGGGGTCGACGGATTGGACTTCGTCCACGAAGCGGATGAAGTTCTCCTCGTCCGAGAGATCGACGGCGGGAAAGACCTGGATGCGCGCGACCCCCTCGCTGGTCATCATGCGTGCCTCGAGCTCTGCAGGCAGGCTCTCCATGGTGATCTCGCCCGTCCCAACGGCTTCGCGCACTCGTCGCAGCTGGTCTGGCAGTCCGGAGAGCAGGATGTCTTCGAGGGTGCGAAGGGCTTCGCCCGGGTCCTCGTCGCTGTCGATCCGGGTCAGGAACTCCTCGAGCCGGTCGCGCAGGAAGCGCATGCTTCGACCGAGGGTGGACGCTTCGCGCTCGACGAAATCCTGCTCGAGGAAATCGGCGAGCTCGCGCAGAGCCGCGATCTGCTCGTCGACCGTGGCGCGGTCCGGTGTCGGGGTCGCCGCCGTGCTCGGCGGCGGCGGCGTATCCAGGAGGAACGCGATGTCCTCGAGGATGTAGAGCTTCTCGTCCTGATCGGGCGGGACGTAGTCGCTGAGGGTGAGGGTGTGCGACACGGTCTCGAGGCGCTCCATCCTCGCCGCCAGCCGATCGGCCGCGTCGAGATCCGGGGCCACGGAGTTGATGAACCAGGGCGAGAGGGCACCCGAGCTGGCGAGCAGATCGTTGAAGGCCTGCACGCTCTCGGTCTCGGGATTGCGCATGGCGATGACGTTCGCGTCGAATCGAGCGTCGCGCATCACCGGGAGCGCGGCCCCGTAGAGCACGACGGCCAGCAGCGCGATCGCGCGCGGATGGTGGTCGAAGAAGCGCCACCAGGTGGAGCGGAAGTGCAAGGGCCGCAGGAGGGCGCCCCTGCGGTCCACGCGAAGCCCAGTGGAGAGGAGCGCGGGGAAGAGGGTGAGGGTCAGGCCGAGGACGATGAACATGCTGCCGCCCGCGATGAGGCCGAGCTCGGCGACGCCCAGATAGTCGGTGGGGACGAAGACGAGGAAGCCGATGGCGGTGGTGACGGTGCAGATCAGGAGCGAGCTCCCGACATCGTCCATCGCCTCTCGGAGCGCGTGCTCGTGCGGGCTGCCCTCGCGCAGGCGCGAGGCGTAGGCCATGCCGAGGTGGATCGCGAAGTCGACGCCGAGGCCGATGAAGAGGATCCCGAAGGCGGCCGACACCAGCGAGAGATGCCCGACGGCGAAGGCCGCGAACGCCGCGCTCCAGACCAGTCCCATCAGCAGCGTGATCACCGCGGCCATGACCAGGCGGAAGGATCGGAGGGCGCGCGTGAGGATCGCGATCACGACCAGGAAGCAGAGCACGCCCCCCATGCCGATGTCCCAGGCGATGCCTGCCATCTCCTCGAAGTTGAGCGCGGGGTTTCCCGTGATGCGGACGCGGACGCCCCGGTCCTCGCTCAGCCCCTCGGCCCGCGCGATGTCGCGGATCTCCTGCATGGCCGCCCGTGCGGCGAAGATGCTGGAGAAGTCGAGGATCGGATCCGCGACCACGACGCGGCGCCGGACCACCTCCACGGCGGAGCCGGCGAGCAACGTCTCCTCCCATGAGAGCGCGAGCGGGAACTCGCTGTAGACCGCCACGGTGGCCGTCCCCACCGAGTCGAGGATGCTCGCCCAATCCTCCGGGCGAAGCGGCGCATCCTCTCCAGATGCCGCGAGCGCGAGGCCCTGCTCGACCAGGCTCGCGAGGTTGGCGATGCTCGGCTCGCGCTCGAGCTCGGCGAGGATCGGTTGGATGCGCGCCATCTGATCGCCGAATGCGTCGAGGTCGTCGGGCGATCGATAGAGCAGGCCGTGTGTCTCGAAGAAGTCGCCGCCCCCTGGCACATAGGCGCCGGCGAAGGTGTCGGTGCGGGCCCTCAGCGCCCTCACCATCTTCTCCGCACCGTCGCGCGCCGCCTCGGGAGACTCGCCGTCGATCACGATCAAGAGCGCGTTCTCGAGGTTGGGGAAGAGCTTCGCGAAGGCCTCGTGATTCTGGCGCGAGGGCAGGTCTTCGCTGACCAGCTTCACGTTGTCGGAGTTGACGCCGAGGTGGAGAGCCGCATAGGCACCGAACGACACCGTGAGTACGGCGCATCCCGCGATCACGGCGCCGGCGTGGTGCACCGCGTGATCCACCACCCGGGAGAGGTGGCGCGAGAGGAAGTCGTCGAGGGCTTGCATGAGGTCGGCGCTCCGGCGCACGGCGGGGCCGGACCGTCTGCCCGCCGGGCTCGCAGGATTCTAGTGGGCGCCTCGCTACACTGCCGGCCGAGCGCGGCGCGCCTGGTCGGGCCACCCGCGCGCGTCGGACGGTCTGTCGGAGTTCCCTTGCGCATCACACTCGGCCAGCTTGGCGCCATCTTCGCGCTCGCCTTCGCCCTGCGCCTCGCCTTCGTCCTCTGGGCTCCCGGCCAGCCCTCCGGCGATGGCCTCTTCTATCACGCGCACGCCGTGGATCTGCTGGCGGGCCACGGCTACGTGAACCTCGACCGCAGCCCCGCGAATACCTGGATGCCGGGCTGGCCTGTGCTCCTGGCCGTCGTCTACCTCGTCTTCGGCGAGCACCCCACGGCGGCGATGGTCGTCAACGCGCTGCTCTCCGCGGCCACCGCGGTGATGGTGGCGCTCCTCGGAGAGCGCCTCTTCTGCGCCCGCACCGGGCTCATCGCAGGTCTCCTCTATGCGGCCTGGCCGGGCCTCGTCTACTACTCGGCCACGCTCTTCAACGAGTCGGCGTTCGCCTTCGCGCTGGCGGCCATGCTGCTGCTCTTCCTGCGCGCCTGCCGGTTTGGCCCGGGCTTCGAGCGCGCCTTCGCGTGGGCGGGCCTCGGTCTCGGCGTGTGCGGATGGATCAAGGCCGAGCCCCTGATGCTCGTGCCCGCGCTGCTGGCCGTCATGGCCGTCAGCGCATCCGATCGCGCGCAGCTCGCTCGGGCCGCCGCCCTCTTCGTCGGCATCACTGTTCTCTGCATCCTTCCCTGGACGATCCGGAACGCCTTCGTCTTCGATCGCTTCATCCCGACCGCGGCGGGCGGCGGCATGGTGATCGCCGTCGCGAATCATCCTGGTGCCAGCGGGGGCAACGATCTCGCCTTCCTCATGCGCTACGTCGACGAGCTCGGCGTCGCGGACCGCAGTCAGGCGGAGCAGAACATCGCCATGAACGACGACGCATGGAGGCGCGCGCTTCGCTTCTTCGTCGACGAGCCGCGCGAGGCGCTCGGTCTCTTCGGGCGCAAGCTCGCCCTCACCTACGGAGACGACTCCGATGCCGCAGATGCGGTGCGCGGATTCTTCGGCGAAGCGAGGTGGCATCTCGAGCGGAAGGCCTGGGAGCGGCTGGTCGCGATCGCCAACGTCTGGTGGTTCGCGATGATGCCCTTCGTCGCGCTCGGCCTGTGGCGGCTGCGCGACGTCTCGCTCCAGACGCGCGTGCTGATCCTCGGGCTGCTCGCGACCTGGCTCGTCCTGCACGTGCTCTTCCTGGGCGGCGCGAGATTCCATCACCCGGAGCTGGTCCTGCATGCGCTCCTGGCGGCTCAGGGGGTGCTCTTCGCCGCCTCGCTCGTCCGCGGGGCGGCCTCGTCTTCGGTCGCAGAGGAGTGAAGGGGCGCCACGGGCACCTCGCCGCCGCCGCGTGACTCGTCGAGATAGCCGAGGGCACGCAGGTGCTCGACGATCTCCTCTTCCCGGCCTGCGCTCTCCACCTCCATCCGCCGGACCTCGGTGGCGTCGTAGGAGGCGATGGCGGTGGGCGGGGGGAGCGCGAAGAAGGGCGCCGGCCCCGCCTTCATGTCCTTCGCGATGGGAAGGCCGAACCAGTTGATGACGCTCGGCGCGACATGGAGCACGTTGGAGCGCCCTGCGCGTTCGCCTGCCGGCACGCCGCGGCCCCGCGCGTAGACGACGCCGTCGAAGGCAGCGGGCGAGTCGTGCGTGCCCGTCAGCAGCATCAGCGTCACGCCCGCCTCGAAGCCGTGGTCCGAAACGACCAACACGAGGTCGTCCGGGCCATAGCCGGCGATCAGCAGGCCGATGAGCGCATCCGTGAACGCATAATAGTGTCGAAGTGCCTCGGCGCCCGCCAACTTCGCCTCGGGGGTCGGACGCAGCGCCTCGGGGTACTTCTCGTCGGGCTCGAGGCAGCCCCAGAGCCAGTGCGAGACGCGATCGATGCCCGGTAGGAAGACCATCATGGCCTGCGGCGAGAACTCCTCCTGGATCGCCAGGGCGACGCGGGCCACGTCGTTGTCGGTCTGGTACTGCGAGGAGAGGACGTCGCGGTTGATCCAATGGGGAAGGGCGTCGTTGCCCGCGAAGGGGTCCTCGAAGGGCGTCAGGATGCGTCCGTCCGCGATCAGCGCCTCGGCTCTGTTCTGCCACTCTGGTGGGTGCACGAGGGCGCCGGCGCTCGCTGGACCTTCGTGATGGAAGGTGTTCTTGATCATCGAGATCTGCTCGGGAAAGAAGTGATCCGAGACCATCACACCCGAGATCTCTTCCGGAGGATAGGTGGTCCACCAATTGACCACGCCGACCTCGATCCCGGCCTCCGAGAGGATGTTCCAGAGGCCCGGCACCCGGCGGTCGTGACTGTCGTAGAGGCGCTTCCTGCCGGACTCGTCCTTGCGCACGAAGGCCTTGATGCCGTGCTCCTCGGGGAGCTTCCCGGTGCCGATGGTGTTCCAGATGCGCGGCGAGAAGAGGGGAGGGAGGCTGCGGAGTCGCCCGTAGACACCCTCCTTCGCGATCCTCGTGAGATTCGGAAGCCGGCCCGAGCCCATCATCGGCCCCGTCACGAGCGGGCTCGCGCCGTCGATGCCGATGAGGATCACGCGGCCCTTGTCCGAAGCGGGGCCCCTCGCCTCGCTGCCGCAACCCAGCGCGACCATCGCCGAGACGAAGAGTGCGCAGAAGGCGAGCTGCGGCGAGCGAGCGCTCGTGGATCGGTGGCTCATTCCAGGTACCCCAGTGCTTCGAGCTGGTCGACCAGCTCCGCCTCTGCGCCACTGCGCTCGAGCGGCATGCGGGCGATCTCTCCGATGTCGTGGGTGGGTGTCGTCGTGACCTCGACGGCGCCGAGGAAGGCGCCCACCTTCCCGTCCATGTCCTCGCCGACGGGCAGCCCGAGCCACGCGAGTACGCTCGGCGTGAGGTCGGCGATCCCCAGCCCCTCGACGCGCGTTCCAGGCGCGATCCCGCGGCCGGCGGCATAGAAGACTCCTTCGATCGCAGCCTCGGTCTTGTGGATCCCCGTCAGCAATCCCATGCCGCGCCCCGCCTCGAATCCATGGTCCGAGAGCACGATCACCAGATCATCGTCGCCGTGGCTCGCGATCAAGTGCCCGATCAGCTGATCCGTGAATTGGTAGTAGGCCTCGAGGGCCTCGCGTCCCGCCTTCTGCTGCGCTGGGCTGAGCCGGAGCTCCTCGTCGTAGAGCTGCGGATCCTCGAGGCTGCCCCAGAGGAAGTGCTGCGTGCGGTCGATGCCCGGCAGCAGCACCATCATCAGGTCGGGCCGGACTTCGCGCTCGATCTCGAGCGCAATCCGCGCGAGGGTCTCGTCCTCCTCGAATCGCCGGGGGACGTCGTCGCCCACGAGGCCGAGCCAGGGCGGGAGGCCCGGGTTGTTCCGGAGCGGATTGGGGATGTCGCTGAGCCGCTTCGGCGTCGCGAGCAGATCGGCGATCCTCCGCTGCCAGTCAGCCGGGTGGATGAGCGGGCCTTCAGGGGCCTGCTCCGCGCGCATGATGCGGCGCCGGCCTTCGATGTTCCGCGCGAGCAGATGGTCCGAGATCATGACGCCGTTGATCTCTTCCGGGGGAAAGGTGTTCCAGAAGTTGACGACGCCCACCGTCATGCCGGCGTCGGAGACGATGTTCCAGAGCGCGTGGGCCCTGCGATCGCTGGAGAGGTAGAGCTCGTTTCGCCCGTCCACCTTCTTGGCGAAGTGCTGGATGCCGTGCTTGTTCGGCGTCTTGCCCGTCACCATGGTGTTCCAGATACGGGGTGAGTCGATGGGGATGGCGGCGCGGATGGTCCCGCTCGCCCCCCGCGCCTGCAGGCCGGCGAGGTGTGGCAGGCGTCCCTGCTGGATCAGCGGATCGATCAGCCGGTGCGTCGCCCCATCGATCCCGATGATCAGCACCCGGCCTCGCGTCGGCTCCTGCTCGGCGCGCTCACAGGCGACCAGCGAATGCAGCGCGAGGACGCAGAGCGCGGCGAGGGTCGATCGGATGAGCCGGCTACTCGTCATGGACGACTCCGCCACGGAACGTGGGCATGGGATGGGCCGTCGTCCTGCCGGGAACCTGCACGTCGTGCACGTAGACCTGCCGATCCAGCGATTCCTGGGCCGCGCGATCGTGATCGGGCCCGAAGACGATCTCCATCAGGGCGGCGGGGAGGGAGATGATGCGGTCGTCGTAATGGGCCTGGCCGCCGGGCTCGCGCACCGCCAGATGTGCGCTGAAGGCATCGACCTGATCCGGGCGTCCGAGCCGCTCGAGGTTGGCTGCATCCATCGGCACCCGGGTGAGGCCCGAGCCGCGACTCCCCTGCACGATGATCCGGCTCCTCTCCAGCAGACCGAGCTCCCCGATGTGCGTCAGCAGCTCGGCGAGCTGCTCGCGGAGGCAGCTCGCCTGAGCGAGATAGCGTGCATAGCGCATCGCGCGCATGCGCTCGGCCTGCGCGCCGAGGAGGACTTCGTCGAGGTCCGGCTCGCTCAGCCAGGCCGCGTCCTCGGCCCTGGGCAGACAGGCTTCGTCGTAGACGAAGGGGCCGGCGGGAAGCCCGACGTGCGCGAAGTAGAAGTCCCCCGGGCGTGCGTCCTCGAGGTCGTCGGCCAGCGCCTCCAGGACATCGGGGCTGCGCAGCGAAGTCAGCGCCGGCCGTCCACCCCAGAGCGGGATACCCAGGCCCGTCGTCATGCGACTGGTCGCGAATGCGTTGTAGACGAGACGCGCCCCCTCGAGCAGCGTCGACTCGGTGGTGTAGATCCTGAGCAGCCACTCGAGCTGTTCGCCGATCGGCAGATCGGCTCGCCCGAGCGCCGCCATCCGCTCGAGGGGGTGGGTCTCGCAGCGCACGGCCTGCATCGACTCGTCGCTGCCGCCGAAGCTGCAGAAGTCGAGCGCCTCGCTCTGATGGACGATGAGCGCGTAGCCTCGATCCGAGAGCTCCGCGAAGTAGGCGTTCATGCGCAGCGCCTGTCTGCGACGGGCGCCATCGCCCCGGAAGGCGAGGAGCTCGCGGCGGGGCGGTCCGAGCTCGAAGTTGAAGGCGCTGGCGGTCGACTCGGCGCCTCGATGCGATGTCGCGAAGGTGCGTCCGTAGACCCGGAAGCCCAGCTCTTCGTAGAAGGCGCGGAGCGCTGCGGCTTCCGCGCCCTTCGCGTCGATCTGAGGCGACAGGCCCTCCACGCCGATCTGCGCTTCGAGGAGGATGTGCACGACGATCGGCAGCTCGCTCGCGCCGGCACCGGGCCGCTCCTTCTCCGTACGAAGATCCCAGCGGAGGGGAGGATCCGCTGGCGGACACGCGAGGGCCACGGCCACGAGCACCAGGCCCACGAGGAAGCTCATCGTGCCGAGATAGCGGCCCGCCGCGAACGACAATGCGAGGAGCAGGGCGAATCCGCCGGCGAGCCAGGGCCAGGAGAGCCCACCCGGGCCCGAGAACACCTCCGCCGCGAGGATGCCCGCCAGGGCGATCACGGTCGCCCGCATGCGCAGGGTGGCGAGTCGCGACCAGGCGCCCAGCAAGGTGCCCACCGCGGCGAAGAGCGCGACCGCGAGCAGCGCCACTGGTGCGCCGAGCGCCAGCTCGCCGGAGCGGATCGCGAAGAGCAGCGGCGCGATCAGCAGCACGGCCGGCGCCGTTGTATCCGCGAAGACCACGAGGGCGCGGAGGACCGCGACCAGCAGGTCCTCGAAGCTGTGTGCTGGCGCCTCCTCCTCGTCGAAGTCCTCGATGCGCTCGCTCATGGCTTCTTGCGCCCGATCACCCGGAGGTTCGACGTCTCGAGGCCGAGTCGTATGCGTACGGTGTCCACGATCACCGCAAGGGCCAGCAGCGCCGGGTTCTGGTAGCTGAAGAAGCGATAGAAGAAGCCGGGATAGCCCCGGTCCTTGAAGCGGTTGTAGTGGGAGATGATCCACGACGAAGTGCTGATCAGGTACTCGGAGCAGACCACCTCGAAGCCGCGGGCTTCGAGCATGTCGCGGAGGCGGGGCGCATCGAAGAGGTGCCAGTGACGGGGGAAGTGGTAGTGGCCCCAGTGGCGCTCCGCGAAGATCGCATGATCGAGGCCTCCGAGGTTCGGCGTCTCGATGATGAAGACGCCCCCGGGCCGGAGCAGCGCGTGGACCCGCTCGGCGAGGAGCGCAGGGTCCTCCACGTGCTCGATCAGCTGCAACATGATGACCGCGTCGTAGCGGCCCTGCTCCTCCTTGCGCTCCGCGAAGTCCTCGACGCGCTCGGCGGTGGCCTCGAAGCCCTCCGCCTTGCAGGTCGCGATGGCCCCCTCGTCGAACTCGAGCCCCGCGAGCTCCCACTGCTTGTCGCCGAAGTCGCGCAGCAGGCGCAGCAGCCGGCCGTCGCCGCAGCCCACGTCCAGCAGCCGGCGGCGCCCCTCGCCCACCCACTCGCGGTAGAGGGCCACCTTGCCCCGCTCCCAGATGCGCTGGGCGCGGGCGACCAATCCGCTCTTCACGCCCGCGAAGGCGTAGTAGTCGCCCGGGTAGATGACGTCGAGGTCCTCGCTGC
Source organism: uncultured Spirochaetaceae bacterium (assembly GCA_964594405.1). Classification (GTDB taxonomy): domain Bacteria; phylum Myxococcota_A; class UBA9160; order UBA9160; family UBA4427; genus CAZQMY01. The sequence continues at coordinate 2,503 of CAZQMY010000164.1, read as the reverse complement.
GCGGGCGCGGGTTCAGGTAGTGGTGGCCACAGGCCGAGCAGCGCACGAAGCTGAAGACATTGGTCGCGGTGTCGTACTCGAAGTCCGTTCCGCGGGCGACGACCTCGGGCCGGTCCTCACCGCAGAGTACGCAGCGGACCGGGACGAGCTCAAGCGTCCGGGCTTCGGGCATCGGCGGTCTCCGCGGGCGGCGCAGGGGGCTCGGGCCGCAGGCGCGGGGCGAAGAGGCTGGGCTCGATGGGAACGCCGTGATCCACCAGGTATTCCCGGCGGTCGTCGAAGGTGTCCTTGTATCGATGCCAGGGGATGCTCGGCCAGAGGTGGTGGATCGCGTGGTAGTTGTGCTGGAGCAGCGTCAGGCTGAGCCAGCCTTCGTCGATGATCCGCGTGCCGAGGAAGCGATCGGCGGGCAGCCCGACGTGGGGCAGGTAGTTCACGTACCAGTCCATCACGATCTTCGCGAAGACCAACGGGACCGCCCAGAGGAGCAGCACCTCGAGGAGCACGCCCTGGAAGAGCGCCACGACGTGGACCGCGGCGATCGCAGCCATGACCGAGTAGTCGGAGATCTTCATGCTCCGGGTCCGCGGATCCTCCCGGAGCATCTGCTTCGCGAATCCGATGGTGCGCGCGTAGCGGATCGGCAGCTGCCAGAAGGGGCCGTCCGCGTAGATGAGGTTCGGATCCTGCACCGGCACGTTGAGGTACTTGTGATGGAGCAGGTGCACGTGGCGCTGCAGGAAGTAGGGGGTGCCGTAGGGCACCATCCCGAGCACGCCGACCACGTTGTTCACCCATTTGCGATTCGAGACGTTGCCGTGGGCGGCCTCGTGCCAGATGGTGAAGGCGATGTGGATGGCCAGGAAGCGCATGCCCATGTCGACGAGCACGGGGAAGCCGGCGGCGCTCTCCAGGAAGCCGCGCGTCTCACCGGGGGGCATGGCGGCGAAGAAGTAGAGCGCGAAGCTGCCGCCGAAGAGCAGCCACTGAATGACGAGCAGCCGCAGGGTGGGCTGATCCAGCTTGATGGGCGATCTTGCGGCCATTTGGGGTGCTCTCCTCGTTCCGATCCGGGAGGCATCGAATTGCGAACACCCGCGATGGCGAGCGTCGTCTTCAAGCCTCTTCAGCGCCTCTCCCGTTCGGCTCTACCCGGCAATCCAGCCGTCGACGACACCCGGCGCGCCGATGCCGGTCGCGCTGTCCTCGCTCGGACGTCGGGCGGGAGCTCGGAGGCGGTGGCGGGGCGCTGGGGGGTCGTTCTCGGATGAAAAAAGCTTACGAAGGCCTTAGGCTTGCGTCAATTTCGGGGCCGCCGCGGAGGCGCTCCGGCCCGCCCGGGCGCGCGGCGCGGTGGACCGCCGCGTTGGTGGGTGGCCCCTCCGTGGCGAAGGTGACGGTGGAGAAGCTGAGAGCGGCGAAGAGGGAGCGCGCGATGGAGGCGGCGGCCCGGATCGGCCGCGCGCCCTTTGCGTCCGGCGGGCGCCTCGCCTCGGCCCCGGCGCGCGCCAGCGCCCACCGGAGAGCCGCAGGGACGTGAACCGACTCGGCGAGGCGCTGTCGCATCCGGCCACCGAGGCCGGCGGGCAGGATCCCGCGGCCGGATCCCCCGTGCTCCGGCTCCTGCCCCTGGGCGTGGCCGGCCTCACCCTGGGCCTGCAGCTCCCCTACTTCCTGCTCTGGTTCAACTTCATGGACGAGGGCCACATGGTGCAGTTCGCGGAGATGGCGCGGAACGGCCACGAGTTCTATCGCGACGCGACCTTCTACCCCCTGCCGGGCGCCTTCTGGTTCCTCACGCTGGTCTTCGAGCTCTTCGGTCCCTCGGTCTGGATCTCGCGATGGGTGGTGATGCTGCAGTTCACCGCCTACGTGACGCTGCTCTTCGTCTTCATGCGGCGCGTGGTCTCGCTCCCCTACGCGCTGTGGACCGTCGCGTGTCTGATCCTCTACCGCGTCTGGAGCTTCCCCCACTGGCACATCTACAGCTACAGCACGACGAGCCTGCTGGTGCTGCTCGCGGGCCTGATGCTCCTGCTCCGCTACTTCGAGGATCGGAAGCCCTGGCAGCTCCACGGCGCAGGCTTCGTCTATGGCCTCGGCGTGCTCTGCAAGCAGGACTACGGCTTCGCGGGCCTGCTCGCCTCGGTGGCGTTGATGGTCGCCTTCGCGCGCGGGATCCCGGCGTCCGCGCGCCTCACGCTGCCTCGAATGTTGCTGAGCTACTTCGGGACCGCGGCGGTGGTCGGCGCGACGACCGGACTCTACTACTGGCAGGTCGGAATCCTGGACGACCTGCTGCGCTTCACGGTCTTCAACCACTTCGTGGGGATGTCCGAGTACGAGTACATGTCCTTCCTCGACGTGCTGCCGCTCTGGGGGCAGGATATGGACGAGAGCGTGTCGCCGGTGGAGGCCGGGCTCGGCTTCGCGGTGGCCAAGGCGCGGCGCGCCGGCGGCGCGCGGCCGGGCGGCTTTCCGGGGGCGGAGCGCATGCTGGGCG
>CAZQMY010000163.1:0-12052 GCA_964594405.1 uncultured Spirochaetaceae bacterium | reverse complement strand
AAGTGCGCCCGCGATCGGGTCTCGACAGGCAGCTTGCCCATCGGGTTCTGAGGCGCGGCGATCCGGGCGTCCGGATCTTGTGCCCGCTGAGCGGCGCCGTACTCCTCGCTGAAGATCTTCCTGCCGAGCTCGTAGCGGCCGCGGTCGACACGGCGGCGCCGCGATCCTGCAACGTCGCGCCGATCCTCAGCGCTTCAGGATCGTCGCCGTCCCGTTGCCGCCGAGGCCGAGGCTCTGGGCCATCCCGATGCGGGCATTCGGCACCTGGCGCTTGCCGGACTCGCCGCGCAGCTGCCAGGCCACCTCGCAGATCTGGAAGATGCCCTGGGCGGTGGTCGCCTCGCCGAAGCAGAGGAAGCCGCCGCTCGGGTTGATGGGCATCCTGCCCGTCGGCAGCGTCTCGCCGGCGTGCAGGAGTGACTCGGACTCGCCGGCCGCGCACATGCCCCACTCCTCGGGAAAGGCGAGCTCGTAGTAGACGGTGTTGTCCTGCAGCTCCGTCAGGTGCAGGTCCTTCGGCCCGATGCCCGCACCCTCCAGCGCCTTGGCCACGGCCTGCCTGGCCTCGCTGTGGTGGGCCTTCCCCTTGCCGGGTACGCAGCCGAGGCCGCGGGGCAGACCGTCGTCGAAGCGTGCCGTGGCCACCGCGCTGGAGGCCACGGTGATGGGATGCGTCGTCTGCTTGCGCGCCACGTCGGGCGAGCAGAGGATCACCGCAGCGGCGCCATCGCTCACGGGACAGATCTCGTAGAGGCGGAGGGGGAAGCTGACGAGGTTGGAGCCGAGGACGTCCTCGAGCGTGAAGAGCTGTCTGAAGCGCGCGTACTCGTTGTGGGTGCCGACCCGGTGGGCCTTGACGGCGACCTGCGCGAGGTCCTCCTCGGTGGTGCCGTGATCCTTCATGCGCCGATGGGTGAGCTGCGCCCAGAAGCCCGGACCGGGCAGCCCGATGCAGCGCTGGCGCAGATACTCCGGGTCGGTGTCGTCGTCGAGACCCGAGGTCTGGATGAAGCCCTTGGGCATCTTCTCCGCGCCGACGACGAGGACGACGTCGTGCACGCCGCTGGCCACCATCGTGTAGCCCACGTTGAATGCGTTGGCCCCGGCCGCGCAGCCCGCGCTCATGTTGTAGACGGGAATGCCCGTGGAGCCCATGTCCTCGACCATGTCGTTGCCGTTCAGGCCCCAGCCCTTGCCGCCCGAGAAGCGCGAGCTCGCGGCGGTCACGGCGCCGACGTCGCGCCAGGCGAGGCCGGAGTCGGCCAGAGCGGCCTCGATGGCCACCCGCGAGAGGTCGTTCAGGGGCTTGTCGGGGAACTTGCCCCAGGGATGCATGCCCACACCGAGCGCGACGACGTCCCTCATCGAAAGGCTCCTTCCGGCGTCCCTATGCGCCGACCGGCTTGAATTGCCATGACATGACCGTCCTGCCCTCGGCGTCCTCGCCCAGCGGCGCGATCACCAGCTCCATCTCGCTGCCGATCTCCACCGCCAGGGGATCCTCCGCCAGCATGCGGCCCACCACACGCAGGCCGTCGGGCAGATCGACGATCCCCACGCCATAGGGGACGAAGGGCTCGGCATGCACCACCGGCGGTGGGGGTGGATAGTTCTGCATACAGCTCGAGAAGAGCGTTCCGCTGGGACCGAAGTGAGTGTCCTCCAGAGCCGAGTTGTCGCATTCCGGGTTGTGGCAGACCGAGGCCTTGGGGAAGTAGGGCGCGCCGCACGTCCGACAGCGCGAGCCGATCAACCGCGGGCCCGCGGCCGTCTCCTCGAAGAGGCCGTCGACGGCGTCGATGGTTTCGCTCACGGCGCTCCCTCCCTGCCTAGCGGGCGGCGGCGGCCTTGATCAGCTCCGGGAGGAGCTCGAGGCAGTCGCCGACGATGCCGTAGCGGGCGTGGCGGAAGATGGCCGCATCCTCGTCGCGGTTGATGGCGACCAGGGTCTTGGCGGCGGAGCAGCCGGCCATGTGCTGGCTGGCCCCGGAGATCCCGACGGCAATGTAGAGGTTGGGACGCGTGATCCGCCCGGTGAGGCCCACCTGATGCGCGCTGTCCACCCAGCCGTCGTCCACGATCGGCCGGGAGGCGCCAGCGAGGCCGCCCAGCGCGGCCGCCAGCTCCTCGATGAGCTTGTAGTTCTCGGCCTTGCCGAGCCCTCGTCCACCGGAGACGATGATCTCGGCGTCGTCCAGCCGCGGGCCGTCGAGGCGTGCCTCCTCCACCACGGTGATGCGCTCTTCGACGCCACTCAGATCGGCCGAGACCGGCTCGGCGCCGACCGGCGCGCCATCGCCCGGTGCGGGCACCACGGCGTTGGCGCCGAACGAGACGATCGGCGCCCTGCCGCCGATGGCGTAGACGCAGCGCGTATCGCCGCCGTAGGCGGTGGCCGTCACCTCGAAGCCGTCGCCGCCGGGCTCGATGGAGACGCCGTTCATGACCACCGCAGAGCCGAGGCGGCCCGCCAGGCGGGGGGCGACGACGCGGGCATCGAGGGTCTGGTGGAAGAGCAGCGCCTTCGGGCTGCGCTCGCCCGCATAGGCGGCCAGTGCGGCCACGGCGGCGTCGGCGCTGAAGCTCGCGAGCTTGTCGTCGTCCAGATGATGCAACGACGCCACGCCGTACCGGCCAGCGGCCTCCTCGGCCCCGTCGGCGAGCGGGCCGAGCAGCAGCCAGTGCAGGGGGCTGCCGGTCTTGTCGGCGAGACCCTTGGCCACGGTCAGGAGTTCTTCGGCGCCGGCCGGCAGTCCGCCGGCCTCCTCGCACCAGCTGATCGCAACGATGGCGTCTGACATTGGAGATGGGCTCCTCTGGATCGTGAGAGAGGGCAGGGCGTTGCCCTCGGCCTTCTCGGAGTGGTTCGGTGTCTCGGCTGGCCGCGCCGGCGTGCGTGGACCGGATCGCGTGGCCCCGGACGACCGGACTAGATGATGCTGTCGTTCTTCAACTTCGCGATCAGCTGCTCGGCCAGCGCACCGGGCGAGTCCCCCTCCAGCATCTCGCAATGACCCTGCACCTGGGGAACGTACTGCTTCGCCAGCCGGACCTTGACGGCGAGCTGATCGTCCCCGAGGCCGAGGTCGGCGGGCGTCTTCACCGCCGGCCTGGCCTTGCGCGCCTTGATCTTGTCCTTGGCGGAGGGGTACCTCGGGTCGCCGAGCTCGTTCGAGATCGTCACCACCGCCGGGCAGCTCGCTGAGACCACCTGATCGCCATCGGGTGTCACCCGAGTCACCTTGACGGTGCTGCCGTCGCACTCGATGGCGCGCGCGATGGTGATCACCGGCATGTCCAGCTGCTCGCCGATCAATGCCGGCACGACACCCTGATCGTCGTCCGAGGCCTGCCGCCCGCAGAGCACCAGGTCGGCGCCGCCGCCCGCCCCGATCTCGGCGGCGAGCAGGTGCGCCACGGCGTGGTGATCGAGCGCGTCGGTGTCGACGTCGATGGCGGTGAGCTCGTTGGCGCCGAGCGCGGCCGCATGCTTCAGCATCTTGTCCACGCCCTTGCCGGCGGAGACCACGGCCAGCGTCACGTCGGCGCCCGCGTCGCGCAGCCTGAGCGCGGCCTCGATGGCCTGCTCGTCATAGGCGTTCATCAGGCGGGGGATCGAGGATTGGGTGAGCGACCTGCCGTCCTCACCGATCTCCAGACGGCCCGCCACCGCGTAGTTGTTCACGGCATCCGGGTCCATCACCTCTTTGATACAGACGACCACTCTCACGCTTGGTACGCTCCTCGACCGCGCGCCCCTCGGCGCCGATCTCCTTCGTTCTCTCGATGGGTGCTTCGTTGTCTCGCTTCCGAGTCGCGGCGATGCGTCGCGGTGCGCCGCGAGCGACGGGTCGGGGCTCAGGTGATGCGCCCCGATCCGACGGGGGGGCGGTCATGGATGAGGAAGAGGCTCTCGGATTCGCACCAGACCGCCTCGAAGGGGAACCCGTCGGGCTTGTCGGTGAGCTCGGTGAGCAGGTACCAACGCCAGGGCGGGTCGCCCTGATCGTAGTACTCGCCGGTGAGCGTGCCCGTGAAGTCCTGGCGTTGGATGTAGCGCCCGCCGGGCCCCAGGCCTCCGCCATCGCACTCCGCGCGCTTGCCCGCGACGGCGGGGTTGAATCCCGGTCGGCGAGCGTTCGGATCCTCGCCCTCGGCGGGCGGTGCAGGCGCGAGGGCGCGCGCCCCGTCCGCCGCCTCGAACGAGGCCTCGGCGGTGGGGCTCTGCTCGGCGTTTCGGCTCTTCGGCGTCTGATCGGATCTCGAACTCACGGTTGGCGACTCTGTCGGCAGTGGGCGCTCGAAGGCCCGCTCGGCTCGGGGGCCGGGGCGCCCCCCTGGCGGCTCACGGGCCGGACGGCCCGACCACCATTGTCGCATCGATTGCCCGGATGTTCACGGGGCGGGCAACGATCGGTGGCGGCTCTCGGCGTATTCGCAGCGCCGCTCCGATCCGCGCAATGGCTTCTTCGGGAAGGCAGAGCGGATGCGCACGCCCGTTGCACGCCGCCGTTGCCGAGCTGCGGGTGGCCTCGGTGGCGCTGAAGGGAGGTCGACCCGCCTAGTCGTCGTCCTCGTCGCCGATGATCTCGTCGAAGGCGGTGAGCGCCTCCTCCACCATGTCGAAGACGATCTGCCGGGCGGGCTTCATTTCCTGGATGGAGCCCACGCCCTGGCCGCAGGCCTCGGTCATCAGGTCGGCCCGGCGGTGGTCATTGGCGCCCTGGATGTAGTTGGCACTCAGCATCATCTGGACGGGCGAGGGCAGCGCGGCCGGGGCGTCGGGCTTCTTCCACTCGTCGGTCCACGGGCACTTCAGCACGCGCATGGTGAAGCCCGAGATCGAATCCGAGAACGCCGTGGCCTCGGCATCGGACTCGATCAGGCGCTCCTTGATGATCATGTCCACATCGGACTCACGGCAGGGCAGCCATAGGGTGCCGGTCCAGACACCGGCGGCGCCGAGGCAGATCGCGGCGGCCAGGTGTCGCCCGGTGGTCACGCCACCGGCGGCGATGATGGGCGTATCGCCGGCGATGGAGGCCACCTCCTGTACGATGGAGAAGGTCCCCATCTCGCCGGTATGGCCCGCCGCATCGAAGCCCTGGGCGATGATCCCGTCGACGCCGGCCTCCAGCTGGCGGCGGGCCTGGCGCGTCTTGCCCACCAGTCCCCAGACCAGACAGCCGCGCTCATGGGCCGCGTCGAGCAGGAAGGCCGGGCTGCCGAGGCCCGATGCGATCACCGGGACCTTCTCGTCGAGCAGCACCTCGAGCTGCTTGCGTCCGAGCTCTTGATTCAGGCCGCCCCACTGATGGAGGTCGATCTCCTCCTTCGGGTCGGGGACGTCGTACTTCTTCTTGATCATCTGCTCGTAGTCCCGATGCGTCTGCGGGATCTGCGCGAGAACGTCGTCGACGGTGATCTCGACGGGCGCCGACGAGGGCAGCACGAGGTCGATGCCGAAGGGCTTGCCGTCCACGCGATCGCGAATCCAGGCGATGTCCTGGGCGATCTGCTCCGGTGTATGCATTGCCTCACCGAGGACGGCAAAGCCACCCGAATTGATCACCGCGACTGCAACATCCTTGCAGTGCGTGAAGGCGACGATCGGGTACTCGATGCCGAGCTGGTCGCAGAGCTTGGTGTGCAACGGGTCCTTGGTCATGCCGTAGATGCTCCTGCTGATGTCGATGGGGTTCGACGGATGTTCATGCGACGACATCGCGTCGCGCCTGCCCTTGCCGGGTTGCCTTCGAGCCGACCCGACACGTTCGGCGCTCGCGATCGCTCGCGCGATGTCGAGGCTTGCGGCGAAGCGGCCGCGCGTGAGCCGTGCACTGGACCAGGCCTGCACGGTTCAGCGTAGGATCGGCCCTGAGTAACACAACTGCCAGCGCCGCGCCCGATCCCCTCGAACGCCGCAAACTATTGCCAGTGCGGGTGTCAAAGGGCCCGACCTGATTGCCCGTCCGGGGCACGATCAGATACAGTCGGTTTCGCAGGCCAGGCATCCGCCCCACTCCCCCGTCATGCGGCCCTCCAGAGCGCGAGGCGTCGGTCGGGTCCACATGCGCGCCGATCCGGCCCGCCCCCTCACCGTCTGTTCACCCGCAAGCCCCTCGTTCGAGAGTAGAGCTTCACGAGACCCACCCAGAGCAATTCGAGCGCGGACCGCACCCGAGCAGCTGCAGTCAGTGGATGCGCACCGCATCGTCGAAGGAGGCAAAGCAGTTCGATGTCCCGATATCTCGTAGCCTGCGACGCAGGCGGTACGATGACCGACGTCATCGTCGTCGACGAGGAAGGCCGCAGCGTGGTCGGCAAGGCCCCGACGTCCCCCCACGACGAGTCCGTTGGATACATGGAGTCCTTCTGGGAGGCCCTCGACTACATGGGCATTCCCAAGGAAGAGCAGCCGGACTTCGGTGCCAGCATCGAGACCGCCATCTACACCGGCACGTCGATGCTCAACACCGTCATCAACATGAGCGGCTACAAGACGGGCATCCTCGTCACGAAGGGCTTCGAGGACATCATCTCGCAGGGGCGCGGCTCACAGACCTTCATCGGCCTGCAGTGGTCCGAGATCACCCACATGCAGTATCGCAAGCACCGCATTCCGCTCGTGCCCAGCAAGCTGGCCCGCGGCGTCACCGAGCGCATCGACATGTTCGGCACGCCGGTGATCCCGATGTACGAGCACGAGGTGCGGGAGGGCGCTCGCTCGCTCATCGTCGACGAGCAGGTCGAAGCCATCGCGATCATCTTCCTGCAGTCCTTCGTGAATCCGATGCACGAGGACCGCGCGGCCGAGATCTGCTGCGAGGTCATGAAGGAGGTGGGTCGGGAGGTCGTGCTGGAGGTCTCCAACAAGGTGGCGCCCACGACGCGCGAGATCTCACGGGCGAACGCGACCGTCGTGCAGGCCTACGCCTCCGATCCCGCGCGCAAGCAGCTCTTCCGGATCGAGGAGCAGTTGAAGAAGATCGGATACCAGCACAGCCTCAAGACGGTGCTCGGCTATGGGGGCATCACCAACATCCGCTATCCGCGACTCTTCGAGGCTGCGATGTCCGGGCCGGTCGGCGGCCTGATGGGCGCAAAGTACCTGGGCAGCGTGATCGGCGAGGAGAACATCGTCTGCTCCGACGTGGGCGGGACCTCCTTCGACGCCGGCACCATCACGGCCGGCGTCCTTCCCATCGACCGCGAGCCCGGCTTCCAGGACATGTACGTCAACGTGCCGATGCTGGGCATCACGTCCATCGGTGCCGGGACCGGCACCTACATTCGTGTCGATCCGCAGACCAACCGCATCAAGCTCGGCCCGGATTCGGCGGGTGGTACGCCGGGGCCCACGTTCATGGAGGCGGGCAACACCACGCCCACCATCAACGACGTCAATCTGCTCCTGGGTATCCTCTCGGAGACCAACTATCTCGGCGGCAAGGTCAAGATCAACAAGAATGTCTCGTACGAGCTCTTCAAGGAGAAGGTGGCGGACCCGCTGGGTCTCGACGTCTACGAAGCCGCCGAGACCTGCCTCGAGCTGCTCAATGTGATGATGCGCGAGCATCTCACGCAGAGCCTCATGGTGGGTCACGACATCCGCGAGTACGTCCTGCTCGGCTATGGCGGGGGCGGCCCGCTCCACCTGCTCGGCTACGCCGGCGATCATCCGTGGAAGGGCGTCATCACCGTGCCCCACGCAGGCGGCTTCTCGGCCTGGGGCGGGGCGTGCATGGACTACTCGCATCGCCGCCACAAGAGCGTGGGCGCCGTGGTCACGCCCGATCTCGACGATGAGACCAGGGTGGCGTACATGCAGCCCATCGACGCCACCTGGAAGGCGCTCGAGGCCGAGCTCCGCGAGGAGCTCAAGGGCGAAGGCTTCCGCGACGAGCAGATCTCGATCTCTCGTGTGGTCTACATGAAATACTACGGGCAGCTCGACGACGTCGAGGTCGAGTCGCCGGTGGAGTCAGTGACGACGCTGGAGGAGATGAACGCCCTGTTCACCGCTTTCGAAGATCTCTATGCGAAGATGTTCACGCTGGCGGCCCGCCCGGACGTCGGCGCCTTCCACATCACGGAGGTCTGCGTGGTGGCGAAGGTCGACACCGTGAAGCCCAAGCTCGCCAGGCATGAGCTCTCGGGCAAGACACCCGCGGAGAAGGCGCTGAAGGGCAAGCGCGAGGTCTTCATGCGCGGCAAGTGGCAGGAGGCCGACATCTGGGAGATGGAGTCCCTGGTGCCCGGCAACGAGGTCGACGGCCTCGCGGTCATCGAGGCTTCCAATACCACGCTCTTCGTGCCGCCGGAGTGGCATGTGCGCATCGACGAGCACGATATCTACTGGATCACCAGGAAGGACGCATGATGGCGGAGCTTTCCCTGAACGAAGAGATGAATGCGAACCAGGAGGCCTTCGAGAAGACCGGCTTCCTCTTCGGGCTGGAGCGATTGGCACGCAAGGAGGACGATCCGGGGACGTACGAGGCCGTCTGGCACATCCTCTCGAATCTCTGCAACGCCGCCTGGGCGACGGGCTGCAAGGTCTCGTCGTCGCCCATCGCGGCCGAGGGCGGAGACGCGCTCTGGGGGCTGCATACGGCCACCGGAGAGGCCATCTGCATCTCGCGCGGCATCTCCGCGCACGCCGGTCTGCTCTCGGACATGATCAAGAACTTCATCAGGGCCTACGAGGACTACCCCGGATTCAAGGAGGGGGACATCTTCGAGAACAACGACCCGCACTACGGCGGCATCCACTCGCCGGACTTCGACATGTGCATGCCGCTCTTCTACGAGGGCCGGCTCATCGCGTGGGCCTCGTGCGTATCGCATGTCTCAGACGCGGGCTCCGTGACCCCAGGCTCGATCGGCTTCCTGAACCCGGATTGCTACAGCGACGGCCTGGCCATCTCGATGGAGCGGGTGGGCGAGCACGACAAGTTCTACCCGTGGTACGAGATGCGTATCCGCTCGCGCACGCGGACGCCCGACCTCGTGCTGGGCGATGCGCGAGGCCGACTCGCAGGCTGCATCACGATCCGCGAGCGCCTGAACGAGGTGATCGCGAAGTACGGCCTCGACTTCTTCATGGACGCCAGCAAGGAGTACGTGGAGGACAGCCGCCGCTACGCAGTGGGCCGAGTGCGGACGCAGACCGTGCCTGGCCGCATCCGCAAGACGCAGTTCAAGGACCTGGCCATGAAGGGCAAGCGCGTGCTGCTGCCCAAGCAGGACATCGACTGTGTGTTCGCGTTGCCGATGGACCTGACGATCAAGGCCGACGCCAGCGTCGACCTCTCGCTCCGCGGGGCCAGCGGGACGGTGCCCTTCGGTGAGAACATCAGCCCGACGGCCCTCAAGTCCGGCCTGATGATGGGCTACTCGCACATCATCGGCTTCGACATGTTCAACTCGGGCCCGACGTCGGCGTGGAACATCGAGATGCCGCCTGCGGGCAGCTGGGCGAACCCCTTCGAGACCAACTTCGAGGCGGCGTCGGGCGTGGCCTGGGCGCCGGCCGTGACCTGGCTGTCGAGCCTCTACGAGGTCTTCGGCCGGCTCTTCCAGATGCGCGGCTTCGTCGAGGAGATGACTGCCGGAAGTGCCACGATCATGACGGCGGAGTTCGCCGGCGTGAACCAGACCGGGATCTATCTGGCCGGCCTCACCCTCGAGCAGGCGAGCAACGGCTCCCCCGCCAAGGGCTACATGGACGGTGAGAACAGCGCCTGGTGCATCTACACGCCGGAGGGCGACTTCGGCAACGCCGAGGTGGGCGAGCTCTACTACCCGATCCTCTTCCTGGGTCGAAACGTCGAGCCCAACTCGGGCGGCTTCGGACAGTTTCGCGGTGGTCTCGGCCATACGGCGGTGTGGATGGTCTACAACACCCCGGGGCTCGAGTATCAGTGCGGTGACGCCGGCATGCGCTCGAAGATGCTCGGAAACCATGGCATGTACGGGGCCTATCCCGTCGTCCCCGATCGACCGGCCTACGCCCACGACACCAACGTCAAGGAGCTGATCGAGAAGCAGGCGCCGCTCGTGCATGGGCGTGGCGACCCGGAGAGCCCTGAGATGGTGAGCCGGATCGAGGCCAAGGACATGCAGACCGACCTGGTGGCGCCCTTCGTGACGCCCCAGCCGCTGCAGGACTACGACATCATCGTGCACCCGATCGGCGGGGCGCAGGCGATGGGCGATCCGATCCTGCGCGATCCCGAGCGGGTCGCCCACGACCTGAACGAGCGCTGGACCACCGAGCGCGTCGCATTGGACGTACACGGCGTCGTCACCTCGAACGCAACGGGCACCTACGTCGTCGACACGGACGCCACCGACGCGAAGCGCGACGAGATGCGCGAGCAGCGCAAGACCCGAGCCATCCCCTTCAAGGAGTGGTGGGCCGCCGAGCGCGAGCGGATCGAGGCCCAGGAGAACATGGACGTCGCCGTGCGCCGCATGTGGAAGAGCTCGATGGCGCTCTCGCCGAGCTATGCGGAAGAGCTGCGGGCATTCTGGAACCTGCCGGAAGACTTCGTCTTCACGGACGAAGAGTAGGAGCGAAGCGAATCATGGCCGAATTCCACAAAGCCGACATCGAGAAGCTGATCGACGGCGTCCTGCCCTGGCCCGCTACCCAGGACATGATCAAGAGCCCCAAGGATGCGGATCGCTTCGACAAGTACATCGAGATCATGCAGGCGCGCGTCGGCTTCGACGATCCGATCCTGCTGCCCCTCACGCCAAAGCTCTTCATCGTCTCCTCCTCGGAGGGGCGCGTCGTGAAGTGCATCTGTGGGCATTCCTTCGGCGACCATCGGGTGAACTGGAAGCTCTCCGCGCTCATCCACGTGCGCGACGACGAGGAGAAGCTGCGGGAGATCTACCGCGAGCGCGAGATGCCCGATCCTCGCTACGTGCAGCTGCGCGAATACATCTGCCCGGTCTGCGGTGCCCTGCACGAGGTGGAGGCGGTGCCGCGGGGCTGCCCGCCGGACTTCGAGTTCCTGCCCGACCTCGACACCTTCTATCGCGAGTGGCTCGGCCGTCCGCTGCCCGACACGGTGGAGAGCGTCGACCTCACTCTCGCGAAGGTGAAGGAGTGGAGCGCCTAGCGCGCGTCGACGCCGAAGCCGGGTGCATTCCCACATCTAGGTGCCCTCATCTCTCGGGCCGGGGGAGCTCGGGTTTTGCGGCGATGTGCGGGGCGAAGGCCCGTCTGCAAGGGAGGTGAGCCCATCATGAGCAGGGCGCTCGAAGGTGTGGTGGTTCTGGATCTCAGTACCGAGTTCTTCGCGAGCGTGGCGGCGGCGGTGCTCGGCGACTTCGGCGCCGACGTGATCCGGGTCGAGAATCTCGGGGCGCCGGCGCCAGACGCGAATCGCGATGGCATGCATCCGGCAGAGGCCTTCGACAGCCATCACCAGCTCGCGCAGCGGAACAAGCGCAGCGTCGCCATCGATCTCGAGAGCGAGGCGGGCGATGCGCTGCTGCGAAGGCTGGTGGCCAAGGCCGACGTCTTCCTCACGGATCTGCCCTTCGCGACGCTGGAGCGGAAGGGCTGGGACTACGACTCGCTCTGTCGCGAGCGTGCCGACCTGGTCTATGCCCGCGGCTCGGGCTTCGGGCCCGACGGGCCGGATCGCGATCTGCCCGCCATCGATGAGCTGGCGGCGGCGCGGGCGGGGCTGATGCCTACGCTCGGAGAGCCTGGACAGCCCCCCGTCTACAGCGGCACCGGTCAGATGCATACGGCGGTGATGCTCGCCTTCGGCACGCTGATGGCGCTCTACCATCGCCAGGGCACCGGCGAGGGACAGATTGTCGACGCCTCGCTCTTCGGCGGAAACATGTACGCCGCCAGCCTGGACCTCCAGGCGTACCTCGCGGTGCGGGCTGAGCGCATCACGACCGCGGTGTCGCGCCTCGACATGGGCAATCCCATGAGCGGCCCCTCGTATCCCTGCGCGGACGGGATCTGGGTCACGCTGGCGATGGTGGTGCTCTCGGTGCTCTTCAACCTCGCCGGGCT